>CAMBGW010000010.1 GCA_945866245.1 Verrucomicrobia subdivision 6 bacterium | reverse complement strand
CTGGTGTTCCGGTTGTCGCGTCAGCGGCAGCGCCGGGTAGCTAAGTACGGAAGAGATAAGCGCTGAAAGCATCTAAGCGCCAAGCTCATCCGAAGATGACATTTCCCCATTAGGGACGTGGTAGATAATCACGTTGATAGGTCGCAAGTGGAAGCACGGTAACGTGTTTAGCTAAGCGATACTAATTTCCCAATTGGCTTGATCTCAGGATTTTCCGCGATGCGGTCCGCTTCCCTCGGGGAGCGGGTCGCCGGCGGACAATTCACTGAGTTTTTTTGATTCGCAATGAGTCGCTGATTTTATTTCCAGCGTCTCGGCAGAAGTTGAATCTATTTTGCGCAGTTATCAGGGAATCCCCGCGGGATTCTTTGAAAACGAAAGTGACGAAAGCCGACAGACGGCCTTTTCCAGGAGGGGGGATTTCCCTGAGAGGAACAGTGGTCTGGTGGCCTTAGAGTCGTGGTCCCACCCGGTCCCATATCGAACCCGGAAGTGAAACGCGACATCGCCGATGGTAGTGCGTCTATAGGGCACGCGAGAGTAGGTCGTCGCCAGAGTTTAACCGCCCCGTGGCTTCTATAGTCACGGGGCGGTTTTCTTTTTGTCGATTAACGAATCTTTGGAATTTGAGGTAGATGATCGAAGTGGGCGTCCCGTGTGTAGACAACCAGGGAGTGCTCTAAGGCGAGTGCGGCAATCCAGATGTCATTCGTGGGAATCGGTGTGCCCTGCTTGCGGAGGTAAACGTAGAGTGAAGCGCAGTGGTGGGTCGTCGTATCTGTTGAGTGAACCGTGCGGATCCCTGGTTGCTGCAAGAATTCTGTCAGCACTCTGGCCTGATCCAACCCGCGTTTGAAAAGTAGTGATCCCACTCGAATTTCTGCCAGGACGACAAAGGGGACTATCACTTGAACGGCTGATTCAAGACGACTAACGACCTCGGGATCACCTGAGCAGAAATCGATGAAGCGATTGCTATCGATGAGCAGTCGCACCGTTTTATTTCCAATCCTCGGGATTCACACGATCCATCTCCGCTAAAGTGGATCTCCAAGAGGCTTGATCCACCTCATCTTTTTTATGAAGAAGGGAGTGAAGGGAACGGTAACGAACGGAGTGATCGCCTGTCCCTAACCCACGCTGGAGAGCCTGAAGCGCTGCTTGGTTGAGGCTGATTTCTTCCATCGCGGCCGTTTCCCGAAGGCGACTATCCGTAGGCTCAGGTATGTCGCGAATGGTATACTGTGTTTTAAACTTTTTTGCCATGTAGGCAATGTAGGCATAGTATGCAGGCATATCAATACATTTTATGAGCAACCGATTAGCGGAACTTTTAGTATTAGATAAACTAACGGACGGCGTTTATTGGCGACTAAAGCGAGCTTTGGGATGGATGGGCTTGGCAGTTGGGGTGAATTTGGCTCTATTTGAAGCCTTACAATGTACTGGATTTTACCTTTTGCTTCTGCCGCCGCTGGTGCGCCCGTTCCTGCGGCCGCCACGACATTTTTTCAAATCGGGCCTCTGCCTGTCACGAGTAGCATGGTGGCTTTATGGGGAGTGGCTTTGGGCATTCTTTTGGTTGTGGGAATCGGCACGCGTAAGATGGCGCTGGTACCCACCGGGTCGCAAAACTTTGTGGAAGCAGTGGTGGATGCGGTTCGGGGAATGATTTCAGGCCTACTGGAACCGAAAGTTGTGGGCTGGGCGTTTCCCTTGATTGCGACCTATTTTATTTTTATCACGATTTCCAACTTGGTGGACTTGATGCCTGGAGTTGGAAGCATTGGTTATGGGCATGCCGTGGCGGGTGGCTTGCCTTTTGCCGTGGATCATGTGGAGCGTCCTTTTCTGCGTCCTCCAACGGCAGATGCCAACCTGACAGTGTCGATGGCAGTCATCTATTTTATCATGAGTACTCTTTGGGCGGTTTGGTACAACGGTCCACTTGGGTTGGTGAAGCACATCTTTGGAGTGAAAGGAAAGATCGGCGGGTTTTTGCTCCTGCCTATGACAATTATTTTCGCGGTGGTAGGCATTGTGGAGCTGATCTCGATTCTGATTCGACCTGTATCGCTCTCGATGCGGCTATACGGAAACGTTTATGGCGGGGAAAGTGTTCTGACCCTGATGTTAAAGATGCTACCTTTTGGAATCGCGGCAGTGCCGTTCTATTTTTTGGAGCTGATTGTTTGCCTCGTGCAGGCCATCGTCTTCACCATGCTTTGTGTGGCTTTTACGGCTACACTTTGTTCGCACTCTGAAGAGGAGGGCGGGCACTAGAGTGACCTTTTAGAAATTCGCTCCCAACGACCTGCGCGGGTCGGGGAGACGGAAATCGGGGGTCCAACGAAAGGGAAACGAACTATGATGCTGGCAGAAGCAGGACAAGTTACCTTCAACGGAATGCAGTTAGCGGTGGCGCTGGTCGGTGCGGGTGCAGCGCTAGGCGTCGGCCTGATCGGCGGACGTGCGGCCGAAGCGGTGGGACGGAATCCCGGGGCCTTCAACCCTGTGTTGATCATCAGTCTCCTAGGGATGGCGTTTGCCGAGGGTCTCGCGATTCTCGTCTATTTCGTCGTCAACAAATAACCCGGTACCGGGAGAACCGCCATGTTGGCTAGTTCCCTTGTTGAAACGGGTCACCAGCTCGCTGAGCAGTTGGGGATCGATTGGGCAAAATTCACTGCCCAGACGATCAACTTTCTCATCGTTCTCGCGATCTTGTGGCGCTTTGCCTATCGGCCTGTGCTCACGATGTTGGCAGAGCGCAAACGTCTGATCGAAGAAGGTTTGGCAGGCGCTGAAAAAGGCCGTCAAAGCCTGGCTGAAGCTGAAGAGCAGAGACGAAAAATCCTGCGGGATGCGGAGGCACGTTCCGAGAAGATGGTGGCGGAGGCTCGTGCCGCGGCTGACATCCAAGGAGCGAAGCGGCTATCCGAGGCGCATGCCCAAGCCGAAACGCTCGTCAAAAAAGCCCAAGAAACGATGGATCGGGAGCGAGCCCTACTTGAAGCCGAGATGCGTAAAGAGTTGGGGCGTTTGGTAGCACGAACCACGGAGAAGGTGGTCGGCCGTGTGCTGACACCGCAGGACGAAGAGCGTCTGCAAAAAGAAGCCGTGGCTCAGGTCGCCAGATAAATTCTGACCCTCTCCGATGAAAATTAATCGTGCCGCAAGATCTGAGGCCAAGACCCTATTTCGAATCTGCCATTCGGAACAGGGATTGGACGAGGCGCGGTTACGGAAGGTGATCGGAGTTTTGGCGCAGAAGAAGCCCCGCGGCTACCTTCAGGTATTGGGGCGATTGGTACAGCTAGTGCGGTTGGAGGTGGGACGAGCTACCCACGAAGTGGTCTCCGCCGTAAAGTTGGAGGACGGAGGAAAATCGGCTTTCGCAGTTTTAGAAAAACATTTCGGGAAACCGCTGGCACAGCAGGTCGAAGTTCGGCCAGAAATGTTAGGCGGTTTGAAAATTCGCGTGGGCAGTGATGTCTGGGACGCGACCATTCGCGGGCGCTTGGAGGCGCTCGCTCGGTCGGCCTAAACTCTGCCAGAAAGTAAGGAGCTAGAACATGAGTGGAATCGTTGCAGAAATTGAAGCCGAGATTGGGAAACTAAAATCGGAGGTTACGAAGAAGCATACCGGGCGCATCCGTGAAATCGGAGACGGAGTGGCCAAGATTGAAGGTCTGTCCGCGGTTGCACTGAACGAGATGATCGAATTCCCAGGCGGGGTGACTGGCTTGGCGTTGAATTTGGAAGAGACAGAAGTGGGAGCGATTATTATTGGTGATTTCACTCACTTAAAAGAGGGGGATGAGGTCAAGGCCACTGGGAAGCTCTTACAGGTTCCGGTGGGTAAAGGGTTGTTAGGTCGTGTGGTGGATGCTTTGGGAGCGCCGCTGGACGGCAAAGGTCCGATCCAGTCCAAAGAGTCTTACCCTGTCGAAAAAATTGCACCTGGAATCATTAAGCGGCAATCGGTTACTCAACCGTTGCAAACGGGAATTCTTGCGATCGACGCGATGATCCCGATTGGAAGAGGGCAACGGGAGTTGATTATCGGGGATCGTTCGACCGGAAAGACCACGGTGGCGATCGATACGATTATTAATCAGGCACGAATCAACCAGCTGGCAGAGAAGTTGGGGGATAAAACATTTCGTCCTGTGTACTCGATCTACGTTGCGGTCGGTCAGAAAAATTCCAGCCTTGCCCGTACTTTAGCGGTTCTCGAGGAAACCGGCGCTTTAAAGTACACCATCGTGGTGGCGGCAAATGCTTCTGATTCCGCGACTTCGCAGTATCTTGCGCCTTTTGCGGGTTGCGCCATCGGCGAGTGGTTTATGGATAATGGCATGGATGCTTTGATTATTTTTGACGATTTATCGAAGCATGCGGTGGCGTATCGTCAGGTCTCACTTGTCTTGCGGCGTCCTTCGGGTCGTGAGGCGTATCCTGGCGACGTGTTTTATCTGCACTCGCGGTTGCTCGAACGGAGCGCTCGGTTGAGCGAGAAAGCAGGGAATGGCTCGTTGACCGCACTGCCGATCATCGAGACGCAGGCGGGAGACGTATCGGCCTACATCCCGACGAACGTCATCTCAATCACGGACGGGCAGATCTATCTAGAGACGGATCTGTTCTATCAAGGCGTACGTCCTGCAATTAGTGTGGGTCTTTCGGTTTCCCGAGTGGGATCGGCCGCACAGATCAAGGCCATTAAGCAGGTAGCGGGTAAGATCAAACTGGAACTGGCTCAGTTCCGCGAATTGGCCGCTTTTGCTCAATTCTCAAGTGATCTGGACGCCGCGACGAAGGCAAAATTGGATCGAGGAGCCCGAATTGTAGAGGTGTTTAAACAGACTCAGTATCAACCGCTCCTGGTGGAGGTGCAGGTGGCAATTCTTTGGACGATTCAGAATGGGTACTTTGACGCTGTGCCCGTGGACAAGGTGAAAGCGTTCCAGACGCGTCTGACTGAATATCTAACAACCCGTAAGGACAATATCCTTTCGGCGATTCGGCAAAAGAAGGCGGTGGATGATGCCATTTCTGCCGACCTGAAGAGCGCGTTGAGCGATTTTGTCGCGAGTCAGCCCTCGGCCTAAGGATTGAGCGATGGCGAGCACACGTGATATCCGTCGACGGATCCGCTCGGTAAAAAATACCGCGCAGATCACGAAGGCGATGCAGATGGTCGCTGCCTCCAAGATGCGCAAGGCGCAGCAGGCGGCTTTGGCGGGACGACCCTATGCAGAGTCGATGAATCGGGTGCTTTCGTCATTGGCGAATCGAGTGGGCTCGATTTCGCACCCTTTTTTGGAGAAGCGGGAGATTCGTCGTCCTTGTGCCTTAGTGATCAGCACCGATAAGGGTTTGTGTGGGGCACTGAATACGAATCTTTTGAGGGAGGTGGGATTGTTGCCCCAAGAGACGGTATTCGTCACGGCGGGAAAGAAAGGAAAGCAGTTTGTGGCGCGGATGGGAAGGGAGTTACTGGCGGACTTTGAAGTGAAGGACGACTCTTCAAGCTATAAGATTAAGCAGATCAGCCAATTTTTGATCGATCAGTATTTGGAGGGCAAGATCGATAGCGTTTCAATTTTTCATACGCGTTTTTTAAATACTCTCGTGCAGAAACCGGAGAGAAATGACCTGCTTCCTATCGGCAAGCTGGAGAAGTTGGAGGCAGGAACGGGAAAGCATGAGGAACAATCCATCCAGGCGGACGAAAACTTGCAGTATATCTATGAACCGAGCGGGGATGAGGTGCTATCGGCCTTACTTCCTGCCTATATCCATTTTCAGGTGTATCAGCTGGTGCTGGACGCTAAGGCCTCCGAGCATTCCGCGCGGATGGTGGCGATGAAGAGTGCCACCGACAACGCGAAGGGAATGATCAAGGACCTCACCCTGGAATATAACAAAGTCCGGCAGAGCGGCATTACGACCGAGCTGTTGGAGATCGCCACGGCACAAATGGCCATGGCCTGACGGAAAAAGGAGAGCAGTTATGGCAACCAAAACAGCAAACAATGTGGGATCGATCGTCCAAGTGATCGGTCCAGTGGTGGATGTGGAATTTTCTGGCGATGCGAGCATGCCTGCTTTGCTTTCAGCCTTGGAGGTGAACTTTGAGGTGGAGGGGGTCAAGACGAGCGTGGTGCTGGAGGTGCAACAGCATTTAGGGGACGACTGGGCGCGAGCGGTGGCCATGTCCTCGACTGAAGGGTTGAAGCGTGGAATGGCGGTGAAGGATACGGGTGCTCCGATCTCCGTTCCGGTGGGGGAGGGGGTGTTGGGACGGGTGCTGAATGTTCTCGGGGAGCCGGTGGATGAGCGAGGACCGGTGAAAGCGGAAAAGAGATATCCGATTCATCGTCGGGCTCCGACTTTGGTGGAGCAGGATACGCAGGCCAAGGTTTTGGAGACGGGCATTAAGGTGATCGATCTAATCTGTCCCTTTACTAAGGGGGGCAAGGTGGGAGCGTTCGGAGGTGCGGGAGTAGGTAAGACCGTCGTGATCATGGAGTTGATCAACAACATCGCCAAAGGGCACGGTGGATTCTCCGTCTTTGCAGGGGTTGGAGAAAGAACTCGTGAAGGTAACGATCTGTACCACGAAATGTCGGAAGCTGGAGTTATTAATTTAAAGGATATTTCGAAATCGAAGGTGGCTCTGGTGTATGGGCAGATGAATGAGCCGCCGGGAGCGCGGATGCGGGTGGCGTTGAGTGGTCTGGCCATTGCGGAATATTTCCGTGATGAGAAGAACCAGGACGTATTGCTCTTTATCGATAATATCTTCCGGTTCAGTCAGGCTGGTTCAGAGGTGTCGGCCTTATTGGGAAGGACTCCGAGCGCGGTGGGATATCAACCGACCTTGTCGGCTGAGATGGGGGATCTGCAGGAGCGGATTACTTCGACGAAGAAGGGTTCGATCACGTCATTCCAAGCGGTGTATGTACCTGCGGACGATTTGACCGATCCGGCGCCTGCGAACACCTTTGCTCATTTGGATTCAACGATTGTGTTGGAGCGATCGATTGCAGAGTTGGGAATTTATCCGGCGGTAGATCCGTTGGCCTCGACCTCCAAGGCGTTGGCGCCGGAGATCGTAGGACAAGAGCACTACGAGGTGGCTCGTGGAGTGCAGCGGGTGTTGCAAAAGTACAAGGATTTGCAGGATATTATTGCGATCTTGGGAATGGATGAGTTATCCCCTGAGGACAAATTGACGGTGTATCGTGCGCGAAAAATCCAGAGATTCTTGAGTCAACCCTTCCATGTGGCGGAGGTATTTACGGGAACAAAGGGTGAGTATGTTCCGGTGGCTGAAACGATCAAAGGGTTTAAGGAAATTCTGGCAGGAAAGCATGATGATGTTCCGGAGGCCAACTTCTATATGAAGGGTGGCATTGGGGCGGTCGCCAAGGCCTAAGTATGGCGGGAAAACTTCGGCTGGTGGTGGTGACCCCTGAGGGCAAGACGTTCGACAGCGATGTTGAGCAGGTGGTCATGCCTGGGGTGGAGGGGCAACTGGGCATTTTGCCGGGTCACGTCCCTCTCTTGACGGCGATTCAGCCTGGGGAGCTCGATTTGAAGGCCGGTTCGCGTGGGGATGAGCTGGCGGTGGGCGGGGGCTTCGCCGAGGTCACGGGAGATCGGGTGACGATCTTGACCGATATGGCGGTGAAGCCAGAGGACATTGATGAGCACGCGGTTGAGAAGGCTTTGCAGAGCGCTCAGCAGGCCCTGTTAGAAAAGAAAGCCGGTCCGGAGGCAGAGGCTTTGATGGCGATGATTCAGCGATCGACGGTGCAGCTAAATTTAAAAAGAAAAAGGCGAACCCAGATCTAACGTTGGGTAACTAGGAGATCAGAGGATAGAGCGGATTTTTTCTTCTTCGATTTCCGAGCGAAGTCGGCGACTTAATTTTGGGCGAATAAAGCCGTAAAGAAGGTAGCCACAAAAAAGAACAGCAAGGGAGTACTGGTAGGTTTGAACGATGAGGGCGAGGGCGGCCACGATGAGGAGAAGTCGAGGAATGGGTCGTTGGGAGCGCCAATCAAGGGTTTTAAAGCTGGGGTAGCTGACCTGACTGAACATCATAAAGCTGAGGAAGAGGAGAAGAGCTGCTAAGGCATACTTAAAATTCCCAATGACTCGATCCGACTCGTAGTACTTGAGGAGCAGGAGAGTGACGGAAGCGACGAGACCTGCAGCGGCAGGGATGGGGAAACCGGAGAAATCTTTCGATCTAGGTGTGGTCGATGGTTGTACGGCGAGAGTGTTAAAACGGGCTAGTCGCATGGCCCCGCACACGAGGTAAACAAAGCCGATCATCCAGCCGAGACGGGCAGGGAGTTCGGCGAGGACGATTTTAAAAACAAGGAGGGCAGGTGCGATGCCAAATGAGATGATGTCGGCTAGAGAGTCGAACTCACGACCGAAGGCGCTTTCGTGACCGCCGAGGCGGGCAACGCGGCCATCGAGCATATCGAAGATAAAGGCACCGAGAATCCAGAGGAGGCTGGTTTCGTATGGTTGGGTCCAGGCGATGTTAGCTTCGGCTTGAAGAAGGCTGCCTTGGATAATCTGAAGAACGGCCATAAATCCGCAGAAAAGATTTCCAGCGGTCATGAGGCTGGGAAGAAGATAAGCCACCCCTTTTCGGGCGGAATTTGAAGAGCGTGGTTTTACGCGGGCCATAGGGCGAGGATTGTTTGGCCACCAACGACGCGTTGGCCGACTTGGACTTGGGGGTTGCAGGAGGCGGGGAAGTAGAGGTCGGTTCGGGAGCCAAAGCGGATCATGCCAAATCTTTCCCCTTTGGAAACTGAGTCGCCTGCTTTTTTCCAGCCAACGATGCGGCGGGCGATGAGGCCAGCAATCTGGCGGACAAGTACGGGGCCTCGAGTTGTTCGGAGGAGCCAGGTTTGATTTTCGTTACGGATATCGACTTCTAGGTGGCGGGCATCGAGGAATTCACCTGCTGAGTAGTGGGTTTTTTCGATGGTACCGGCATCGGGGCTACGATTGACGTGGACATCTAGGACGGAGAGAAAGATTCCAACGCGGCGAAATTTTCCAAGGCCAAAACAAGGGTCCTCCGCTTCGTCGACACAGATGACTTTTCCATCTGCTGGGCTAACTAGGGCAAGGGGATTGGCAGGGGGGGTGCGGTGTGGGTCGCGAAAAAAGAGGAGGAGACCGATGAGTAGAAGGACGCTCAGCACTATGCCGATCGGCCAGGCCATCCAAAGAGAGATCCCAAGGAAGACGGCGGCGCCGATAAGGAACGGTCTTGCTTCGCGTAAAGCCATGCTAGATTTTTAGCTAGAAGTTCCCCTTATTGAAAGCTGTTACCGAAGATCATTTTGTCGACGTCCTTGCGCCCTCGGGTGGCAGGGTGGTGACCTACTCGCGTTCGATCACGCTCGTGTTGACTCATGATTGCCCTTGGCACTGCGGGTACTGCGGATTTCGGAGTGATCGGGAGGGGCTTTTGGCAGAAGGGGAGATTGATCGATTGATTCAAGAGGCTCGGGAGGGTGGAGCGAGAGAGGCGCTGCTGATTTCGGGGGAAAGACCTGGGGCAATGCCTCACATTCAAGAGGAGTTGAAAAAGCGCGGGTACCAAGATTTTTGGGATTTTGCGGGTCGAGTTGGAGAGAGGTGTGCGGAGGCAGGGATATTTCCGCATGGAAACTTTGGGAGAATGAGCGAGGAGGAGTTGAGGCGATTAAGGCCGTTCTATGTTTCGATGGGAATGATGTTGGAGAGTGTGGTGGATGATCCAGCGTGTGCTCCCGAAAAGAAGGTGGCTGGAAGGAAGGCGGGAATTGAGGCGGCGGGTAGGGCCAAGGTGCCGTTCACGAGTGGGATTTTGGTGGGTTGGGGGGAGAGTCAAAGGTCTCGTCTTCAATCTTTAGAGGTGTTGGCGGAGATGCACGCACGATATGGGCAACTGCAGGAGATTTTGATTCAGCGGTACGTACCGAATGCTGGCTCGCGATGGCCTGCTGGTTGCGCTCCTACATTAGAGGAGTATCGGGAAATGATGAGGGCATGGAGAGAGTGGGCGCCAGGGGTGGCGATTCAGATTCCGCCCAATTTAGAATCACGTTGGGATGAGCTTTTGGATGAGCTGGATGACTTAGGAGGAATTTCCTGGGCAAAAGATGAGGTCAATCCAACCCGGCCTTGGGAAAAGTTGGAGCAGTATCAAAGGATTTGTGAGGCGAAGGGTCGAGAGTTGGTCGAGAGGCTGCCGGTGTATGCAAGTCACAGTGGGGAAGAGTGGTTGACCGATCGTTGGCATAAGAGAGTGAAAAAGTTTTGGAAGGAGTCTGAGCAATGAAAGACTTCTGGAAGATGCCTTTGGCAGAGTTGCGTGACTGTGCAGCGGAGGAGACTTTGCGACGACATGGGCGGACGGTGACGTATGTGGTGAATCGCAATGCGAACTTTACCCGGGTGTGCACGGTGGGGTGTGCCTTTTGTGGATTTGGAAAACGGCCTGGAACCTTAGGGGCGACTTCGGATCGAATTGATGAGGTGGTTGCGCGGGTGGGAAAGACACCTTGGGTGACGGAGGTTTGTTTGCAGGGTGGAATTGATCCGGAATTACGGCCTGAGTATTACTTCGATTTAGTGAAGGCGTTACGGGAGGCCTTTCCCTGGATGCATCTGCACGCGTTTTCACCGATGGAGATTGATTCTTTGTGTGAAAAGGCGGGTTGTGGGCCTGAGGAGATGATGGGCAAATTGAGAGCGGCGGGGGTCGGGACGATACCGGGAACTGCGGCGGAAATTTTGGTGGATGAGGTGAGGCGCAAGATTTCGCGCAATAAGCTACCGGCCGCGCGGTGGGTAGAAATTGTACAAGCGGCCCATCGGGCGGGGGTCAGATCGAGTGCCACGATTTTGTTCGGCCATGTGGAAAGGTGGGAGGATATCCGGAGTCACTTCGAAATTCTGCGAAGAGTTCAAGAGGAGACAGGTGGGTTTACCGAATTTGTGCCCTTGGCTTTCGTGCCCTACCAAAATCGTTTGGGGGCGCTGCTTGCTCGGCGTGCAGGTGGCATCAAGGCGCTGGAGGAGCGGATCCGAAGGAGGGCAATGCGGCTTTACCCTTTGGCTCGGATGGTTTTAGGAGGGGTGATTCCGAACCTTCAGACCAGCTGGGTTAAGTTAGGGGTGGTGGGAGCGGTCGAGTCGTTGGGGTGGGGATGCAACGATTTTGGCGGCACTTTGTATGAAGAGGCGATTACTCGGTCGAGTGGGGGAAAGCATGGGGAGGGGTTGGAACCGGAGCAGATTGAGGCGGCGATTGGCGGGGCGGGTTATGAAGCGGTGGAGAGGACCACGGTATATGGGTCGGTGGAAAAAGGGCTTTTCCCTCGTAGAAAAGTGTTGTCAGCGTCCTGCGAGAGCGCATCTTAACCAACGTATCGTAACCATTAACCCAAACCTAAGGAGATAAGACACTATGGCAAAGAAACCGAATGCAGCATTTATGAAACCCGTCCAACCGGACGCCATCTTGGCCGCAATCATTGGGAGCAAGCCCCTTCCCCGCACCGAGATGACAAAAAAACTCTGGGCCTACATTAAAAAGAATGGCCTCCAAGACAAAAAGAACCGCCGGAACATCAATGCGGATCATTTGTTTAAACCCCTCTTTGGTGGAAAAAGCATGGCGACGATGTTTGAGTTGACGAAGTACGCCAGCAAACACGTTAAATAACGTTTCCAACGCTCGGGGTTTCCCCGGGTATTGATTGTACCCCGTCGTGACGAACTCACGGCGGGGTATTTTTTTGATCGTCAGTTGTTAGACCTTGTGTTAGTTTCTGAAGATGGACATTACAAAACTAACAACAAAAGAGTTCGGTCGTATTATGAAGTTGCTCCGCAAGAAGGAGTCTTTGGAGAAAAAGTTGACTCAACTGGAGCGTTCAGTGGCCAAGGTGGTCGGTGCAGGAGCCTCCGCTGTGGCACGAGGAGCGAATCGAATTGCTCGGGGACGTCCTCCCGGCCGCTCTGGAAGACGGGGTACTGGTAAAAAATTTAATCGGCGAGGTGGATTGCGAAAAGTGATCTTGAATCAGTTGAGTCGAGCAGGAAAGACGGGACTCAAGATCAAAGATTTGGCGAAGAAGATGAATATTCAACGGCAACGGCTGGATACTTGGTTTTATCAAAATTTGAAGAAGGTGCGCGGATTGCGAAAAGTGGGTCCGGGGCATTATCACATCCGCGGCTAGGCGGGTTTATTTCGGACGAGGTAGGATTCGAACCTACGAATGCCTTTCGGCATCTGCGGTTTTCAAGACCGCCGCGTTCAACCGCTCCGCCACTCGTCCCATCCTTGATCTTTAGACGGGAATTGGCTTGAAAGCGAGTCCACCGAGATTACTTCTGGTGGGGGCTGGTTTTTTGGGGCGGGAGGTAGCTCATCAAGCTGGGGCGGGTGGATGGAGGGTGGTCCCGGTGGTACGTACCGAACGATCGGCTGAAGGGTTACGTAAACAGTTTGAAGAAACGGTGGCAACCGATGCAACGTCTTCTTCGTTTTGGGCTGAGTTGCAGGGGCAGTGGAGTGGTTTGGTGTGGGCCATGGCGCCATCGCGTGAGTCGGTGGGTGGGGATTTTCAATCGATGCATCGAGAGGGAGCGGTGCGGGCGGCTCAGTGGGCGAGGGAGAGGAGAGTGGCGATGGTGTATCTATCTTCCACTTCTGTCTATGAGGAGGCGGACGGGGGATGGGTTGATGAGGGGTCCGCGTTAGCTCAAGACGAAAGGTCAGCGGCGATGGTTTATGCGGAGATGGAGACGGTCAGGGCGGGAGGATCGGTTTTACGATGCGCTGGTTTGTATGGAGGGGAGAGGGAACTAAGAGATCGTGCCGAGGGTCCGGAGCGTTGGCTGAATGTGGTGCATCGTGAAGATGCGGCTCGGGCGGTAGGGGTGGCGCTTCGAAATCAGGGGCAAACATTCAACGTGGCGGAGAATTTTCCGTTGCCCAGAGGGGTTGCCGGTGGTGTTTGGGCGGAGGGGTCGAAGCGGACGCGCCGAAGCAAAAGGGTGAGCAATGCAAAGTTGAGAAATGAGGGCTGGGCGCCGATCTATCGGGCTGGAGTCAAAGATTCCAGCCACCGGTAAGAGATAAAGTTGATCCGGTAAGCTGGGAGGCTTCGGGAGAAAGGAGATACCTGACAGCTGCGAAAAGTTCAGAAAAGGAGACGGGGCGACCGAGGGGAAGTTTGCTGGGGTGGGGAAGGTCGATGCTGTTTTCGAGGTAGCCTGGGGAGATTTGGTTCACGGTGATTTTCCTGGAGATGAGTTGGCTGGCAAAAGAGCGGGTAAGGAGAGTGACCCCCACTTTTCCGACGTGGTAGCCAGGGGCAAGTTTTCGTGGAGATAGGCGATCGGAGGCGGAGTCGCCTAGGTTGATAATGCGGCCGCCGGTTTTAGGGAAAAGGGGCAGAGCGGCTTGGGTTGTGAGAAAAGTTGCGGTGGCGGTACTTTCTATTCCGGCAAACCAGTCCTCGGGACGAGTGCGAAGAAGAGGGGTGGGGCGATAGGTTCCGGCGTTGTTGATGAGAAGATCAAGGCGGCCCCATGTACGCTGAATTTGTTGGAATAGCTTGGAGACTTCAGCGGGGTGGGAGAGATCGGCGGAAAGGGCGAGGGTGGGTAAGCCGTGGAGCTGGATATCGCGTGCGAGGCGCCGAGTGGCGACGGCACCACTCCGGTGGTGGAGAGCGACCGCATAGCCAAGTTGAGCGACTTCACGTGCGAGATAGGCACCCAAGCCGCGGGAGGCTCCGGTGATCAGGGCAACGGGATGGCGGGAGCGTTTCATGAGAGAATTCCGAGTGTTCGGGCGACGGCACGGACTTTTGGAATCTCGTGAGTTCGGAGGAGGTCGGTTTTCCCAAGAAGGGCTAAGACGGCAAAGAGGGACTCTGCGGAGCGGACTTCATCTTGAAAAAATTCGAAAGCATGCGGAAGAGCGTGACAGACGGGCCAACCGAGGGTGCGGAGGCGGAAGGTGTGGAGAAAGGTTTCGGCCTGATATCGGATTCGGGCAGTGCTGTCTCGGAGATTCTTATAGTAAAAGCCCAGTCCGGGATCGATCCAGATGGCGTGGACCCCTGCTTGAACAGCGCGATCGATTTCGCGGCGGAAGTAGTCGAGCAAAGCAGTCGCGTGATCGGGGGAGTGAACGAAATCCCCTACGGCCCGGACATTTTCCCCTTGGACATAGCAGAGGATGATCCCGGCCCGGTGAGCGGCGACGGTGCGGTACAGATCGTCGGGTGGCCGAGAACCGGTGAGATTAAGGACGGCGGCACCTGCTTCGAGGCAGCGACGCGCAACTTCGGGTTGATAGGTTTCAATGGAGATGAGGGAACCCTCTTGCGCGAGGGGTTGAAGAATAGGGAGAAGAGTGGCGATCTGTTGGGCGGGATCGATGCGGGCGGCATGGTGGAGAGAGGATTCTGCGCCCAGATCGATGAGGTGGGCGCCCTCGGCACGAAGGCGGCGAGCGCGGGTGAGAGCGGAGTCGGTACTCGTGACCACGCTTTCGCGGTACCAGGAGTCGGCACTGAGGTTGATGACTCCCATGAGGTGGGGACGGTTGGCGGAGTTAAAGGAGTGACCTCGGATCTCGAACTCAGCCACTTTCGCTGGCAGAGCGGCGGCGTGGTGATGGGCGAGCTCGGCTAATGATTCAAGAGAGAGCATGGGTTCAAATCATACTCAAATTGGCCTCAGGGGCGAGAGTGGGGATGGACGGCAGGGGGTGGTGCGATTCAGAGTGTGGAGATGAAAGAGAAGCTGATGAGTCAGGCGGAGTTGATGGCTTGGGAGGTTCGGGCGAGGCGCTGGTTGGTATTGGGGTTGGTGGGAGTGGTGATGGGGGTGTTTGGGATCGGGTGGATGACGCTGCAAATTAGCTATTCGATGCTGAAGAAGAGTGAGGTGATGCGAATCGCGGTCGAGAGGATTGTCAGGGATGACAGAGTGGTGCGGGAGTTAGGGGCTCCGGTGGGGTTGGGATGGGCGGTGACGGGGGAGTTGGAGGAGCAGGACAAGGGAGGGACAGCGCGGCTGGAATTCACACTTCGAGGCTCCAAGCGAAGAGCGGTGGTGACCCTGCGTGCTGAAAAAGTAGGGGGCGGGGTGTGGAAATATCTACTTTTGGAAGTGAAAGGGGCCGGAGGGGAAACGATTTCGTGCGCGGACGGAGTTGCGGAGGGACTGGGGAAAAATTAGTGAGCCCCTGCTGAGGCAGGAGTCTTTTCAACGGCAGTGGCGTTGGCAACCGATTCTTGTTTATCGACGATTGTCTCCAGAGCAGCGTCAAGCCGGTCGAGACCGTGTTTTTGAATGATGTCGCGGATATGAGTGAGGTAGTCGGGATCAGGGCAGTAGCCGGAAGCGAGGATGTTGGAAACAAACTTCACTCCGGATTTTTCACCCACGTGTTTTCGGTATCGGTCATTGGAAAGAAGGAATTGGGAGTACCCTTGAAAGCCGGCGGCGAGGGTAGGATAAGCGCGGAAGTCTGCCGTGGTGTCTTCGCCGCTATCGCGAGTAGGCATATTCAGGGCACGGGCACCGGTCCAACTATCAAAGGCTTTCATGCCAAAGTAGTTGTTATATTCCTTGGCGAGCAAGCTGTTGCCGTAGCCTGATTCGAAAATGGCCATAGCGATAACGGCGGAGGCGGGAATCTGCGAGCTTGTCTGGATGAGCATTGCTTCGGGGATAGCGTTCTCCAAAAAGCGGCGTTGGCGACCATTGGCAGAGTCGAGGATTTTGGAGATTCGAGTGGCCAGGCCTAGGATATCGGTGGTGTCGGAGCTTTGAGAGGCAATTAGGCGAGCGATGCGGATATCTCTTTCTTCGAGCTCTTTCTTTTGGGCGAGTCGATTTTGCAGGGAGCTCCACTTTTCCTCGATATAGCTTTTCGACAGTGCGGCGGAGAAGCGGGTGACACCGATCAGAGAGACGACAGCGACCCCGAAAAGGATGAGCCAAGCAAAGTTGGATACAACTAAGGTGCCCACAAGACCCAACTGGAACTTGGGTTTTTTGGCGAAGGTCTTACGGGCGATAGCCGAAGTGAGATCGACGACTTGAGGCATAGGAATAGTTTAAGTGCAGTCGGAGGGGCGTCAACCCCGCACCCAAGTTTCAACTATATAAGCAATATAAACTTATATAAAGCGCTGCGGGGTAACTATCTGAAGAGTATATGGCCTAGGAGTGCGATTTTGCTGGCGGGTAAAAAATCGAAGCAAGAATCGAGATTCCCAAGACGCCAAGAACAAAGCCAAGGGTCAATGGGATTGGGAGGTGAATATAGCCTGAAAGGAGCATTTTCAGACCGATGAAAGAGAGAATTACGGCGAGGCCTATGTTGAGATAGGCGAAGAGTTTGATCAGGCCGGCGATGGCAAAGTAAAGTGCACGCAGACCGAGAACGGCGAAAGCGTTTGAGGTGAGGACGATGAAGGGGTCTCGGGTAATTGCGAGAATCGCAGGAATGGAATCGATCGCAAAAACGAGGTCGGTGGTGCCAAGGGCAATGAGCACGAGGAGCAAAGGAGTGCCAGTCCAGCGACCATTTTGACGAAGGAAAAACTTGTCTCCATGAAAATTGGGGGTGATGGGAATCAATTTTCTGGCGATTCGGATCAAGGGGTTATGGTCAGGCTCAACCTTGGCTTCGCCTCCTTTGAGAAGTTTGATCCCAGTGTAAACAAGAAGTGCGCCAAAAATGTAGATCAGCCAGTGGAAGCGATTAATCAGAGCGATTCCGGTGAAGATAAAAAGGGCTCGAAGAAAGAGGGCGCCGATAATTCCCCAGAAGAGAGCAGGAAATTGCGATTTTTCGGGCACGGCGAAGTAGCGCAGGAGCACGGCAAAGACGAATACGTTGTCGACGCTTAATGAGAGTTCAACGACGTAGCCGGTAAAAAATTCCATGGCGGAGGTGACGCCTAGGGTCAATGCGACCAGTCCCCCGAAAGCTAAGGCCAGAGCGACCCAGCCTGCGGTGGCTTGGAGGGAACGACGAAGGTCGACTGGCCGGGGATCGCGGTGGAAAAGGATCAAGTCGGCCGCCAAAAGAGCGAGGACGAGAGGCCCGAAAACGATCCAACCAAGGTGCAAGGAAGGCAATGTCACGGTTTGATTTGGTAGCAGGAGGGGGGCGGTAGGCCAAGTGGAAGTGACTCGAGGCGTGACAGAGGGCCATCTCTAAGGGCACTTTGGTTGGATGAGTAACTTAGCTTTAGCTGGAAAAGTGGGACTGGTTTTCGGAGTAGCCAACAAGCGAAGCATCGCGTGGGGTATCGCCAAAGCGTGGGCGGATGCGGGCGCAAAGTTAATTTTTAATTACCAAGGGGAGCGGTTGAAGGATAATGTGGAGGAGTTAGCGGCAACTTTTGGTGCGGAGACGCCCGTCGCCCCGTGTGATGTGAGTCGGGATGAGGACATCGCGAAGTTCTTTGACTTTGTGAAAACCAAAACACCTCGAGTTGACCTGCTTTTACACAGCGTAGCTTTCGCCCCGAAGGAAGCGCTGGAGGGAAACTTCGTTGACACCTCGCGGGAGGCTTTTCGGGTGGCGCACGACATTAGTGCTTACTCTTTGGTCGCGGTCAGTCGGGCAGCAGCTCCTTTGATGACAGCGGGGGGAAGTATTGTGACGATGAGTTACTACGGGGCGGAAAAGGTGGTGCCTCACTATAATGTGATGGGTGTGGCCAAAGCGGCACTGGAGGCAAGCGTACGGTATTTGGCTTATGATTTGGGTCCGAAAAAAATCCGGGTGAATGCGATCAGTGCGGGTCCAGTGAACACCTTGGCTGCGCGAGGGATCAGCGGTTTCTCAGCGATGCTCTCGCACTATGAGGCACACGCACCTTTGAAGCGGAATATCACGTTGGAAGAGTTGGGTGCCACTGGAGTATTTTTAGCCTCAGACGGAGCGGCAGGAATTACGGGTCAAACAATGTATGCGGATGCAGGTTACTGCGTGATGGGGATGTGAAGACGGGAAAAACGCTCACCCGGAAACTTCTGCTCTGGGATATCGACGGCACCATTCTCCATACTGGAAAAGCGGGGGAGAGCGCGTTGGGTCGTGCGATGGAGAAGATTTATGGAATTCAAAGGGGATTACAAGGGTTGGAAATTGCCGGGCGAACGGACAAGTGGATCGTGGAGCAGTTGCTCGCCCGTGATGGAAAACCGCATGGGAATCAAGAGGTGGCCCGATTCTTAGATCAGTATGTGGAGTTTTTGGCGGAGGAGTTGCCTCGGCGAAATGGAGGGCTTCATCCGGGGGTACTGGGAATTTTACAGGAGGCGCACCAAAGGCCCGAGTTGGTTCAAGCGCTACTGACGGGAAATATTGAAAAGGGAGCGAGGTTGAAGCTGACACGGTATGGGGTGAACCATTTTTTCTCTTTCGGGGCTTTTGCGGATGACTCTTCAGTGCGAAACGAGCTGGGACCGCATGCAAAGCGAAGAGCGAAGGAGCTTGTGGGCGAGGAGTTTGCTCCTGAGAGAATCTTTGTTATCGGGGATACGCCGCACGATGTGGCGTGTGCGCGAGCGATTGGGGCCAAGGCGATCGCTGTGGCGACGGGATCTTTTAGTGCGGAGCAGCTTCGGGAGTGCGGTGCAGATGCGGTCTTCACTGATTTGGCCCACCCAAAAGCTTTCTTTGATCTGCTGGTTTAAAGGGGTGGGGAGGTGAGCTCATCCTGACTTGCCGTCCTTCTGAAATTTGCAATGAAAGGGGGGTGATCTCGCCCTTTTTTCTTACCTGCCTATTCTCTCTTTTTGGGTGGGCGGCGTGTTCTGTCTATGGAGCAGCGACTCCCGAGCAACATCAGAAGTTGGTAGAAACGTGTCGGTGGCTATCAAAGCAGGATCTAAACTACGCGCAGTCGTGGCAACCTCCGGGTCATCCTTATGTCATTACGATGGACTGCTCGAACACCGTTCGATTTATCATTTGGAAGGTATTTGGATTCGATATTCCAAGGACTGCTTCCGACCAGTACCTTTATTTTAAGAAAAGGGGGAAGGTTAGGTCAGTGCCTGTCGAGGCGAATGGAAAGGTCGACTCGGAAAAACTGTTCGGAGAGATGAGGAGTGGGGATCTGCTCTATTGGGAATGGACCTATGATGTTCCTCGCGATCCGCCGATCAGTCATGTCATGGTCTACTTAGGGCGAAAAAAAGGTGGGGAGGCGATGGTGGCCGGTTCTTCGCAAAGAATGGACGGGGAGCGGGGGGGTGGCGTGGATGTGTATGCCTTCGATCCCAACGCCCCGTGTGGCAATGCAAAGAATTTCTTTCAGTTCATCAAGCATCGAGGGCGTCTCGTGGCCTATGCAAGGCCGACGGCGAAAACGGGGTGGTCGGAGCGCGGCGGGTTAGAATAGGGTAGGCATTCCTTCGATCAAAAAACGAACATCGGCAAGGCGTCCCGCCTCGCTGGCGGCTTGCATGAGGCGTTGGGGTGGCTCGTGCAGTGGTTCATAGCTAAGGCGGTAGGTTCCAAAGTGCATGGGAATGAGAACTTTTGAGCGCAGGTCTTCAAAGGCACGGAGGGATTGTTCCGGATCCATATGATTTTCTCCGAATTTGGGGCCGTGATATGCCCCAATCGGGAGGAGAGAGATTTCTGGGTGGAGTTTTTTTCCAATCTCACGAAACCCGTGAAAGTACCCGGAATCGCCAGCGTGGTAGACGGTTTTTCCACCTAGATCGAGGACGTATCCGCCGTATCCGCGGTGGTGGTCGGTGACTTTGCGAGCGCCCCAATGTTTTGCGGGCACGAAGGTGACGGCAGCACCAGGAAATCGAAGTCGCTCCCACCAGTTCATTTCATACACCTTTTCGAATCCCAATCCGTGGACGAGGTCGCCCACGCCGGAGGGGACAACGATGGGTTGATTGGCAGCAATTTGCCGCAGGCTTCGACGGTGAAGGTGATCAAAGTGTGCGTGGGTAATGAGAACGAGGTCGATTGAGGGGAGGTGATGGTGGGCAAGACCTGCGTGACGGAGGCGTCGAACCACCAGGAGCCAATTTGCCCAATTGGGATCGATAAGAATATTGGCTTGGGGGGTTTGAATGAGAAAGGAGGCGTGACCAATCCAGGTGATGCAGATCTGACCTTTTTTCAATTTTGGAAATATGGGGGGAGTGCCGTTGCGATGCCCACGCTTGCGGGTAAAGAGGGCTGGTAAAAGAACGTCGGTAATAAAACGATGCGTTGGACGACGATGGCGAGGATCAACCCGAGGGCTCAAGAAGGAGAGAATGGTGGCAAATGTGGATGCAGGCAACCCCTCTCGGTAGAGTTGGCGGGAGGAGATAAATTAGGCAATCTAGGTTGATGGCTGGGGTAAAAAAAGGGGCGCTGCGAGATGAGATGCGTGCACGGGTAGCGCGCTTATCGGAGGAGGAGCGTCGTTGCGCCTCCCAAAGTATGGAAAAGATTCTTTTCGATCGGGTAGAGTGGAAGCAGGCGTCGGTGGTGGGTCTCTATCTTTCCCTGACCGATGAGCCGCAGACGCGGGGCTTGTTGAAAGTGGCATGGGCAGAGGGAAAGAAGGTGTGTTTTCCAAAGATCGATTTGGGGGTGGGGTTAACCTGGTGGGAGGTTTCGAACTGCACTCTTCCAGAAACAGGAACTTTGTGGGAACCGTCTCCAGATCTTTCGACTCGTCGATCCCTTGAGCAGATCGAACTGTTTATTGTCCCAGGTAGAGCTTTTGACTCCAGGGGAGTTCGACTGGGACGAGGTGGGGGGCACTACGATCGGGCGCTGTCTCGTCGCAGTCGGATGTCGTCAGTCATAGGGATGTTTTTTGCAGAGCAAGAGTTAGAAAAGTTACCGTCTGAACCACACGACATTCCTTTGCCTGCCGTCATCACCCAACTGGGATGGAGAAAGTTGTCGTGAAAGATAGCGAAAAGCCTTTTTTGGATCATTTAGAGGATTTGCGCAGCGTGATACTGAAGTGCGTGGCGGTGATTGGGGTAGGTTCGATTCTCGGGGTTGTGGGAATTGGTCAGGTGATGGAGGTTTTGCGCTGGCCGCTGAAGCAGGCGCAGGAGAATCTTGCCCAGCCGCATCCCAGCACTTTGTTGGCTTTGCAGGTGACCGATCCTATGACGGTGACGCTGCAGATCGGAATCGGTGCGGGGATCTTAGTATCGCTGCCGTTAGTTCTTTTCTTTATTGGGCAGTACTTACTTCCGGCACTGGAGGCAAGAGAGCGGGGGTTGCTCCTCCCTGTTTTTCTTGTTGGCACATTTCTTTTTCTGGGTGGGGCGCTTTTCTGTTACTTCCTCGTGCTGCCTGGAGCACTGCGCTTCTTCCAGGAATTCAATCGTTGGTTAGGGCTGGAGACGAGTTGGACGATGACCAGTTACACCGATTTCGCCTTGCAGATGTTGCTGGGGTTTGGGCTTTCGTTTGAGCTTCCTCTTGTCATGGTGATTTTAGCTCGCCTTGGAATTTTGGAGCAAAGAGTGGTGGCGGAGCATCGAAAGCACGCGGTCGTGGCCCTGATTGTGCTCGCGGCATGTGTCACCCCGACGTCGGACCCTTTTAATTTGGGTTTGATGTTTCTGCCTTTGTACGGCCTTTTCGAATTGGGATTGGCGGGTATGGGGTGGGTGCAGA
>CAMBGW010000009.1 GCA_945866245.1 Verrucomicrobia subdivision 6 bacterium | reverse complement strand
TTGTAAGCAAGGGTGAGGGCTGAGCCATCTGGAATATCCCCGGAGAGAAGTTTTCTGGAGAGACGAGTTTCGACCTCTTTCTGTAGGTAGCGCTTCAATGGGCGTGCCCCGTAGACGGGATCGTACCCTTCCCGAGCGATATGTTCTCGCGCGGCATCGGAAAGATCGAGGGTGAGGCGTCGTTCGGCGAGGCGTTGACGCAAGAGATTCAGGAGAAGATCAACGATTTTCTTAATCTCGGCCAAGGTGAGAGGCTTGAAGAGTACGATTTCGTCCACGCGGTTGAGAAATTCAGGGCGGAAGTGTTTGCGAAGCTCTGCCATAACCGACTTGCGGGCTTTTTCCGTAATTTCACCTTTGGAGTCGAGGCCTTCCATGAGAAGTGGGGAACCGATATTGGAAGTCATAATGATCAAGGTATTTTTGAAGTCGACGGTTCGACCTTGGCTATCGGTCAAACGGCCATCGTCTAGGATTTGTAAAAATGTGTTGAAGACATCCGGATGCGCTTTTTCGATCTCGTCAAAAAGGATAACGCAGTAGGGACGACGACGAACAGCTTCCGTGAGTTGTCCGCCTTCCTCATATCCGACATAGCCGGGAGGGGCCCCGATGAGCCGGGAGACAGCATGCTTTTCCATGTACTCCGACATATCGATTCGGATGACGGCGTCTTCACTATCAAAAAGAGTGGAGGCGAGAGCTTTGGCGAGCTCGGTCTTTCCGACTCCTGTGGGCCCGAGAAAGAGGAAGGAGCCGATGGGTCGCTTGGGATCTTTCAGCCCGGAGCGGGCACGGACCACAGCATCGGCCACAGCTTGAACGGCTTCGTCCTGTCCGATGACTCGGTCGTGGAGAATGGTATCGAGCCTGAGGAGTTTGTCTTTTTCGCCCTCCAAGAGTCGAGTGACAGGAATTCCTGTCCAGCGGGCGACTACCTGGCCTACCTCCTCAGCGGTTACTTCCTCCCGTACTAGGCGAGGCTTGGCGTCTTTCTCCTTATCCTTGGTTTCGGCAGCGGACTCCGCATCTTTTAACTTCTTTTCCAGCTCTGGAAGTTTGCCGTACTGCAGTTCGGCGACCTGATTGAGGTCATAAGCGCGCTGAGCCGTTTCGATCTGCTGTCGGACTTTCTCGATCTCTTCGCGAACCTTGCGGGAGGATTCAACTCCACCTCGTTCCGCCTGCCAGCGGGCATGGAGGGCATCGCGCTTGGCTTTGAGGTCGGCCAACTCTTTTTCCAATGCCTTGAGGCGCTCTTTGGATGCGGTGTCTTTCTCTTTTTTTAGGGCCTCTCGCTCAATTTCGAGCTGGAGAATGCGACGCTGGAGATTTTCCAGCTCCTCCGGCATAGATTCGATTTCGGTGCGAAGCTTGGCCGCTGCCTCATCGACGAGATCGATTGCTTTATCGGGCAAGAAACGGTCGGTGATATAGCGGTTGGAGAGGGTTGCCGCAGCCACGAGAGCCGCATCTTGAATCCTAACCCCGTGGTGAACTTCATATCGTTCCCGCAGGCCACGTAGAATCGAGACGGTGTCCTCGACGGAGGGTTCTTCCACCATGACAGGCTGAAAGCGGCGCTCGAGAGCGGCATCCTTTTCGATATATTTCCGGTACTCATCCAGAGTGGTGGCTCCGATGCAGTGAAGTTCTCCACGGGCGAGCATGGGTTTCAGCATGTTTCCCGCATCCATTGCGCCCTCCGCTTTTCCTGCGCCAACGATGGTGTGGATTTCGTCAATAAAGAGGACGATTCCGCCCTCGGCTTTGACAACTTCGTTGAGGACTGCTTTGAGGCGTTCTTCAAACTCGCCCCGAAATTTGGCACCTGCGACGAGGGCACCGAGATCGAGGGCTACGATTCGCTTTTCTTTCAGGCTTTCGGGGACGTCACCTGCGACGATACGGCGGGCGAGCCCTTCGACGATGGCGGTTTTGCCGACTCCAGGTTCACCGATGAGAACAGGATTGTTCTTCGTTCGGCGGGAGAGGACTTGGACGGTGCGGCGAATCTCCTGATCTCGGCCGATGACAGGATCGAGTTTGCCTTGGCGGGCGAGGCGGGTTAAGTCGCGTCCATATTTTTCAAGGGATTCGTAGGTGGCCTCTGGGTTGGCGGAGGTTACGCGTTGGCCTCCGCGGATGGTTTGGAGAGCGGAGAGGAGTTTGTCTTTCGTGATACCGAATTCCTTGAGAACTTTGGCGGCTCCGGTGTGGGACTCTTCTTTGAGGGAGGAAAGAAGGAGGTGTTCGACACTGATGTATTCGTCTTTGAGTTTTGAGGCATCCTCCGCGGCACGCCCGAGAAGGGCTTGCAGTCGGGGGGTGATCATTGTGCTGCCGGGAGTGGTTCCAGGGCCTGAGACTTTAGGTAGGCGGGCGATCTCCGATTCAAGACGTTCAGCGAAGCGTGCGGGTTGGGCCCCTAATTTCTCGATGAGGCGAGGGATGAGGCCATCTTCTTGCGTGGCGAGGGAGTGGAGCAGGTGCTCGACCTCAACCGCAGGGTGACCTTGCTGGGCGGCAGCAGTTTGTGCTGAGGTAAGAGCCTTTTGGGCGTTTTCGGTCAGCTTATTGAGATCCACAACAAAATGATCGATCAAAATTCGAAATTAAGCGAAAGGAAAATTATCGTGTGAGGCGAAAGAGTAGGGAGGGGAAAAAGGGAAAAATGCGGGCAAAATTCCAAGCGATGGATTGGGTCAGAGGATCGAGCATGGCGTGTTGTAGCCAGCGGGCGTGGCGAAGTCGTTTGGCGAATGTTTGATCGAGCTGCCCGGCAACAAGCTTGCTGGTAAGGCGCCAATCTTGACGATGGGATGACCAGTCGACCAGCGGACCGGCAGCAGTATCTGCTCCCTCGATGGCCATCGACATTCCGTTTCCTGTGGCAGGGGGGATCATGGTCAGTGCATCTCCGATTCGAATTCCTGAAAGAGCCGAGGCTTTTTTTGGGGTGAGGGAGAGGGCGGCGATCGAGCTGAACGAGGATTCATCCCAGACAGCATCTTTTAATCTTTGGGAGAGCAGGGAGTGTGGGTCTCCGGAGAGCCACTCTTTCCAAGAGGAGGAGAGGTCGGGAATCGCGGTGCGGGAGCGAAAGAGGCCACAGACATTGACCTGATTCTGCTCAATCCTGCAAAGGCCGACGTAGCCACGAGGGGAGAGGTGCATTTCGAGCCCCGCCCCCAGATCGACATTGTGAGCGTGGGCTTTGAGTCCAAACCAGCGCCAGCCTTGCTTGGTGGAAGAGGGTTGGCGTCCTGTGGCTAGTACGACACCTTCTTGAGGCTGTGGAGAGATGCGTTTCCCTGTGAAAATTTCGCCGCCTGCTTCAGTCAATTCTTTCACGAGAAACTGATCGAACTGATAGCGGGAGAGGCAGAGGGCAGGCTGGGGGAGAGTTTTTCGGGCGAGAAGGGTATTGCCGCGGGCGAAGATTACATCGGAGGATTCGACCGCTCCTAAGGCACGGAGGCCAGGGCGCAAACCAAGAGAGTCGATGACTCTGAGGGCACGACCGCTGAGGTATTCTCCGCAGACTCGGTGGCGGGGGTAGGCACCTGCATCGAACAGTTTCACGGGAACACCCTTTTGGCGAAGTCGCAGTCCAAGGGTAAGACCCGCTAAGCCACCGCCTAGAATGGTTACCTGTCTCATATTTTTTTCTCAGCGGAAAAAAAGTGGGTGAAGAGGCCGACCCGTTGTTCAGTGAGAGACCAGTGGTGGGGCTGAGGCCAGAGTTTTGAAAGTTCGCGTGGGCGAAAGCCGGCTTCGACACTGACACGGGCATCGTGTTGCGTGACTGGATGGCACCCAAGAAAGCGGAGGAGGCGAGCTCCGAGCGATCCAGCAAATCCGCGAAACGGTTCTGCGGCCACGAAAGTGGAGGTGCGATGGGAGAGATGCAGAAAAAGGGTTTTCAAATCGGAATCTGGAAAGTGGTGAAGAAAGAGATTTGTAAAAATGAGTTCGGTCGGGGGTGCAGAGGCGGCCCAGGCCAAGACATCTTGGGCCACCACTGTAGGGAGCCAATTTTTTCTACGCAGCGAGTCGAGAGCGGAGTCGGGGAGTGTGGGTTGGCGATCAATGAAAAAGATGCGTGCCCCATGCCCCCCTTGCGGAAAAAGGGTGGGCAGGAGAGTGGTGAGAAGATGTCCATCACCCGATCCAAGGTCGGCAAGGCTGGAAGGTGGGCGGTCGGGATATCGGTTTCGTATCCAGCGAAGCCAAAGTCGTGTTTGCCCAAGGAGGGGGTGGAGGCGCTGAAGATCGGCACGGCTGGCGAGAGCAGATGGATCAGATGGAGAAAGTGTGTCGAGGATTTCGGGGGTGAGTCGGCGGCTCATGAGGTGACGTCGAGAAGCGCTCCGTAGCTGGAAAATCCTGCACCGAAAGAGGCGAGCCACCAGTGGCCATCGGGGACGCCGTTTTCGAGAGCGGCTTGGAGGGCAAAAAGGCAGGAAGGGCTACTCATGTTGCCGTGTTGGCGAAGGACTTCGGTGCTGTGTTGGGTATCTTTTTCTTGAAGACCAAACTCTTGGCGGAGAGCGGCCAAAACATCCCGACCTCCTGCGTGCCAGACCCAACCTGTAACATCCTCTTTTTTAACGCCGGCGCGTTCAAAGACGGTGCGGGCGTGGCGGGCGGCAAGGGTGGGAACTTCAGGGGCGAGTAGATTACGAAGTAGGCCTTGGCGGTGATCGAAGCGGAGATGATCTCGGTGTTCGGGTTCAAGATGGGAGGAGGTTTTTAGGAGCCGAACTTTCCTTTTTGTGGGGGGTGGTTCAGCAGAGAGAATGAAAGCAGCGGCGCCATCGCCAAAGAGACAGGCGCTGATGAGTACGCCCGGATCATCATCTAGATAAGATGCGGCGGAGCAGATTTCGACACAAACGACGAGGGCGTGGCGTGATTGACCAGAGGAGACGAGGGCGGAGGCTTGCTGGAGGGCGGGAAGGGCGGCCCCGCAGCCGAGCCCAACAAGATCGAGAAAGGTTAGAGAGGAGGAGAGCCCGAGACTTTGGGTTAGGTAGCTGGTGAGGCCGGGGCAGAGATAGCCGGTACAGGTGGCCACAAGAAGGGTGTCGATCTGGGAGATCTTCAGGCCGGATTTTTTGAGGGCTTGGCGAGCGGCGGCTTCAGCAAGGGCCGGGGCGTGTTTTTGGAAGCGAGCCATCATTTGATCCGGCTCAAAGACAAAGGCGTCCTGCATTTCATTGAGGGCAAAGTGGCGAGTTTCGATTCCGTTGCGGTTGCTGAGGACTTTGCGGAGGATGGCTCGGGAGCGGGAGGTAAGCTGGTGGTATTTAGGAGTCTTTTCCAGGGCAGAGAAGACTTCAGCCTGAGTGAAGGCGCGGGGTGGGACAGCGGTGCCGATGGAGTGAAGGTACATGATGGGTTGGAGGGGAGATCCTACTCCGCTCTGCAGGAGTTGTCTCCTGAGAGCTTTGGGTGGTGGGTTAGAAGAGTTTACGAAGCTGGGAAAGAGTTCGGGTGTTCACGACATCTTGGGCTCGGAGCCAGCCTTTACGGGCGAGAGTGACGCCGAAATCCAAAAAGCGGAGATGGGATGTTTTATGGGCATCGGGGTTGATACAACAGAGAACGCCAAGATCGCGGGCTTTGTGCCACCAGCGCCAATCGAGGTCGAGGCGCCAAGGGTTGGCATTCAGCTCGATCCAAGTACCTGTGGCGGCGGCGGCATCTAAAATTTTCGGAATGTTGAGCGGGTACGCCTCTCTTTCAAGCAGAAGGCGCCCGGTAGGGTGGCCCAAACAGGTTACGTGGGGGTTTTCCATCGCGCGGATGATTCGTTGAGTCATCTCTTTTTCATCGGAGGTAAAACCGGAGTGGACGGATGCCACGACATAGTCGAGTTCAGAGAGAAGGGAGTCCGGAAAATCGGGTTTTCCGTCTTTGAGAATATCGCACTCTGTTCCTGAAAGGAGGGTGCATTTGGGTTTTTTGGAGTTGAGGAGGCGAATTTCCTCGATCTGCTTTTCGAGACGTTTTGCGTCCAACCCGTTCGCTTGGAAGGAGGATTTGGAGTGGTCGGCGATACCCAACCACTCGAGTCCTTGTTCGGCAGCGGCCTGAGCCATGGAAGAGAGAGAGTCCTGCCCATCGCTGGCTAGGGTGTGGTTGTGAAGGCAGCCCCGGATCTGGTCGCGGGTGAGGAGATCGGGGAGCTCATCTTTTTCGGCAGCGGCGATTTCTCCGCTGTCTTCACGAAGTTCGGGCGGAATGAAGGCCAGGCCCAAAGCTTTGTGGAGCTCTTTTTCGTCTTTGAGCTTTAGGGGGGTTTTGGACTTTCCCTTGAGAAGGCCCCACTCACTGAGATGGAGACCGCGATCGATGGCTCTTTGGCGAAGAGCGATGTTATGTTCTTTTGAGCCGGTGAAGTGTGCGAGGGCGGTGGCCCAAGATTCGGGCGGTATGACGCGAAGGTCGCAAGGAATGCCGCCTGCGAGAATGACGCTGGATTTTGTCTCACCATGATTCACGACCTTTTCAACGTTGGGAGAGGAGACAAATAATTTCATGACTTCCTTGGGTTTTTTGGAGGAGGCAATGAGATCGAGATCTTTGACCACCTCTTTTCCGCGTCGGAGGCTCCCGGCGATCTCGGCGTGGAGAACTAATGGGGATTGTTTCAGATGCTCAAGTAGGGTTCGGGCGGCGGGCAGTGCGGTGCCGAGGCGGTGAAGTTTCTTATAGTTGGCGTGGCGGTCGATAGCCTCGAGGAGATTGGTGGCAGTTTTTTCGCCGAATCCCTCAAGGGCTGCCAGGCGGCCGTCTTGGCATGCTTGGGTGAGGGCCTCGAGGGATTCGATTTTTAATTTATCACGAAGGGCGCGGAGTTTTTTTGGGCCGAGTCCTGGAAGATCGAGAAGGGGGAGAAGGCCCGCGGGGATGGAGGAGCGAAGCTCTTCGAGGTAGGGGAGTTTTCCTGTGGTGATGAGAGTGGTGATTTTCTCGCGCAGAGCATCTCCGATTCCGGGGAGTTCGCCGAGGCGGTTCGTGCGGACCAGTTCGGTAAGATCGGTGGCTGAGGTTTCGAGAGTTCGTGCCCCGTTGAGGTAGGCGCGGCATTTAAAGGGGTTTTCGCCTTGGAGTTCGAGAATCGTGCCGATTTCGCGAAGAGCGGAGGCGACTTGATCTTTGGTCATGGGATGAAGTTATCCACAAAACGGCAGGGCGCGCAGGGGAAATGGTTGGTTGCGATTGATCGAAAAGGGGAAGCAGGGGATGCTTTGGGGGAAGCGATGAGTGTGGCCTATAACGATTATGTTTTAACGACCAGCTTGGATCAGGGGTGGATTCAACCTGAGCAGGCGAATCAGGTGCGTGTGGTCATTGCAGCGAATCCGCAGGTGGCGGCATTGGATTTGATGGAGGAGCAGCAGTTATTGCCTGCGGAGCATGTGCAGGTGTTGCGGGGTTTGATCGAGCAGGCGGGGGGGAGTAGTGCGGTCCAAGACAGCAGTGTGGTCCGAGCCTATTTGGAGAGGGCGGTGCAGATGGGAGCGAGTGATTTGCATTTGGGTCCAGATGCGCCGGCACTGGTGCGAATTTTTGGTCAACTCACGCCGCTGGAGGGGGCAAATGCGCGACATTTGAGCAAGGAGGAGACGGAGCAGTTGGCACGGTCGTTTCTCTTGCCTAAGCAGGTGACGAAAGTGGAGGAGCATGGATCGGTGGATTACTGCTATGAGGCGGAGGGTCTGGCGCGATTCCGAACGAGTGTGGTCAGGCAGAGAAGAGGTTGGGAGTCGGTCTTTCGGGTGATTTCAAACAAGATTCGCTCGATGGATGAGCTGGGGTTGCCTCCGGTTTTGAAAACTTTGACGCGGTATCACAATGGTTTGGTCTTGGTGACAGGGGCGGTGGGAAGTGGAAAGTCGACGACTTTAGCATCGATGGTCGATCACATTAATCGGGAGAGGAAAGATCACATCATTACTTTGGAGGATCCGATTGAGTATGTCTTTACGCCGGCGGGGTGTCAGGTTTCGCAGCGGGAAATTGGCGCGAATTCGGCCAGTTTCTCCAGTGCGTTACGGGCGGCGTTGCGAGAAGATCCGGATGTGATCATGGTGGGGGAGATGCGGGATTTAGAAACGATCTCGTTGGCGATTAGTGCCTCCGAAACGGGGCATTTGGTTTTAGGTACTTTGCATACGAGCACGGCGGCAAGAACATTGGATCGGTTGCTGGACGTATTTCCGATCGAACAGCAGTCGCAGATTCGGACGATGGTCAGTGAGTCGCTCCGCGGGATCGTTTGTCAGCAGTTGATCCCCCGGAAAGATGGGAACGGTCGGATGCTGGCTTTGGAGGTGCTGGTGAACAATCCCGCGGTAGGAAATTTGATTCGGGAGGCGAAGACTTTCATGTTGCCTGGGGTGATGCAGACCGGAAAGAAGTTGGGGATGAAGCTGATGGATGACAGCTTGCAGGAGTTGTTGGACAAGGGATTGATCACGGGGGAAGAGGCCTATCGACGAGCGGAAAATAAGAAGGCGTTTGCCACGGCCTTGGCGGGGGAGATGCGATGAAGCACCCGATTGACGAGCTATTTTCTATTTTGGTCGAGAAGGGCGGGAGCGATCTGCATTTGTTGGAGGGTCAACCCGCGAAGATTCGACGCCATGGAGAGGTTTCTAAAATTCAGGAGGAGCCGCTGACTCGGGAGGCGATCGTGCTTTTGTTAGAGCCGATCTGTTCGCCACCGGCTTGGAAAAAGTTTATTGAGTTGGGAGACCTCGATTTTGCCTACGAGATGGATGAAAATAACCGGTTCCGGTGTAATTTCTACAAGCAGCTGCATGGGTATGGGGCGGTGTTTCGTATTATTCCGACCAAAATTAAGACCCTGAAAGAGTTGGGGGTGCCCCCCGTGATTGAAAGTTTCGGGAATTATAAATCCGGATTGGTTTTGGTGACGGGTCCGACGGGCTCGGGTAAATCGACAACCCTTGCGGCGGTGGTGGACTCGATCAACACCAATCATTCGCGGCATATTGTGACGATTGAGGAGCCGATTGAGTTTGTGCATCCGAACAAGAAATCGGTGATTACGCAAAGGGAGGTGCCGAATGAGACGCCTAGTTTTGCTGCTGGCCTGAAAGCAGCGTTGCGGGAGGACGCGGATGTGGTCTTGGTGGGAGAGATGCGGGATTTAGAGACGATTGCTTTGGCTTTGACGGCGGCGGAGACGGGCCTTTTAGTTTTTGGCACGCTGCATACGAATAATGCGCGAAAGACGGTGGATCGAATTATCGATGCGTTCCCCAGTAATCAGCAGGAGCAGATTCGGACGATGTTGGCGAACTCGTTGCGGGCGGTTTGTGCGCAGCTTCTGTTGAAGCGGTCGGATGGGGGGGGTCGTTTGGCGGTGAATGAGATTTTAGTCGGGAACAACGCGGTAGCTTCGATTATTCGTGAGGGGGCGACGATGAAATTGAATGACGTTTTGAAGACGGGTAAGGCTGAGGGGATGCAGTTGATGGATGATGCGATTGATGGGCATCTGAAGGCAGGTCGAATTTCCCCGATGGAGGCGTACATGAAAGCGATCGACAAGTTGCGTTTTCAAGAGCTTCTGCCCAAAGACGCGGGAATTGGATGAGCTGCGAGAGGGTGCCCCCGGTGGCGTTACGGCGGGCGACGGAGCAGTGTCGTGCGGGCCAGAATTTAAGTCTGCAAGAGGCGGAGGGGTTGGTGGCTGGATTGGCGGATTTCGAAGTGGGGGATGAGGTGAAGGTGGAGTTTTTATTGGCGTGGGCGGGAAAGGGGGAAACGGGGGGGGAGTTGGCAGGGATGGCGAGGGCTTTTTTGGCGAGGGCAAAGGCGGCGGGGGTAACAGGCAGGTGGGGGGGCAGGAGCTTGGGGGATTGCTGTGGAACGGGGGGAGGAGGGCGGCCGATCGTGAATATTTCTACGGCAGCGGGGATCGTGGCGGCGGCGGCGGGGTTACCAGTAGCGAAGCATGGGAATCGTGGAATCACGAGGCCGAGTGGAAGTGCGGATGCATTGACGGCCTTAGGGGTAAAGGGAGCGAGGGATGCGGGGGAGTTGGCGAGCTGTTTGGGAGAGGTGGGTTGTGCCTTTTTATACGCACCGGATTTTCACCCCGCGTTTGCAGGAGTAGCGGGGGCGAGGAAGATTTTATCGGCGCAAGGAAAGAGAACTGCGTTCCATCTTTTGGGGCCGCTGGTGAATCCGGCGAGACCTGAGGTGCGAATGGTGGGAGTGTTTCGTGAGGAGGATATGGGGAAGTTGGGTGAGGCGATGGATTTTCTAGGGGTGGAATCGTATGCGATTCTCTATGGGGAAGATGAAAAGGCGGCTCCGTTGGGGGAGTTGTCCCCGCTGGGACGAAATCGGATTTTAGGAAAAAAGGGGGGAAAGGGTTTTGATATTTCGGAGGGGGCGGCGCAGGGGAATTGGGGAGTGGCGAGGGATTTGGAAGCGAGTCAAGCGGTGGAGAGTGCGGCAAAAATTACGGCGGTTTTGAGTGGGGATGGGGAGAGAGCGGTTCGTGGGGCGGTGGTTTGGAATGCGGGAATGTTGTTGTGGCTGGCGGGAATGGCGGAAGATTGGAGCCGGGGAAGAGAGTTGGCAGAGGCAACGATTACGAAGGGTGCAGCCCGGGCTTTGTTAGAGAGATGGCGCACGTGGAGTCGCGCAACATCGGTTTAAATTAGATTTGTAAAAAAGGGTTGGAAGTTTTTTCGCGTCCGACCGTGGTCGAGGCGCCGTGGCCGGGATAGACGATGGTGGAATCGGGGAGTGGAAGGATTTTTTTTCGAATTCCAGAAAGGAGAAGCTCTTGGCTTCCTCCGGGGAGATCCCAACGACCGACCCCATCGGCGAAAAGGACATCTCCTCCGTAGAGTTGTTCGGTTTTAGGAAAATAGAGGCAGAGACTTCCTGGGCAGTGGCCGGGAACGTGGAGGAGTTGGGAGTGGGGCCAGGCGGGGGGTGGGGGGGTGGAGTCGTCGATGAGTTGCGTCGCGGGGATGGGGCGGATTTTTTTGGGAAGGCCAAAGGAGAGCATGGAGTCGGGTTGGAGGCAGAGGAAGGCGGTATCGGGGTGGTAGTAGACGGGGCATTGGGCCCAGTCGGCGATGTCAGCGGCATCCCAGATATGGTCCCAGTGGCCGTGCGTCAGGAAGAGGGAGTGAGGTTTTATTTTTTTCTTTTTCAGGAAGTCGAGAAAGCCTTCAGGGGCATCGATGGCGAGGAGGTGGCCATCGAGGTCGTGGAGGTAGGCGTTGGTGGAGGCGAGGCCGCCTGTGAAGGTGAGAGGTTTGTTCACTGGGTGGTGGATTGAGGTGGTTAGGGATTAAGGGGTTTTGGGGTTGAGGGAAAGCTGGGAATTTGGGGGTGCGGCAAGCTGGATAGAAGGAAAAAAAATCGATAGGCTCGAGGAGGTGAAGTTTATACCCATGGTGATGGTTGGTTTTCTCCTAGCGGGTGGGTTGCGGGCGGAGGAGCCACCCCAAGAGAAGAAAAAGGAAGAAGAGGTGAAGCTCAATCCTGAGGAGGAGGTGAAGTTGGGAAGGGGAATGGCTTTTCAGGCTTTTGCGGTGGAGCAGCAAGAGGCTTGGAGGCCTGCCAAGGATTTGTACTCGGCGGCTTTGGTCAAGGCGCCGGGAATCCCGTGGATCTGGCTGAGGAGAGGATTTTGTGGAATCAAACTCGAGGATGAGTCAGCGGCACAGCAGGATTTCGCCAAGGCGATCTCATTGGGAATTTCGAGTGAGAAATCGGATGCGGTCAATGATCTGCAATTTTTAATTACCTTACGATCGAAGGCGGGTCCGCTGGCGGAGTTTCGAGATCCGAAGGCGGCGATGGTCTTAGCGAGGCGGTTGGTGGAGTTAGACCGAACAACCGACTTTGTTTTATTGGAGGCGGCTTGTTTGGCGGAGTCGGAGCAGTATTTGCGGGCGCAGGAGGTGCTCCTGAGGCAGATGGGGGAGGTGGAGAGTGCGGAGGACAAGGCGCGGTTGCAGGCGGCGGTGGAGACTTTTCGGACACAGTCAAAATTTGGCCCTGCCTTGGAGGGATTGGAGTTGGAAAAGGAGGGAAAATATAGCGAGGCGATGGATCGGTATACGACGGTGTTGGATCAGGCGCCTGATACGGCGTGGGTTTTGGTGAGGCGGGCGTACTGTTTGGCCAAGACGGGGGATCCTGCGGGGGCGAAGGCGGATTTACGGCGATCGATGCGATTACTGCCGGAGACGGCAACGGATCGAATTACGGTGGCGTGGGCGAAGGCAAACTGTCCGTTTCTGGAGTTTCGGGACGGGGCGGGTGCGGTGAGTTTGGCCAAGCGAGCGATTCAGGATGAGCCGTTGATTCAGACCTATGGGATTTTGGCATCGGGGTATGCGGAGATGGGGGATTTTCGCAAAGCGCAGGAGACGGCGATGCTGGCCTTAAGCAAGAGTCCGAGTGATCCGGAGAAGAAGGAATTGCAGAAAAAGTTGGAACTGTTTCGGGAGAAGAAGCCTGAGATGGATGATTGGGCGCCACGGGCGACACCGCGGGAGCCGGGTTTCTAGGGTTTGGTCGCGCGGAAGTTTCGTTTAGAAGAGGAGGATGAGGACGTCATGGATCAAGCGAGCGATGGCGGTAGGTTTGCTGGTTGGAGGGGTGGGGTGTGGGGGGAAGCAAGACGTGGCGACTGATTTAATTGATCGGGAGCTATTTTTCGGAAATCCGGCTTTGGCGAGTCCGCAGGTTTCTCCGGATGGGCGTTGGATTGCTTTTATGAAGGAGAGGGAGGGGATTTTGAACCTGCATTTGGTGGGTTGGGGGAAGAAGTTGGAGGAGGCGCGGGCTTTGACGGCGGAGAAGAGTCGTCCGCCGGCGGGGTTTAGCTGGACACGGGATTCGCGATATCTGCTGGTGGCGCAGGACTCAGGCGGGGATGAGAATTATCGACTGCGGAGATTGGATTTATCGGAGCCGGCGGATCCAGCGACGGGGTTGCCGGCAGCGCAGGAGTTACCGATCAAAAAAGGGGCCCGGGCGATGGTGATGGCCTTGCCCAAGGGGAAGCCGAATGAGGCGTTGTTGCAGGTGAACGAGCGGGATGAGAAATATTTTGATGTGGAGCGTTTGGATATTGGGACGATGCAGAGGACGCCGGTGTGGGAGAATCGGGAGGGATGTGCCGATCTGGTGGTGGATTTAGATGGGACGTTGCGGTTGGCGACGAGGATGACTAAGGACGGGGGAACAGAGTTGATGAGGGTGGAGGGAAAAAAGTTATCCAAACCGATTTTGAAGGTGAGTTGGCAGGAGGCGATGGGTGGTTTTACGTTTCGACCTGGAAACCGCAGCGCCTATTTGGAGACGAATGTGGGGGAGGGAGATTTGTCTTATTTAGCGGAGATCGATCCTAAGAGTGGGGCGTTGAAGCGATTGGAGTCGGATCCTTTGGGAAGGGTGGATCTATCGAGGGCGGCTTTTTCAGAGGCGACAGATGAGTTGGTGGGAACGGTGTATTTTGATGATCGAAAAAGGAACTACTGGAAGGATCGCGGGTTTGAGGAGGACTTTTCATTTTTACGGAAGAGATTTCTGAATCAGGAGGTGGGGTTAGTGGACATGTCGGGGGATGATGGAAAGTGGTTGGTGTTAATTTCAGGGGATACGGATCCGGGAACGTACTATCTCTTTGATCGAGCGAGCAAAGAGGTGCTCTTGTTTGGGGCGTTGCGGCCAGATTTACCGAAGGAGAAGTTGGCTCCGATGATGCCGATACGGTATCGGTCATCGGACGGGCTAGAGATTCCGGGATATTTAACTTTGCCGAATGGGAAGGAGGCAAAGCAGTTGCCTTTGCTGGTGATGCCGCACGGGGGCCCATGGGCGAGGGATTATTGGGGTTACAATGGGACGGCACAGTTTTTTGCGAATCGTGGGTTGGCGGTGTTGCAACCTAACTTTCGGCAGTCGACGGGGTATGGAAAAAAGTTTTATGCGGCGGGGCGGCATGAGTGGGGGGATAAGATGCAGGATGATTTGACGTGGGGGGTGAAGGATTTAGTAGCGAAAGGGATAGTCGATCCCAAGCGGGTGGCGATTTACGGTGGGAGTTATGGTGGGTATGCGGCGTTGGCCGGTCTGGCGTTCACTCCCGAAGTGTATGCGGCGGGGGCATCGTTTGTAGGGCCGTCGAATTTGTTTACTTTGCTGAATTCGATTCCGCCGTATTGGGAGTCGGTTCGACGTCAGTTCGATTATTTTGTAGGGGATCCGAAAAGTCCTGAGGATGCGGATAGGATGCGAAGGCAGTCGCCCTTGTTCTCGGTGGAGAAGATGAAGGCGCCGTTGATGGTAGTGCAGGGGGCGAATGACCCTCGGGTGAAGCAGGCGGAGTCGGATCAGATTGTGGGGGCGTACCGTAAGCGTGGGCAGGCGGTGGAGTATTTGGTGGCGGCGGATGAGGGACATGGCTTTGCCAGACCAGATAATCGATTGGCGGCGATGCTGGCTCTAGAGCGATTTTTGCATCGGCACGTAGGGAGTGCGGTACAGAAGAAGGCTCCCAAGTGGATGGAGGAGAAGTTGAGTCAATTGAGTGCGGGTGGAACGGTTTCGGTCGAAGCAGAAAAGAAGATTCCGGGTCGATAAAGCGGCTTTCATTCGGGGTAAGGTGGATAAAATTCACCCCTCATTTTCAGAGGTAAAAATGGAAGTATTGGCCAAGTTATTCACAATAAAAACCCATTTCCAATTTTCCTTCTTTGTGTGTTTTTCTGAGTCGAATATAACGAAATTAGTTCATTGAAAGAACAGAGTCTGATGGGGGAGGCGAAAGTTTACTCCCATTTGAAGGCTCTCAGGATAGCTCCAGGTAACTGGAGAATGGTCGAGGAGGCTTGATTGCCTCGGCCCCCAGGTTGGATCACAAGTCCAGCAGGGGCATGTCTCACCAAATCCCGCGGCTGGGGTCGCACCCAGAAAAACATCGGCAGAGTTGGAGTGAAAGCGAAGGCGATGACGGTGTCCGTAGAATGCGAATTAGGGGTTTGAGAGGTTGGCAGCGATAACTAAAGAAGCCGCATGCTAACCAAGTCACGTTAGGGGGACGGTTTCGGTTCCCTTGGCGGACACAGTCGCTCCAAGAAAAGGGCGATGGTTGCTACTGTGAGAAGATCAGGTGTTCGTGGTACGTCTGGATTAGGGGTCGTAAGATTCTTGATCCCAAGGCTCCCTCTGATGCAGAGGGAGTGCGAAAGGGGCGGACGACGGATAAACGGAGATGGGAGATTAGGCCGGCAGGCTTGGTCAACGGCCCAGCTCCGAGTTCGGGGGGCGGACCCGAGAGGGACGTCACCCGGCTACGAGGAAAAAGCAACCTGAGAGGTAAGAAGCTAGACCCGTGGCAGGGGGCCAACGCAGCGCCAAAAGTGCTGGCCGTCCTCCTGACTCGAGGTGGTGACCCGCAAAACAACCCGTCACTGGGTAATTCTCGTGGGTGGGTCAACACCGTGTGTGGCGCGCCCGTACCGGCAGGTACGGACCGAACCAGGCAAAGAGGCTTCACTCAATAGATCACGATCAGGGATGGTCGTGGCGGCCCTGCTATGAGGCCGAAACTTCGCCCGCGCCGTGAAGCGTGGGCGGTGAATAGCGTCGGGGAACTGGCAGCCGAAGGAAAAAGCAGGATGAATCGAGAGATTAGTCCAGGCGCCAAATAGCCAGTCACTGGGAAAGAGAGAGTGGCGAACTCCCACACCCGTATGAACCCTTGGAGGCAAAACCTCCAAGGGTTCTTTTTTTTTAGGCGGAAAGCGGGGAAATTATTGGAAATAGTTGGGAATAGGCGTTGACCCAAGGGGGAAAAGTTGGTTTACTTTCCGTTCAATCTTACGGAGGTAAAACGTGGCTAAGAGGTTAGGAATCAAAGCAAAAGTTAGAGCTGAGATCGGTGGGCGTCGTCCCCATCGGATCCGGGCGAGCGGTCGTGTCCCGGCGGTCTTGTATGGTGCGGGGAGTTCACAAGCTTTGGAGTTAAATGGGCGTGAAATTGCGGAGGCTTTGCACGGGGCGAGTTCTGAAAGCGTGTTGATTGATCTGACTCTTGAGGGTGAGGGTGGTGTAACCACGAAAAAGATGGCTTTGATTCGTGAGGTTCAGCACGACCCCTTGCGAGATACGATTGAACATGTGGATTTTCATGCGATCGAGGAGAATAAAAAATTGCGAGTTGAGGTTCCTGTGCATGAGTTGGGGGAGGCGGTAGGAGTACGAACGGGGGGCGGAATTTTGGATCATAATTTGCGGACTTTGAGGGTGGAGTGTTTGCCCAAGGATCTGCCGGAGCGGATCGATGTGGATGTTTCAGCCCTCGAAGTGGGGCAAGCGATTCATGTGGGTGAGGTGAAACTCCCGGCGGGAGTGACCGTTTTAAATACGAAAGAGTTGCCTGTCTTTATGGTTCTGTTGCCGAAGGTGGAGGAGGCTCCGACACCGGAAGGGGCTGCGGCGGCTGCGGCTGAGCCTGAGGTGATCCGTCAGAAGAAGGAGGGCGAGGAGGCCGGGGCGACGGCGGAGAAGGGAGACAAGGGGGACAAGAAGGAACCGGCGAAGGCGGAAGCGAAGGAGGGGGCCAAGAAAGAACCGGCGAAGAAGTAACCGCGGGCAGGAGGCACGATGGAGATCGGCTTGGTCGCCGGGTTGGGGAATGAGGGTCAACCTTACGAGGGGACTCGCCACAATTTCGGTTTCGAGGTGGTGGATCGGATCGCAGCCAACCAGAAGCTTCGTTGGGAAAAGTGCCGTTACGCCGAGGGGTGGGCGGCTCGAACCCCGGAAAATCTGATCCTGCTGAAGCCCTCCACGATGATGAATGCTTCGGGGGAGGCAATTCGGGCGGCTCTCGCATGGTGGAAAGTGTCCCAAGAAAATTTTATGGTGATTATGGATGATGTGGATCTGCCTCTTGGAAAACTCCGTTTACGGGCGGAGGGTTCAAGTGGGGGGCATCGGGGTTTAGATTCGATCGAAACCTTGTTGGGAACGAAATCGTATCCTCGGTTGCGGGGTGGGGTGGGTCGGCCGGTGGGATCGCAAGGGACGGCGGATCATGTTTTGGAAAAATTTACACCGGAAGAGCGGCCCGTGGTCGATCGGATGGTGGAGGCGGCCGTGGAGGCTGTGGAGATCTGGAGGCAGAGTGGCTGGAAAGCGGCTCTTCCTTTGGGAAACCGGAAAGTGGAGGCATGAAGACATACGACCTATTGGTGGTTTTGGATTTAGCGGGCAAAGAGGAATCTTTGCCTGAGGTATTGGCGCAAGTGGAGGGAGAGGTAAAGGCGGTTGGGGGCAAGGTAACGCGCACCCAAAAAATGGAGCGCCGGAAGTTTGAGTATGTGGCGGGGGCCTTGGAGTCAGGATTTTATGCAAATCTGACTTGCGAGTTGCCACCGGAATCGATCGTCAAGCTCCGCGGAAAATTGGCCTTGTCGGCGCCGGTCTACCGTTATGTTTTGGTGAGTGTTTCGGAGGAGGAGTTGCGAAAAAAGAGTGAGCGGGCGGCAGCGGAGGCGACGGCGTAAGGAATTGGTATGGCAAGTTTGAACAAAGTTTTTCTCATGGGGAACCTGACTCGGGACCCAGAGGTGCGTCATACCCCGAAGGGAACGGCCGTAGGGGATTTGGCAATGGCGATCAACATGACGTACAAGGCGCAGGATGGAACGGAAAAAGAGGAGGTTTGCTATGTGGATGTGGTGGTGTGGGGGAGGCAGGCAGAGACTTGCCGAGATTATTTGAGTAAGGGGGCTCCTGTTTTTGTGGAAGGTCGGTTGCAGTTGGATCAGTGGGAGGGGCCGGAGGGAGAAAAGAAGAGCCGGATGCGAGTGCGGGCGGATCGAGTGCAATTTTTATCGCGGGGTGGTGGGGGAGCAGGAGCAGGGGCAGGGGGAGGACGATCTGCTAAGGGTAGTGCGGCTGGGGAGGGTGAGGGTGGTGGGAAGGGAGCCGCGCCGGCGCGAGAAATTCCTGAAGACGATGTGCCTTTCTAAGAAACCCAAAAAAAAGAGGAAAAACAAACAATGAACCAAGAAGTTATTTTAAAAGGTCCGGTCAAGGGGCTAGGTGCAGAGGCGGATATGGTCCGAGTGAAACCTGGGTATGCGAGAAACTATTTATTCCCGCGTGGATTGGCCACCCCTGTGAATGCGGCTAGTAAGCGTCAGATCGAGTCGCTGAAGAAGCGGCGTGAGGAGCGGGAAGTTGCGGAAGCAGCAGCGACGCAAGAGAAGGCGGCCAAGTTGGTGAAGTTAGCCCTAGCCTTTGAGTTGAAGCAGGCGCAAGAGGGTGCGGAGAAGTTGTTTGGTGCGATTACAGCAACCGAGATCGCGGCAGCTTTGAACGAAAAGGGGTTCGAAGTGGAGCGTCGGGACGTGATTGTGGCCAAAGCGATCAATCATGTAGGAGAACATGATGTGACGGTTGATTTAGGTTACTCGGTGAAGGTGCAAATTAAGGTGAAGGTGACGGGGAACACGGATGAAAATTTCGAGAAGTCTGCCAAGGTTCGGCGCCCTCGAAAAGCAGCGGCGACCGAAGGATCCGAAGAAAAAGCTTAAGCCAGAGTGGTCGGGCTTTTTTAACTTATTAACCATCAATAGTTAATAAGTATCATAACTGGGTATCGACAAGAGCTTATTGATAGCTATTTACGTAGTTTACCGTGAAAAAATCGGGTGGAGCAACGGGTGTGTCAAAATGGTCCCTTTTTAGGGTTCAAGGGAGGGTTATGCCCTGGCTGGTTCTATTTTTAGGGTTGAATGGGTTGTGGGCGCAGGAGGGCGGGGATCAGGCGGCGGGACAGCCTGCTCAAACAAGGGCCAAAACGTATGTGCCGTCTCCTTCATCGTCGGAAAAAGTAGCAGGTGGGCAGATTAAGATTTTGGAGGTGGAGTACTCCTCGAAGCGGCCGGATGTAACGATTAATGATGATAAGATCCGCCAGAACATGCGGAGCAACAAGGGTGGAGTGTATTCCCAGCAGGTGGTGGACGGGGATATCGAAAGTCTTTATCAGACGGGGGATTACGAAAACGTGCAGATCGTCACTTCGGAAATGCGCTCGGATGATGGGGAACGTGGCGTGCGTTTGACCGTTTTGGTGGACCCAAAAGTGCGAGTAGCCGATGTTGAGGTGAAGCGAAAGCGGGCGGATGGGGGATTAGACGATGAGTTGTCGGTGGATAAGGAAGATCTGCTCGATCTGAAGCTAAAAGCGTTGACTGCGAGTGATGCCAAGGGAGCAGCGGCCTTGGCGGGTGCATTTACCCCCAAGGAAACGGTGACCAAAGTGGGGGATACCCTAAGCGACGAGCGGCTTCAGCGAGATGCTTTTGCGATGGAGGATTTTTACCGGGATAAAGGGTACAAGGACGTGAAAATTGTCGCAAAACAGGAAGCGGTCAAGGGGGGAGAGGCGAAAGTCATTTTCGAGATCGATGAAGGGATTCGGGGTTTTATCAGCAAGATTCGTTTTATCGGAAATCAGGCGGCTACGGCCAAGGAGTTGGAAAAAGTGGTGAAGCTAAAACCGAAGGAGTGGTGGCAGATTTTCAGCAAATCGGACCGGTTCGAGGAGTTGGCGTTAAAAGATGACGTATCGCGGATTAAGAACTACTACTTAAATCAAGGGTATATCGATATCAGCGTGGCGGCTTCGGTAGATCTGCCTCGGACGGTGAAGAACGAGGAGGTGATCGAAAAAACTCAGGCGCCGCGAGGAGAGGACTTTGATCCTGATGAAATTCCGGCGGAGGATCTGATCTTAACCTATCGGATTGAGGAGGGGCGGCAGTACCGGGTAGGGGTATTGTCGGTGGACGGAAACGCATTTTTCTCGGCCGACGATTTAATGAACGAGCTGATGACGAAATCGAAGCAGATGGAAATTTTTGATCAGGTGGAGCTGAAAATGATTAAGGCGGACGGCTTGCAGGAGGGGCAGATCTACGCGATCAACTCTCTCCAGGCCTCCATCGAAACCTTGCAGGATAAGTATGGGCGGCGAGGCTTTCGGGAAGCCCGAGTGGAGTACCGTATGACTCCCAATGTAGAAAACGGAAGCATCGATGTTAGCTTTAACATCAAAGAGGGAGAAAAATTCTACGTCGATAAGATTGAGATTCAGGGCAACACCACGACACGGGATAAGGTGATTCGGCGCGAAATCGATTTAGCTCCAGGCGAAGTTTTTGACACGGTCCGAGAAAAGGCGAGCAAGAGGCGTTTGGAAGGATTGAATTACTTCTCGAAAGTGGAGACGTATGCGGAGGAGACGGACGTGCCGAATCGGCAAAAACTGATCGTGAAGGTTGAGGAAAAGGGAACGGGAGAGGTGAGTTTTGGAGCCGGATTTAGCTCGGTGGAGTTGCTTACGGGAAATATTACGGTGGGAGAAAAGAATTTTGATCTACAAAGAATCTTTCAGAGTTTTCCTCCCCGAGGAGCGGGGCAAAAGGTGCGGTTCCAGGCTTCGATTGGATTCCGTTCGCAAAACATCAATCTATCTTTCACCGAGCCGTGGTTCTTGGACAAGCCGATCCGGTTGGATGCGGGCGGGTACTATAATGGAGCTTCCTACTTGAGTGAGTTTTACAACCAGAAGAACTACGGAGCCTTCACAGGATTAAGCCGAAGATTAGGGGACGATTATCCGCTGAATCGTTGGTCGACTGGGATTACTTACCGCCCGGAATATTATGATATTACGAACGTGCAAACGAACGCCCCGCCCTACTTTCAGGCATCCACAGGGGATACCTTTAAGTCATCCTTGCGGGGCTCTGTGACGTATGATGGACGTGACAGCATGATGTTAGCGCATTCGGGGCAGTACTTTGAGTTTGGTGCTGAGGGGGCAGGGGGGCCGCTGTTGGGCAGCGAAAATATCTGGAAAATTAAAGCGGAATTTAAGACGTATCATACCCTTTGGAAGGAAAAGGATGTTATTTTCTCTGCGAGAGTGCTGGTGGGTTTAGTGGATGCCTACAGTACGACCCAGCTCGTGCCTGTATGGGATCAGCTTTTTGCGGGAGGTTCAGGCTCGATCCGCGGGTTCGATCCGTCGTTAGGCAGTACGGTGAACGGGGGATCGGTCGGTCCAAAACAGAACGCTCAACCGGTGGGTGGCAGCACCCAAGGGGTGTATCAGGCAGAAATTACCGCTCCATTCCCGATTTTAGAAAACCGGGTACGGTGGGCGGTATTTTGTGACGGTGGTTTTGTGAATGAGAACATTTTTGATTTCCAGCCCAAGACCTACAACAATACCCAGAGCATGATGGTAAATGGTAAGTCCACCCCATACAATGCGATCAACGGAGGTTTTCAAATTGGAGCGGGCGTGGGAATCCGCATGGATATTGGTATCGGACCAATGAAATTTGACGTCGGAATCCCGGTGATGACAGGGGACCCAAACAACGGGGGTGGTTTGGGCGCATTCAAAATGTACTTTGACGGCGGGTACCAGTTCTAACTATCCTTTTCCCTTATGAAATTCAACCTATCCAAAGTGGTGCAAGGGGCGATCGCCCTAGCGATTTTTTCCATCGGAACAAAAAGTCACGCCCAAGACTTTTCAAAAATGGCTGTGGTGGACTACAACACGATCTTAAAGGATTACTATAAAGCGAAAGACTCACAGAAGCAGATGGAGGATTTGGCGGCGGGATATCAGAAGGAGCGGAATGAAAGGGAAGCTGGACTAAAGACTTTGGTCGAATCGATCAACAGCCTGCAAAAAGATATGCAGGATCCGGCAATCTCGGACGCCAAGAAAAAGGAGAAGGAAAATCAGCTGAAATCGAAAGGGGAAGAGGGTCAGGTGAAGCAGAGGGAGATGATGGCCTTTGG
>CAMBGW010000008.1 GCA_945866245.1 Verrucomicrobia subdivision 6 bacterium | reverse complement strand
AACCGCAGAGGAGAAGTTCCTGAGTAAACTTGCCAGCCGAAACAACGGCAAATTCATACGAATTTCCGCACCCATCAAGTAGTTTTTTGGGGTTAGGCCTCGGTGGGTACGCCGACTTCCATTCCCAGATTTCGGGCGAGGCGTATGGCGTCAGCAGGAAGAGGGGGGCGGTGGCCTTTAATTTCCTGAAGGTCGGTCAAGTTCATCCGATTCCGAAGAAGTCCGACCATCGATCCGTGTTCCCCCTGGTTCAGAGCAAGGACAGAAAATTCCCCCATGCGGGTGGCGAGAAAGCGATCGGAAAAGGTGGGTGGAGAGCCACGTTGTAAGTGGCCGAGTACCGTACGGCGAACTTCCTGATCTAGCTTATTTTTGCCTGCCTCTAAAAGACGGTCCATGAACTGCTGGCCCGAACATGCGCCCTCGGCTACTACCACAACGCTGTTGTTATGGCGGCGAAGACGGCGGCGAGTGAGATTTTCAATAATTTTGTCCATGTCGTAGCGGAACTCTGGAATCACGGCGATTTGAGATCCTGATGCGATGGCGCTCATGAGGGCTAGGTAGCCATGGTTACGGCCCATGACTTCGATGACGAAGCAGCGATTGTGGGATGCGGCGGTGGCTTTGATCATATCGATCAGATGCACAACGGTGTTGAGGCAGGAGTCGACCCCGATCGACATCTCGGTTCCTGAGAGGTCGTTATCGATGGAGCAGGGAAGACCGAGGACTCGAAACCCGAGTTTGGAGAGTGCGGCGGCGCCAGCAAGAGAGCCATCCCCACCTAAAACGAGAAGGGCTTGGATATTTTCCTTTTTCAGAATCTCAATGGCCTGAAGTTGTGATTTTTCCTCCTTAAAGTGGAGGCAGCGGCTGGTGGAAAGGATTGTCCCCGCGTCGCGAATGCGTCCGCTGACCTCAATCACCCCCAGAGGCATAAATTCACGATCGAATATGCCTTGGTATCCGTTTTGGATGCCAACAACGTCGATGCCGAGGCTGACGCCGGTTCTGGCAATTGCGCGGATCGCTGGATTCATGCCTGGGGAGTCGCCCCCTGAAGTGATTACGCCGATGCGCTTTAGCATAAGCGGTTGATATTGAGCAAATGGTTGGGAAAAGCGAGATTGGAATCGGGTTTTCCAAATTGGGCTAAATCGACTAGGGTTCGGGTATGAGCGCTGTGTCTCCTTCTTCAGTAGCCCCGAAGTTAACCAACCTTCGAGTTCGGGAGGTTAGCCCGTTGATTTCTCCTGCGCAGTTGCGTAAGGAAATTCCGTTGGGTCAAGTCTCGGAGGCAACGGTTCGGCGGGCGAGGGAGGAGGTGGAAGGTGTGATGGAGGGGAGGGATTCTCGACCCCTGGTGATTCTAGGTCCGTGTTCGATTCACGATCGAAAGGCCGCTTTAGAGTATGCGGGGAGGATTCATCGCATGAGAGAGGAGCTGGGGGATCGACTTCTACTGGTGATGAGAGTCTATTTTGAAAAACCAAGAACCACGGTGGGCTGGAAGGGGTTGATCAATGATCCGGGGTTAGACGGCACTTTGGATTTAGAAGGTGGATTGAAAGCGGGTCGCCGGCTCTTGTCGGAGATTAATGAGTTGGGGGTTCCAGCGGGAACAGAGTTTTTGGATCCTGTAGTTCCGCAATATTTAGCAGATCTGGTGAGTTGGGCAGCCATCGGGGCACGGACAACGGAGAGTCAGACCCATCGGGAGATGGCGAGTGGACTTTCGATGCCTGTGGGTTTTAAGAATGGAACGGATGGGAGTTTGCAGGTCGCGGTCGATGCGATGCTTTCCGCGAGGGCGCCTCATGCTTTTGTCGGAATCGATGGAGAGGGGGCGACGAGTGTGATTCGGACGGTGGGAAATAGTTCAACTCACCTCGTACTGCGTGGCGGGCGGGATAAGACCAATTACGACCCCTCCAGTTTGGGGGCGGCGCGGGATTCGCTGAAGAAACACGGCCTTCCTGAGCGATTGATGGTGGATTGCAGTCACGCCAATTCTGGGAAAGAGGCAACCAAGCAGGAGACGGCTTGGAAAAGTGTGGTGGAGCAGAAACGGTCGGGCACGCCTGGTATTTTGGGCTTAATGCTGGAAAGTCATCTTCGCGAGGGGCGTCAGGATATTCCGGCGGAGGGGCCGAAGGGGTTGAAGTATGGGGTTTCGATTACCGATGCCTGCATGGGCTGGGAGCAGACGGAGGCACTTTTGCGCTGGGCTGCCCAATAAGCTGGGATTGGCCGAACGGGTTTTTGGGATTACTCTTGGCTCTTGAAGAAAAATCTAACCATTGATTCGCGGGAGGTGCGGGCGGAGTACGCGCGGCATGTGGTGCCGTCGTACAAGAGGTCGGCCACGGCGCCTGTTCTGGTGCGGGGAAAAGGGGCGCGAGTATGGGATGCGGAAGGTACCGAATATTTAGATTTTGGAAGTGGGATTGCGGTGAACTGTTTGGGGCATGCTCATCCCAGGTTGGCCAAGGTAATGAAGCAGCAGGGGGAGGAGTTAGTGCATGTTTCGAATCTTTTTTTCCACCCGAAACAGGCGGAGTTGGCCAAGGAGTTGGTCAAGCGAACGGGTCCAGGAAAAATGTTTTTCTGCAACAGTGGGGCGGAGGCGAATGAGGCGATGGTCAAAGCAGCCAGAAAGTTGGGATCTGGGGAGGGCAGATATGAGGTGATTACCGCATTGAACTCCTTTCACGGCAGGACACTGGGGATGATTGCGGCTTCGGGTCAGGAGAGGCTGAGAGAGGGTTTTGGGCCAGTGGTGCCTGGGTTTGGCTATGTTCCCTTCAATGATCTGGCGGCGGTGGAAAAGGCGATGGGTCCAAAGACCGCGGCGGTCATGGTGGAGGGGATTCAAGGTGAGGGTGGGGTGATTCCGGCGACGGCGGAGTATCTTTTGGGTTTACGAAAGATGACGAAAGAGCGGGGGGTCTGCCTCTTGATGGATTCGGTTCAGTGCGGCCACTATCGGACGGGGCGGTTTCAGAGTTACGAGATGATTTTAGAGAGAGCGGGAGAGAAGGGTGGTTTTTTACCGGATGCGGTTTCTATGGCGAAAAGTTTAGGGGGTGGTTTTCCAATTGGGGCGGTCTGGTTTGGGGAGAGGTTGGCGGATGTCTTGGGACCGGGAAGTCATGCCACGACTTATGGGGGGACGGCTTTAGCCTGTGCGGTGGCACTGGAGATTTTAGCGATCATTGAGGAGGAGGGGTTAGGAAGTCACATTGAGGAGATGGGAGAGCATTTAAAAAAGGGATTAGGAAAATTGGGGGGAAGAGGTTGGGTTGGGGAGGTGAGGGGGTTTGGAGGAATGGTGGGGGTGACGGTTCAGGGGAGAAGTCATGCGGAGGTGGCCGAGGCGCTGGCGAAGCAGGGTTTACTGGTTGTACCGGCAGGTTCGGATGTTCTACGGTTTTTGCCACCGTACTCTGTGACAAAGAAAGAGGTGGAGGAAGCGATCAAAAAAGTGGAGGCGACCCTATGAGACATCTTTTAAAGCTGGCAGGAATGAGTGAGGGAGAGGCACGAGAGATTTTAGGCTTTGCGAAGCAGGCCAAAAAAGCTCGGGGAAAGAAAGTCTCTGCCTCGGGGCCTTTGTCGGGCCAGATCTGGGCGCTGATTTTTACCAAGGCTTCGACGAGAACGCGGGTTTCGTTTGAGGTAGCGATTCGGGAAATGGGTGGGGTACCAAGTTTTCTGAGTGCGGCAGAGATTCAGTTGGGACGAGGGGAGTTGGTTCGGGATACGGCACGGGTCATGGGGCGAATGGTTCATGGGGCGGTGATTCGCACCTTTGCGCAGGGAGACGTAGAGGAGTTTGCGGAGTTTGCCAAAATTCCAACGATCAACGCGCTGACGGATGATGAGCACCCGTGCCAGATTTTGAGTGATATTTTTACAATCGAAGAGAAGCGGGGATCGATTCGGGGTAAGCGGGTAGCCTTTATTGGTGATGCGGCGTGCAATGTGCCTCGGTCGTGGGCCGAAGCGGCAGAGATCTTTGATTTTCAGTTGGTGTGTGGCGCTCCTGAAAAGTTTCGGCCCCCTTCCGTTGGAAAACATGTGAGTTGGACTGAGGATCCGATGGGTGCGGCAAAAGGGGCGGATGTTTTGTATACGGATGTTTGGGTATCGATGGGAAAGGAGGCGGAGGCGGCGGAGCGGGAAAAGATTTTTGCTCCTTACCAGATCAATCGAAAGCTCGTGGGGCTGGCGAAGAAGGATGCGCTCGTTTTGCACTGTCTGCCTGCGTACAGGGGGAAAGAAATCAGCGCGGAAATTTTAGAGGAGCGGGCACAGGATATTTTTGATCAGGCGGAAAACCGGTTGCACGCCCAGAAAGGAATTCTGGAGTGGATCGTTGCTAAGCCATTGAAGGGCAGGAAGTAGTGTTCTCAATGGTCTGGACTCGACCCCTTGTTTTTGGGGAGTAAGATAGTGGGATGAGTTCAACCACGGCACCTGCACCGAAGAAGGTAAATTTACGGACTCCCGAGGTGATGGAGGCGGTGGCGGCGGAGGTGCAGAAGCATTATCGAAGCCTTGCAGTGGAGTATGTTCGGGCGACGGGCCGGGATTTGGTGGCAGGGGACATGACGGTGGTTTTGGCGAAGGCGTTTGGTTTTTGCTATGGGGTGGAGCGGGCGATCGATCTGGCCTACGCGGCCGCTAAAGTTTTCAAAGACAAACGGATTTTTTTGCTAGGCGAAATTATTCATAACCCCGAGGTCAACGAGCAGCTGCGTGAGATGAAGATTCAATCTTTGAAGCGTCATCCTGCGGGGTATGACCTGACGGGCTTAACCTCGGATGATGTGGTCATTGTGCCGGCATTTGGGGCAGAGGTGGGAACGATGGATGAGCTAAAAAAAATCGGCTGTCAGACGGTCGATACGACCTGTGGAGACGTGATGAGCGTGTGGAAGAGAGTTCGGCAGTACAACAAGGAACGGGTGACCTCAATTATTCACGGAAAATCATCCCATGAGGAGACGATGGCCACCAGTTCCCGAGCGCTGAGCACTGATGGCATGGGTCACTACCTCGTGGTCTATAATTTAGAGGAGACCGATTATGTCTGTGAATATATTCGAAAAGGTGGGGATCGGGAGGAGTTTTTGAAGAAGTTTGAAGGGGCGCACTCACCTGGATTTGATCCAGAGAAGCATTTGCAAGCGGTGGGAGTGGCCAATCAAACGACGATGATGCGTGGGGAAACGGAGGAAGTGCAGCGAAGACTGAAGAGAGCGATTGAGGATCGGTATGGGGAAAAGAAAACGGGCGAACACTTTAGATTTTTCGACACGATTTGTGGGGCGACCCAAGAGAGACAAGATGCCCTTCGTGATCTTTTGGTTACCCCTCCCGACCTGCTCTTGGTGGTAGGCGGCTACAATAGTAGTAACACCAGCCATTTAGCGGAGATGGGGGAGGCGAAGTTGCCAACCTACTTTATTCGAAATAGTTCCCGCATGATTTCTACGGATGAGATTGAACACTACGACCAGCACGCTCAAAAAGAGAAGCGAACGACGAACTGGTTGCCAAAGGGACGGGTGAAGATCGGGGTAACGGCTGGGGCTTCTTGCCCGAACAATGTCATCGAGGAAACCATTGCGAAGCTGTTCCAGTTTCGCGGGGTGGATGTGAAGACGCTGATCCCAGCGGTTAGCTAGATAAAAACCTTTAGCGATTCTTTACGGCTTCAGACAGTTTTCCCACAAGTCCTCCAAAACTCCCGTTGGTAAAGACGGCTACGACATCGCCCGATTTCAAGCGGGGAAGAAGGTCTTTGAGAATTTCCTCTGGACCGGGCAGGTAGAAAGATTCGCGTCCCGCTTTACGAATGTCGTCGGCGATTTTCTTGGGATCGAGGCGCATTTGTGGATCGATCTGATCCTTACGCGCAATTTCTGCAATATAGACTCCATCAGCGGCGGAGAGGGATTGGGCGAGCTCGTTTTGGAAAATACCGCGTCGGGTAGTATTTGACCGTGGTTCAAAGAGGGCCCAAAGGCGGCGGCCTGGGTATTTTGCTCTTAGGGCGGCGATCGATTCCCGAAGGGCGGAGGGGTGATGGCCAAAATCATCGACAATGGTGATTCCTTTCGCCTCAGCGCGGACTTCGAGGCGACGCCTGACGCCGCGAAACTGAGTCAGAATCGAGGCTAGCTTATCAAGAGATACGCCAAGAGTGTGCGCGGCGCAGATTGCCATGGAAGCATTGTGAACGTTGTGTCGACCAGGGAGCTGAAGGTGAAATTCGTGTCCATGGAGAGTGAAGCGAGATCCGGAGGCATCCTCTTTTAGGATGTGGTAACGGGCGGCGGCTTGGGGTCCGGAACCAACTTCCAAAATCTCGCAGGGGGCGTCCTTGGCCACGGCGAGGGCATTGGGATCGTCGGCATTGATCAGGGCTAGACCACTTTGCGGAACTTGTTGAAGAAGTTGACGGAACGATTTCTGAATTGCGGCGAGGTCGGTGTAGATGTCGGCATGGTCGAATTCTACGTTATTGAGAATGACCAGTTCAGGGAGATATTGGAGAAACTTGCTGCGTTTATCGGCGAAGGAGGTGTCGTACTCGTCTCCCTCCAGCACCCAAAAGGGTCCGGTACCGTGATGGCAGCCGGCGGGGAGATCGAGGGGGACTCCTCCGATAAACCAGCTCGGGTGGAGCTCAGCTTTTTCGAGAAGAAAGGCGAGCATAGTGGAGGTGGTGGTTTTGCCGTGAGTGCCTGAAACCACGAGGTTGCGAGTTTTATAGAGAAACCATCCCCGAAGCAGTTCGGGCAGAGAGACAAAGGGGATCCTATGGGAGAGGACAGCTTCGAGCTCAGGATTACCGCGCGAGAGCGCGTTGCCGACGACGGCGAGATCGGGTTTGGGTGAGAGATTTGTTTCTGCGTATCCTTCGTGAAAGACGACCCCTTGGTCACGGAGAAAGTCGGACATCGGTGGGTAGACAGCTTGGTCGGATCCGGTGACCTTCAGTCCCATCGTTTTGAACATTGCGGCGACCGTGCCCATTCCCGTTCCTGCGATACCGAGGAAGTGAAGATGTTTTAGATGGGCACGATCCAACATAGGGCTCTCTAATCGGATGGAGCAGAGAAAGGGTGGAGTCGAGAGAAAACCCTAGAATCGCAGGATGAGGTCGGCACCTGCGGCAGCTTTTTCTGTTTCTCCATTCGGAAGGAAAGTGACGGGAGGGGAGATGGGCGGGGGTGTACCGGAGGGGACGAGGATTCGGGTATGGGGAGAAATGAGTGACTCCCAGGTCCCCGTGGGTCCCCCCATTTCTGGTTGAAGCAGAGCAAGTGCAGATGCGGAGAGAATGAGATCAACGCGGAGTCTGCCTGTGGCGGTCAAACCTGCGGCAAGGCGGAGGGCTTCCTCGGCTAAACGGCGTTTTCCTTGGGGACCAGTTTGGCAAAGAATGGCGACTCTTTTCATTCAGGATTGTAGGAGTGGGTAAGTGAGCATCGTTCGACGAGTTCAGCCAGAAGACCTGGGCCGCCCAAGACGATTTCAAAATTATGTTTCGGGGCGAAGGTATCAACGGCACGGGGGCAGGCAAAGAGGCGTAGACCTTGGGGGATGAGTTTGGAGAGGCGGGAATCGAGTAGGGCGGTCGCACCTTCATGGAGCAGGTAGGCGGAGGCTGGTTTTCCTGAGGTTAGATCCTCTTGGATCGCCTTCCAGAACGCGGTGGTGGCGGGTGACCTAGCAGGTGAAGCGAGGAGATGCAGAACCGACAACTCTGACCTCCCGAGGACGCAGCCTGTGGCTTAAAGCAACCCGGCGCGTTTCAGGGTCGAATACGCGCCATTTTTGTCGATCGTCTTCATGGCGCGCGCGGTCAATTTTACCGTAATGTGGCGCCCGAGCTCGGTGACATAGATCCGTTTTGTGCGCAAATTCGGTCGAAAACGGCGTGGAGTGTTGGCGGTGACGTGAGTTCCAATACCACCCGATTTTTTCGACTTACCACTGCGGATGATCTTGCGCCCCAAAGAGGGTACGGCACCTGTGATTTCGCAACGGCGGCTCATTTGAGGAGGAGGACATTTCTAGCCCTCTTAATTGCGGTGTTCAGTTGGCGGTGAAGATGAGCAGGCATCCCGGTGACCTTACGCGGCAAGATTTTTCCTGTTTCGGTAATAAATTTTCGGAGAAGTTCCACATTACGAAAGTCGATGGCTTCCCCATTGATATCGATTCTGCGGCGGGGCGCAGTGCGATTCATGCGACGGGGGCGACGGGCTTTTTTAATGATCATTGAATTACTCCTTGGCCTTACTTTTTTCTTCTTCGTCAGACTCTTCGCCACCTTCTTCGTCGGCGGTTTCGTTCGAGTCCATCAAAGGTTGGGCAGGTTCCCAACGGTTTTTACCTTTGTTTTCCTGCTCGAAGCGAGTCTGACACTCTACGGTGAAGCGAGCAAAGGGAATCGCCTCGAGGCGGGCAACGGGAATCGGCTGATTCGACATTTCGCACACTCCGTAGACATGTGCCTGAATACGTTTTAATGCGGATTCGATCTCATAGAGCGCGTCTTGCTCTTGGCTGAGAAGGCTAAGGGCGAAATCTTTTTCGTAAGCGTCACTACCGGCGTCAGCTTGGTGCATGCCGAAGGCGGAACCACCCCCTTCACCTCGCTCGCGAAGGCTATCTTTGGTGACCCCTTGCATCTGGTCGACGATATGGTCCCGGAGCTCGGTCAGTTTCAGTTTTTGGCGTTCCAGAAAAGCGGGGGAAAACTTGGGTGGCTTGGCTGGTTTTAAATTTTCCTCAATCGGACGGAGGAAACGGGCGGGTGTTTTGATTGGGAAAGGGGGTCCAGAGGGCTTTTTGGGAGCGACCACCTTTGCCGGGTGGGCCTTCTTCTTGTTTTTAGAAGATGAGCGAGCCTGCACCTTCTTCTTGGAGGACTTCTTGGAAGAGGATTTTGAGGCTTTTTTTGATTTAGACTTCTTTGCCATGAAATTTCAAACCTAGCTTAGCCCCAAGGGCTTGCCAATCGTAAAAGGGGGTGGTTTTAAGGGGTTTCCAGGCTGAGATAAGTAGGGTGAGAGAGCCCTTTTTCGTAGGAATCGAGTAGGTCCATGCCCTCGGTTGCCTTCATTTTGTCCTGTTTAATGGCATCGTCCACTTGAGACTTGATCATACGGGAGAGCTGGCTGGGTTCGTACTGCACGTTGCCCAAGACACGGCCGATGGAAAAACCGGGGATTGTTTCCTCAATGTAGAAGCCATCCGGTTCGTCAGGATCGAGATAGACGTGGGCCTCGTTGACCGAGCCAAAAAGGTTGTGCAGATCTCCCATGACGTCTTGGTAGGCGCCGAGCAGGAAAAATCCGAGTAGGTAGGGTTGGCCATTGAGTTCGTGAAGGGGAAGGCTGTTGCGTGTTCCGGTGCCATCGACAAAGTGATCGATTTTTCCGTCCGAATCGCAGGTAATATCGACGAGGCGACCCAGATGGGTCGGGGCTTCGTTGAGGCGATGGATGGGGACGATGGGGAAAAGCTGTTTCAGTGCCCAGTGATCGATCAAGGATTGGAAGACGCTGAAATTACAAAGGTATTGGCGCCCCAGCTGTTCTTGGAGTTTGCGAATTTCCTCGGGAGGCGGGCGGCCATTTTGATAGAGGGTGGATATTTTGGAAATGAGATGCCAGTAGGCATCTTCCACCCGTGCTTTGGTGGAAAGATCCAGAAGTCCAAGATCGAAGCGGGCAGCAGCCTCTTCTTTCACCGTGAGACCGTCGTGAAGGGATTCGCGACGATTCTTACGGGTTACGTTGACGACCAGTTCAGAAAGTTGGCGCACGAATTCAGGATCCTCTTCTTTCGCTTGGACAAAGGGGCGGGGGGTTTTTTCAATCGTCCCAAAGACTTCAACAAGGAGGACGGAGTGGTGAGCCACGGTGGCGCGGCCACTTTCACTCACCAAGGTCGGGTGGGGAACTTTTTCTTGGCGGCACACTTCGGCTACGGAGCGGACAACATCCCGAGCATACTCTGCCAGGGTGTAGTTCATGGAGCTCTCGGAGTCGCTACGAGATCCATCATAGTCGATGGCCAAGCCACCCCCAACGTCGAGGTAAGTGGGCTTGAGGCCTAAGTGGTGAAGTTGGGCGTAAAAGCGGGTGGCCTCGCGGACTGCGCGACGTAAGGCGAGGATATCAGGGATCTGGGAGCCGACGTGGAAGTGGAGCATCTGCAAAGCTTCAGGGCAGCCCTCTTTGCGGAGGTATTCGATGGCTTCGAGGAGTTCGCTGGTCGAGAGCCCGAACTTAGCGCCATCGCCACCGGAGAGGGCCCACTTACCCACCCCGCGTGCGGAAAGGCGAACACGGACACCCACGAGAAGCTCAACTTGCATCGTTCGCGCAGTCTCGACCGCGAGGCGAAGCTCCTCCGGCTTTTCGATAACGAGAATGACCTTTTTGCCAAGCTTTCTACCCAGGAGGGCGGTGCGGATGAACTCGGCGTCTTTGTACCCGTTGCAGACGAGGAGACTTTCAGGATCACGATGGTGGGCGAGCCCGGCAAAGAGCTCGGGTTTGCTTCCGACCTCGAGTCCAAAGTGAAACGGTTCGCCCGCATCGAGAATTTCCTCCACCACCTCCCTCATCTGATTCACTTTGATAGGGAAAACGCCACGGTAAGAGCCTTTGTATCGGGCAGATTTAATGGCGTCGGCAAAGGCTTCATTGATGGCGCGCACGCGGTGGCGAAGCAGATCGTGGAAACGGATGAGGAGGGGATAGTTCAGACCGCGTTCGCGTGCACGGGTGGCTACTTTGAGTAGATCGATCTCAGCGCCCCCGGTGTTTTGAGGACGAACGGTGATGTTTCCAGTGGGGTTAACCCCGAAATAGCCGCTTCCCCATCGAGCGATCCCGTAGGTGCGGAGTGCGGAATCGATTGACCAAGGTTCAGGAGTCTCTGCCACAGAGTGATTGATATACGGCTTCAGCGGAAGAATGCAACGATTCCCGCATCTTTTCGTCATCTTGCGACCGCCGAAGCAACCGATAAGGTGGTGGAGTGACCGACGCCATCCAAGTTCAGATTTTAGGTTTGATGCCCGCGGCGAACGGGATGGCAGTGTTTTTAGGGAACGAGACAAAAACTTTTAGTATTCATGTGGATCACGGGGTAGGGACATCGATTGCCCTCTTGTTGAAAGGGGAAAAGAGGGAGCGACCGCTGACGCACGATCTGATTCATCTGATTTTGCAGGGGTTTTCCATCACGGTGGATCGGGTGATCGTCAATGACCTTCGAAACGACACTTACTTTGCGAGGCTTACTTTGCGTCAGGTGGGGCCAGGGGGCACCTCCATCACGGAGATCGATGCGCGGCCAAGTGATTGTGTGGCGGTGGCACTGGAGACGCAAAAGCCAATTTATGTGGCCAAGAGTGTTTGGGACAAAGTATCGGACATGACTCCTTTTTTGCAGGAGTTAAAGAAAAAGTTTGAGACGGGTGAGTCGTTGGAAGAGGAGGGTGGCTCGGAAGACGAGGGGGGAGAGTCGAAAGGCAGTCAACCGAGGGATGGTGGCAAAGGGCCGAGCAAAAAAAGCTAAGGGTTTGAAGGGTAAATCAGTTGGATTGAAGAAGAGGCGGGTTGGTTTCGGCTGGGATTTAGAAAAAGGGTGGGGACGCTACGACTGAACATGAGCCTTACTGCTTTTCATCAGCTGGGGGCTCAATCTCAGTCATGATTTGCAGAATACGGTCTCCCCTTCGCTGGGCTTCATCGACGTGGAAATGGAGGCGAGGAGTATATTTAATGTGCAAAGTCTTGTTCAGCTCACCCTGCCACTGCTCCTTCAGCATGTTGAGAGTGTGGATGACATCCGCATCGGGGGAGGAGCCGTCGAGGTGGGTTACATAGATTTGCGCGTGGCGGAGATCAGGGCTGACCTCTACCCCTGTGATGGTGATTAACTTTCCCTCCAAGGTGCGTTCTCGCGTGACGAGACGAGCCAAAACGGAGCGGATCGATTCAGATACACGAACAAGACGGCGACTGGGCATTCGAAAAGCCTAGCCGAAGTCGGAAGAGAATAAAGTGAAAGAGAGAGTTAGAGGGTCTGGGGGACTTTTTCGAGCTGGTAGCACTCGATGATGTCGCCTTCCTCATACTCGTCGAAATTGCCCAGCCGGATACCGCACTCCAGTCCTTGTCGGACCTCTGGCACGTCTTCCTGAAAGCGCTTGAGGGTAACGACCGCACCGTCGTAAATCGGCTGTTTCTTGCGGATGACGCGAGCACGCCCACTTTTGGTGATTCGGCCTGACTGAACCTGAGATCCGGCGACCATAAATTTGGAAAGTTCGAAGACTTTTTTGACCAGAGCATTTCCAAGGGGGCTTTCGCGAAGTTCGGGATCGAGAAGTCCTGTCATGGCTTCCTTAACCTGATCAACCAGCTCATAAATGATGCTGAAGAGCTTAATCTGAATTCCTTCCCGCTTGGCTGCGTTGGCGGCGGAGTTATCAGTCTTAGTATTAAATCCGATGACCACGGCGCCCGAGGCTTTGGCCAAGAGAATGTCCGATTCAGAAATTGGACCGATGGTGGAAAGAATAATTTCCAAGGTGACTTTCTGACTTTGGATTTTCCGAATCGCTTCCACGATCGCCTCAACCGAGCCCTGAACATCTCCTTTGAGAACGACTCGCAGGCACTTCTTCTGACCATCCGCAATACTGGCAAAGAGATTCTCCAGCGTGACGCCAGTGGGTGCTCCGGGGCCTGCGGCAAGACGTGTCGCGCGTTGGGCTTCTTGACGTTCCTCCACGATCGTGCGTGCTTCTCGTTCTGAACTGACCACCACGACCTCCTCACCGGGGGAGGGAGCGCCGCTGAGGCCGATAATGCGGGTGGGGACGGATGGGCCAGCTGCCGTGATTGCGTTACCCGCGTCATCCAGCAGTGCTTTCACCTTTCCTTGGTGGGGTCCGCAGACAAAGGAGTCGCCCACTTTGAGGCAACCGTGTTGCACGAGAACGGTGGCGGTTGGGCCGCGACCTGTTTCGATCTGTGTTTCGATAACTCGAGCACGGGCATTCCCTGTTGGGTCGGCGCGTAGTTCTAAAACCTCTGATTGAAGAGCAATCATCTCGAGCAGTTTTTCAATTCCTGTGCCCTTGGTCGCAGAAACTTCACAGACGACTGTTTGGCCGCCCCACTCTTCGGGCGCCAGACCGAGCTCTTGCAGCTGGCCTTTCACCTTGTCGAGGTTGGCGTTGGGCAGATCGACTTTATTAATCGCCACCATGATGGTGACTTTGGCTGCTTGGGCGTGACGGAGAGCTTCAAGGGTTTGTGGTTTAATTCCGTCATCCGCTGCGACCACGAGGACGACAATATCGGTGACGTTCGCTCCGCGAGCCCGCATGGCGGTAAAAGCTTCGTGGCCCGGGGTGTCGAGAAAGGTAATGCTGTGGTTGTTGCGTTGGACGGTATAAGCGCCGATGTGTTGGGTAATTCCACCCGCTTCCCCTGACGCAACTTTGGCCCGGCGAATGGCATCGAGCAGGGAGGTTTTTCCGTGATCGACGTGCCCCATGAAAGTGACGATCGGTGGTCGAGGCTTGAGATTGGCGGAGGGAACTGGTTTTGCTTTGGGGGGTTCGACGACTGGGGCAACCTTGTGAACTCCGCCACCCTCTTTGCGTTTTTCGGCAAGGAAAACAAAACCACGTTTTTCGCAAATCTTTTTGGCGACAGCTTCTTCGATATTCTGATTGAGAGTCGCAAAAACGTTCATCTCCATGAGTTCATGGATCAGCTGAAAGGGTTTGAGATTCAGCCGTGTTGCCAAGTCGCGCACTTGGATGGGCGGCTTCATCTGAATGACTTTCGATTCGTCGATTATTTCCTCTGGGCTGACATCCAGAGCAGCCGCAGTGGGGGCTGGTGCGGGGGCCGGTTTCTCGGCAGAGGGAGCTGGGGCAGGGGCGGGAGGAGTCGGAGTTACGACCTCTGCTTTTGCAGCCTTTTCTTTAGCGGGTGCTTTTTTAGGAGCTTTTTCGGCGGGGTCTTTTGGAGCGGCGGTTTTTACCGCGCGAGGTTTTTTAGCGGGAGCGGCTTCCCCCTCGGGTTTGGCCGTCTTTTTCGTGGACGAGGTGGCCATGCCGGGCGAGGGGGGTCGCTTCAGGTCTTGGCGGCTGAGAGGGCCGCCTGGGCCTTGGTGCGAATCTCCAGTACTTGTTCCGGCGTAAGATCGGGCACCGCTTCTGCGAGGTCGGTTTCGGACGACTCGGCGATCGCTTCAGCTGTACTGAAGCCGACGGAGGCGATCTTTTGGGCGAGTACAAGTTCGATCCCAAGAATGTTGGCGAGGCCTTGGACGGCGGCTTCGAGTTTTTGTTCGAACCCTTGAACTTCTGTTTTGTCCTCCTCTACGTCAATGTTCCATCCGGTTAAGCGGCTGGCGAGGCGGGCGTTATGGCCTTTGCGACCAATCGCGAGCGAGAGATTCTCTGCGTCCACCAGAGCCCGGATGCGACGATTGGGCTCGTCGATTTCAATTTTGCGAAGTTTTGCGGGTTTGAGGGCTTCGATGACCAGTTCATGAATATTGGGGGACCAGCGGAATAGATCGACCTTCTCGTTGTTTAACTCCCGAACAATATTTTTGACGCGAGAGCCACGAATCCCAACGCAGGCTCCGACGGGATCAACTTTTTCCACATCGGACCAGACAGCGATCTTCGTGCGGAAGCCGGGTTCACGGGCGAGGGATTTGATTTGCACCGTGCCGTCGTTGAGCTCGTTGACTTCGAGAGAGAGGAGGCGTCGCACAAAGTCAGGGCTGGATCGGGAGAGGATAATTTCAGGTCCGCGCTGTCCTGTTTGTACTGCGAGGACGAGAGCACGGATGCGTTCACCCGGGGTGTACTCCTCGGTCGGGACGCGTTCGCGAGAGGGCATGATGCCTTCGAACTTTCCAAGATCGATGACGACATCGGCTCGCTCGAATCGGCGGACGGTGCCTGCCACGATATCGCCGACGCGGCCTTGAAACTCCTCTAAAATCATGGTTTTTTCGATGGAGCGAAGGTTTTGGTTCATGGCCTGTTTAAAGACTTGGGCAGCGATACGACCGAACTGGCTGGCGTCGAGTTCGACTTCGACCAACTCGCCGACGTGGGCGGTGGGTTTGACGGCCCGAGCTTTGACGATGGAGATTTCGTCTGCGTTGGGCCGAGCACGATCACTGGCCTTCAGTTTCGCGAACATCTGGATTTTGCCTGATTTTTGGTCGAGATTGACGCGGATTTCGGTCTCGAGCGGGTAGGTCTTGTGGGCGGCGGTAATCAGGGCATTCTCGATGACCGTGCCCATCACCTTGCGGCTTATGCCCTTCTCCTTTTCCATATAATCGAGTACTGTGAGGAAGTCTTGTGTATTCATGTGCTTATAGTTTTTGTTTTTGGAGAACGTCTTTTGGCGAAAAAAAGGGTGGAAACCTTCGAGTTCCCACCCAACATCCGCCGCGAGACGACTCCTTTCAAATCGTATCAAAACCCATGAATCGGTCAATCCATGAAATGCATACCCCTCGGCTGGGCGTAACCCCTTGATGAAGGGCAAGATTGGTCTGATTGCGGGCCGCGGGGAGTATCCCCGTTTAGTCCTTGAGGGAGCCAAAGTACAGGGGGTGACTTTAGCGGTGGCTGCCTTTCAAGGGGAGACGGAGGCCAGGGTGGCGGCGCGGGGGCAACCGACCGAGTGGTTACGAGTTGGGCAGTTAGGAAAGCTAATCTCTTTTTTTAACAAGGCGGGGGTGAAAGAGGTGATTTTTGCAGGTCAGATCACGCCTCGGAGGCTTTTTGATCTGCGGCCTGACTGGAAAGCCTTGTGGATTTTAGCGAAGTTGAAGGAGAGAAATGCGGCGACACTTTTTGGGGCGGTGGCGGGAGAGTTGGAGAAGGCGGGAGTCAAAGTTCTGCCGGCAACTACCTTTGTGGAGGATCATTTGGCAGGTCGGGGAGTTTTAGCAGGGCCAAACCCTCCCAAAAATCTGGCGGCGGAGATTGCCTTCGGTTGGCCCTTGGCCAAGGGAGTGGCGCGGTTGAATATTGGGCAGAGCTTGGTGGTGAAACAGGGAACAGTCATGGCAGTGGAAGGATTTGATGGGACCGACGACACTTTGCGGAGGGGCGGAAAGTTGGCCGGAGAAGGCGGTGTGGCCATCAAGGTGACTTCCCTTGGGCAGGATATGCGATTCGATGTGCCGGTCATTGGACCGCAAACGGTGCGAGCGGCGGCGGAGGGGAAGGTGAGTGTTCTGGTGGTGGAATCGAGCAGAACTTTAATTTTACAAATGGATGAGGTGAAAAAGTTGGCAGCGCGACACAAGGTGACGGTATGGGGTCAGGCAGGAAAGGGGGCGAAGTGAATCGTCGGGTCAAAGTGGGGGTGGCGGGAGTGGGGCATATGGGGAAGGAGCACGCGCGTATTTATTCGGAGTTGCCGGAAGCAGAGCTAGTGGGGGTGCATGATTCGAATCCTGATACGGCGCGAAAGATCGCGGCGAAATGCAAAACGCGGGCCTTTGCCACGCTGGAGGAGATGATCCAAGCGGTTGAGGCGGCGAGTATCGTAACCCCAACGACCACCCATTGGACGATTGCCGAGCCCTTTCTACGAATGGGAAAACATCTTTTAGTAGAAAAACCGATCGCGATGGATACGGCCGAGGCACGCAAGCTGGTGGATTGCGCGGAAAAGCATGGGGCAAAGTTAGCCGTGGGACACGTGGAGCGATTCAACCCTGTCTTGGCGGCGTTGGAGGAGAGATTGGGCCGGCCCCGATTCATCGAGGCGCATCGCCTCTCTCCTTATCCAGGGAGAAGCACCGATATCGGGGTGGTGATGGATCTGATGATTCATGATTTAGAGATCATTTTGCATCTGGTGCGATCCCCGGTGACGTCGGTGGATGCGGTGGGCGTGCCGGTTTTGAGTAAGGGGGAAGATATCGCCAATGCGCGGATTCGTTTTGCCAACGGGTGTGTGGCCAATCTAACCACCAGCCGAATTAGTCCTGAGAAGTTGCGAAAAATTCGAGTCTTTCAGGACGATGCTTATCTGTCTTTGGATTACATGAAGCAGGAGGGGGAAATTTACAAAAGGTTGGATGGAAAGATTACCAGAGATAAAATTCCGGTGATGAAGGGGGAGCCTTTAAGGAATCAGTTGTCGGAATTTCTGCAAAATGTTCGGGAGAATACCGATCCGCGCGTGGGTGGATCGCATGGGTTCGAGGCATTGAAACTGGCGTCGCAAATTTGTGGTCAGATGACCTCGGTGGGCTCATGAGGGCTTCGGAGGGAGGGGAAAGAAAAGTTTATTTCGTCGCTGGGGAGGCCAGCGGGGATCGGTTGGCAGCGGATCTTTTGCGAGAGTTAAAGAAGGACCCGAAGCTGCGGGCCTATGGCGTGGGCGGACCGATGTTAAAAGCGGCAGGCCAAGAGCAGAGCTTGGATCTAGCGAGGCATGCGGTGGTGGGACTGACCGATGTCCTAAAAAATCTTCCTAAGTTCCTTAAGTTTTTTCGCGAGGTGAAGCATGAGATTGCAGAGATCAATCCGGATGCGGTCATTTTGGTGGATTATCCGGGGTTCAATCTCAGGCTGGCGCAGGCCTTACATCGGGAGCCCAATGGGCCAGCACTGATTTACTATGTCAGTCCTCAGGTGTGGGCATGGAAAGCGGGTCGGGCCAAAACGATGGAGCGAATTTTGGAGCGTTTGCTGGTGATCTTTCCGTTTGAGGTGGACTGGTTTGCCAAGCATGCACCGAAGTTAAAAACAAAGTGGGTGGGGCACCCTTTGGCGGATCGATGGATTGAGCAGTCGCACGCGGTGAGGGATGAGATTCCGTGTGTGGCCCTGTTGCCAGGGAGTCGAGCCAAGGAGATCGATAAGCATTGGCCTATTTTACTGCAGACGGCGCAGAAAATCGTGCAGGAGCAAAGGAACGTTCGATTTATCTCGATGGCTACCGACTTCGAGATGAGGCAGAGGTTGGAGGAGATTTGGGCGAAGCATCCGATGAGTGGAGTTAGTTTGGATATTTTGACGGGACAATCATTGACTCAGCTGACTCGTTGCTCCCTAGCGATTGTGGCCTCGGGTACGGCCACGTTGGAGTGTGCGATGGCGGGATTACCGATGTTGGTGGTGTACCGTGCGTCTTGGTTGACTTACTGGGTGGGACGAATGTTGGTGAAGCTGCCGTATCTTTCCATGGTCAATGTCTTGGCGGGGGAGAAGGTGGTTCCGGAGTTTCTTCAAGGGGCGGCGGAGCCGACAAGGTTGGCACGGGCGGCGCTGCAGATTTTGCGTAATCCAAAAGGGGCGGAGGTAATGGCGGGAAGGATTCGCGAAGTGGCAAAAAAGCTAGGCGGAGCGGGGGCGGCGGCTCGTGCCGCGCAAGAAGTGGAGGAGGCGATACGAGCGAGGCAAAAATCAGTGATCGCGGCAAAGGAGAGTGTCGGCGATGGCGAGAAGGGGGGCGGCGGCGGAGCCCAAGGGGCGTAAGGCGGAACGTGCGGTGTTCGTGAGGCGATCAGCCTCTTTTTTGGCACCAGCAAGACCTAAAAGGCGGGGATAAGTGGCTTTGCCTGACGATTGATCTTTGCCGATGCTTTTACCAAGTTTTTCTTTGGTGGAGGTGATATCAAGAATGTCGTCGATGACTTGGAAGGCGAGGCCGAGCGCCTGACCAAATTGAGTGAGTGAGCGAAGTTGGTTGGGGCGAGCCCCAGCGGACATGGCGCCGAGGCGAAGAGAGGTGGTGATGAGGGCGCCGGTCTTCGCGCGGTGGATCTCAACTAGCTTCTTGAGGGGGATACGTTTTTTTTCTGAGTCGAGGTCGAGGACTTGTCCGGCGATGAGGCCAAGACTGCCCGAGGCGTGAGCAAGCTCCTTGATCAGAGCAGTCGTGGCATAGCGGCGGTTGGGGGGGGTGCGGGCCACGGAGGCGAAGGCTTCGGTGAGAAGTGCATCCCCAGCGAGAACGGCGACTGCCTCACCAAAGACGCGGTGGTTGGTAGGGCGACCTCGGCGGAAGTTATCATCATCCATGCAAGGAAGGTCATCATGAATCAGGGAGTAGGTGTGGATACACTCGACAGCGCAGGCGGCGGGAAGGGCGTGAGACTCCTTGCCTCCGACAGCTTGGGCGGCGGCAAGGCAGAGGATGGGTCGAAGTCGTTTTCCCCCCGCGAGGAGGCTGTAGCGCATCGATTGATGGATCTGGTGGGGCTTGGCTTGGGCGGAGATGAGTCGGTCGAGGGCTTTCTCCACAGTGGGGAGACGGGATTTCCAGTAGTTTCGCGGATTCACTAGGAAATGATATGACGAAGTTTCGGGAGGGAAGGCAAGCGTATCGTTTGGGTTTTTACGATGGAAAGTGTCTGGATGTGGGAGGAGGCTGGAATGGTGGGTGGGGTTAGCGTAAGGTGCGGATATGGCGACGAAGGTAAGCACCACGAAAGGGTGGAAGATTGGAGATCGGGAGTTTCACTCTCGGCTTCTTTTAGGCACGGGGAAGTATCCCTCGGTATCGATGATGCGTGCGGCGCTGGAGGCAAGCGGAGCGGAGATTGTCACGGTGGCTTTGCGACGAGTCGATCTGACGGGCGGTAAGGATCCGCAGGCGGATATGTTGGAGGAGATTGATGCGGAGAAAGTTTTGGTGCTGGCGAATACGAGCGGGGCGATGAATGCGGAGGAGGCGGTACGTTTGGCTCGGTTGGCGGTGGCGGCTGGGTTGCCCAAGTGGATCAAGTTAGAGATTCATCCCGATCCGCGATATCTCTTACCTGATCCGATAGAAACGCTGAGGGCGACGGAGATTTTGGTAAAGGAGGGCTTTACGATTTTGCCGTATATTCAGGCGGATCCGGTGTTGGCCAAAAGGCTGGAGGAGGCGGGTGCGGCCACGGTGATGCCGTTAGGGGCTCCGATTGGGTCGAATCGTGGCGTTGAAACCAGGGCGATGATTGAAATTATTATTGAGCAGGCGACTGTACCGGTGATTGTCGATGCAGGTTTGGGTGCACCGTCGCATGCGGCCGAAGCGCTGGAGATGGGGGCGGATGCGGTGTTAATCAATACGGCAATTGCGGTGGCGGAAGATCCAGTGGGAATGGCCAAGGCGTTTCGGATGGGGGTGGAAGCGGGTCGGCGGGCGTATGAGTCTGGGTTGGGGCCGACCTCGAGAATGGCGGCGGCGACGAGTCCACTGACAGGATTTTTAGACGAATGAGCGGGGTGCCTGGAGATCCGCTGGAGGGGTTGCCTTTTGCGAGGTCGAGGGCGGTGGAGAGATTTGAGGAGTTGATGTTTGGAGCGATTCGGCTGGAGGAGCTGGCAGAGCAGGCCAGGAAAGAGACAAGAAAGAACTTTGGACGGACCATGAGATTGTTTGCGCCGCTTTATCTTTCCAACGAGTGTCTCAACAGCTGCACATACTGCGGTTTCTCTAAAGAGAATCCGATCCGTAGGGTGACGTTGACTCCTGAGGAGGTGGAGGTGGAGGCGAAGCATTTGTCAGGGGTAGGGTTTCGGAATCTGCTTTTGGTCAGTGGAGAGCATCCGCGTGAGGTCCCAGTTTCTTACTTGGTGGAGACGGTGCGGCGAACGGTGGATTTTTTTCCCTCTGTGGCAATTGAGGTGGCTCCGTTGAAAAGCGAGGAGTACCGACAGATCGTGGGGGCAGGTGCGGAGGGATTGGTGCTGTATCAGGAAAGTTATGATCGGGCGGCTTATGCGGAGATGCATGTTTCGGGCCCGAAGCGGAACTTTGATGAGCGATTGGGTGGTCCGGAGCGGGGATATGAGGCCGGATTTCGACGGATCGGGTTGGGGGTGTTGGTGGGATTGGCGGATTGGCGACGGGAGCTGGTGGCTTTGGCGGCGCATGTTTCCCATCTCATGAAAGTGGGATGGAGGGCACAGGTGACACTGGCCTTGCCGCGGCTGAGGCCGGCGGCGGGGGGATTTCAGCCTCGGGTCGCGATGTCGGATCGGGATTTTGTGCGGGCCATCTGCGCTTTTCGGGTGACCTTTCCACAAGCGGGAATTGTTTTATCGACAAGGGAGCCGGCGAAGTTGCGGGATGGGTTAATGGAGTTGGGGGTGACGATGATGAGTGCGGGATCGGAGACCGAGCCCGGGGGATATACGGGGGTGGGGAAGGGGCGTTTGCATCGGACGGTGCGGGGGCGGGAGGTGGCGTTGGAGGCGAGCGAGTGGGAGGGGGCGGAGGCGACGGAGCAGTTTGAGGTTTCCGACGGAAGAAGCGCGGAGGAGTTGAGTTTGGTCTTACGGCAAAGGGGACTGGATCCAGTATGGAAGGATTGGGATCGGGCTTTGGCGGAGTAAAGTATGGGGGTCAAAGTCACAGTATTTGCGAATGGAAAAGCGCGGCAGGTCGAATCGGATCAGACGGTGGAAGAAATGGTGCGGCAGATGAAGTTGGCGCCTTCGAGTGTGCTGGTGGAGCGGAATGGGGAGGCTTTGCTGCGACAAGAGTGGGGGGAGAGAAGGGTGGAGCACGGGGATCGGTTGGAGTTTGTGAAAGTGGTGGCGGGGGGGTGAATCATGGGGGAGGAAACGGAGAATGAGTTGGATGGAAAGTTGGTTTTGCGAATTGCGCAAGGGGATGAGGAGGCGATGCGGGAGCTGATCGTGAGGCATCAGGATCGCGTCTATGGAACGGTGGCGAGAATGATTGGGGGGGCAGGGCCGGATGCGGAGGATTTGGCCCAACAGATTTTTATTCGAATTTGGAAGGCGGCTGGCAAATATCGGTCAGAGGCGAAATTTACCACTTGGTTGATGACGGTGACTAGGAACTTGGTTTTTACTTTTTGTGAAACGAGGGGGAGAAAGCTGGAGGTTTCGGATACGGTTTTGGATTCGGAGACGGAGGAGGTCCAAGAGGTAAGGCAACCGGTGGAAGGGAGAACACCGAGAGAGGATTTAGCGGGAAAGGAGTTGATCGATGCGGTGAAGTTGGCGTGTGCCGGTTTACCGCCGAATCAGAGA
>CAMBGW010000007.1 GCA_945866245.1 Verrucomicrobia subdivision 6 bacterium | reverse complement strand
TAGCTTTCTTTGTTGATATCAGTCGACCGCGCTCCTTCCCTGGTCGATCTGTCGTGGAACCCCAGAAAAATGGTAATCTTTCCCGAATCTGTATCGGCCTCCAAGGGCAACCCGGCCAACCACCCCCGCGGCACGACTACCCTGTTTTCCTAAGTGGCAAGCCGATCGGCAAGATCACCAGCGGTGTTCCCTCCCCTACCCTCGGCCATGGAATCGCCTTAGCATTAGTGACAACTCCTCCACCAGCTTGTGGACAAGATGTGGAATTTGAAGTGCGCGGAAGAAAAGTCCCCGCCAAAGTTTCTTTTCGGAAATTCCTGCCAAAAAAATGAATACCCCCAACGATCTTCTCTACGCCAAAAGCCATGAGTGGCTTCGCCTTGAAAAAGAGCAAGCCACCGTGGGAATCACCGATCATGCCCAATCCGCTTTGAGTGACGTGGTTTTTGTCGAGCTCCCGAAAGCTGGGCGCGTTGTCAAAGCGGGCGAAGTCATCGCTACGGTAGAAAGCGTCAAGGCTGCCTCCGACATTTACTCCCCCGTAGCTGGGACAGTGGTTGAATCGAACAGCACACTTTCCTCCGATCCCGGAATGATAAATCGGGAACCTTATGGTCAGGGATGGTTGTTTAAAATTCAGCCGAAAAATCCGAATCCGAACGGCCTACTCAGCGCCACCGACTATACCGCGACCCTCTCCAGTTGAGTCTTTCACCCGAGCCCCTCACCCCTCACGGCTCAGGGTTTTTTACATGGCATGCCTACGACCCCTTCTGCAAGGCAGAGCTATGGTCGACTCTTTTCACCCACTTAGAACAGGTTGTCCTTTTCGACCCGATCGATTGGCCTCAAGAAAGCCCCTTACCCACCCCTCCCGTCGTCATTATTCGCACCAATGCCAACCATGACCGTTTCTGCAAAGAAATAGCCGCGCTAGTTCAGGGAAAGATCGAAACGGAAGTGATTGGGTTTAAAGAAATTCCTCTTCCAGGAGCAGGTGAAGGGGAAACAGCCTATTTTCACCCAGAATCCAAAACTCTTGTGGTTGGGGATGCTCTCATCAACCTCCCTCCTCATGGTCTGAGCCTGCTTCCCGAGAAGTACTGCACAGATCCAGCTCAACTTCGTCAAAGTCTGCGCTCTTTGCAGCAACTCCCGATTGAAAGAATCTTTTTTGCCCACGGAGCACCAATCGTCCATAGTGGGTTATCCCAACTGAACCCCCTCCTTTTATGAAAATCCTCTTACTCATTCTCATGGCGAGCTCGATCACATGGTCGGCCCCAACGAACAAAACCACGCCGACGAATCTCCCCAGGGTCACCACTCTCATCCCTCAACTCCTTCCCCGAAATCCCAATACTAAACCACCCCCCGCAGCTGTTCAAAAACAACTCGAGGCTTTCTTTCTTGGAGTCCAAGGAGGCAAAGTCGACGAATCCTTTAAAACTCTTGTGGCCAGTAATCCCACTTTGTCCGACCCCGCCTCTGTTCCCGAATTTGTAACCAATATACAAAAGGGGATCGAAGTCTTCGGACCGTTACAAGGATATGAACTTTACGATCTTCGCTCTGTGGGTACACGAACCCTCTACATCACCTACTTAAGTTACCACCCCAGAAAACCGCTCCGCTGGCAGTTTGTCTTTTACTCCCCCGTGGGTGCGGAGTGGAAGCTGCTCAACTTACGCTTTGACGACACCGTGGAACAAAGCCTGATCCCCGACTAGGCAAATTCTTATCCGATTCCTAACTTTCCTTTGCCACCTCGGTTATCCAAAAAGTCGACCATCGCCGCCACCGCACCCCGATCTAAGGAGGCCCCAGCTTCAGCCATAACCACACGCAGCGCTTGATCCAACGACTGGGCAGAACCCTCTTGCCCTTGCACCAAATCAATTAACCTCTTGGCCACTGCCACAACTTTTGCTGAGGGTAAAATCGCCTCCCCACTCAAACGCTTCGGGAAACCCGTTCCATCCGCGCGCTCTTGCGCTTGCCGAATCACCTCCGCCACCGGTCCTTCAAACTCCAGTCCATTTAGCAGATCTGCGCTCCGCACAATCGCCTCTCGCAAACGCTTTTTCTCCTCTTCGTTTCTGCTTCCACCCTTATGGAGTAGCTCCTGCGGAAGCGACACCGTTCCCAGATTGAGCAGCTCCCCCGCCAACTCAGCCGTTTCCACTTCCACGGGTGGCAAGCCCATCTCTTCGGCCGTACCGCGTGCCAGCTTGGCAATCAGCTTCCCATTCGTATGGGCTCCTTTGGCCTGACGACTGTCCACCTCTTTGACAAACGCCTCGATCAAACCGCGGAACATTCTCTCCCGACGCTCTCTCTCGGTAATAAACTCGGTTATATCTTGCTCAATCAGCAGGACTCCAGGTGGGTGATCCCGATCCGCCCGAAGCGGGATATGGTCCGTCTTGGTGTACTTCTTTTTTCCATTTTCCTCAAACTCATGCCGCGCTTTTTGCGGCGCCCACTTGCCCTCTTTCCGATCGCTCGGCCAACCTGGATAGAGCTCATCAATTACCTGCTTGTTGATTTTTTGATAGGCCGCCGCCCGAACTGGACCGATGACCCCAGGCATCGTCTTTCCATTGACCTCTTCCGGGCTGATGCCTGCCGCCTCGGCTAAAGTTCGATTGGCAAAGTTATACTTCCCACCTGCATCCATCGCCGCGATCGCTGTGGGCTGATTATCGGTAATCAAGCGCAGAAACTTGGAAAATCCAGTGAACCGCTCCGCAGCGATCTTTAACCGCTGAGCCTCTGCCGAGGCGCGCAACTGCGCCCCATGCTTCCAAGCGGTCGCCATCGATACCGAGGCCAGACCAAGGATTAAGGTAAAACCTATCAACATTCCCTGCTGCCGTTTCTGCGACGGCCCTAGTGCCTCCTCCTCGTCCGCAATACGAAGAAGCACCCATGGAGTGCCCGAGACCTTTCTGCCCGAGACCAAACTTGGAACATTATTGTAACTCGAGCGGAGGCCGAAACCACCAGGTTTGGATACGGCAAATGCCGCCGCAGAATTTCCGGGCTCGTTGGCGGAATCTGCCGTCATCGGCTTCGTTCCGTTGGGGAGAGGATTTCTTCGCGGGGTCAGATACTGAATCATGCTTCCTGAGGTGCCCGCTTTCTCCTGCACCAAAAGGTTTTCGGCCGATTTCAAGGTCTCCCCCGGTTGGCCCATCAAAGGAAATAACTCCTTGGCTACCTGCTTGATTCCCACCACATAGGCGATCGGTTTGCTATTGTCTGCAGCGTCGACCGGATAGATCGGCACCAAGAATCCAATACTCATTTGCCCTTCAGTATCCAAACGCAGATTCCATAGCCCTCTTTGACGGGCCGCATTTTCTTTGAGCACATCCAGAAACCCATCCTCTTTCAGTGCGGGCAAAAACTCGCTCGCCACGAGAACTTGCCCCGACGGCGCAAGGATTGCCAATCCAGCAATCCCCTCCCGCACTACGTTCGCGCTAATCTCCAAGGCAGGGGGTGGGGTAAAAAACCCGTTTTGCTCCGCCACTCTCTTTAAATAGTTCCGCAAGAATCCTGCCGCGCCCTCTTTCCGGTCTGCGGCAGACTGCTCATCGAGCAAGGTATCGATATATATTTTTTGCGACTCGTTGTTTGCAATCCCTCTTAACACGTCGAATTGAGAGGAAAGCCAGCCCTCCACGGCTGCTGCCCTCGTTTCGACAACTAAGCCCATCTGGATTTGCCAATCGCGCAAAGTCCTCTCCTTCTCTCCCTGAACAAAGGTCAGGATCCCAAAGAAACCACCCACCGTAAAAAGAGCGAAAAAAGCTATGGCAAAAATCGTCTTTCCATTGGCTGGCCGTTTCACCTGCTCCTCACCGATTTTGGGCGCGACAATTTTTAGAGTGGCTGGGTCTTGCGGGGTGGAGGGGGTAGAATTCGCCATAAGTAAAAACCTTTCAGGAAAATTGAGTATCCCCCATACCCCTGCCCTACCTCAAGGATTTCCTTCAGCCCCAAGCTAGGTATATTTGCAGGATGAAGGCTGGTCTGTTGCTTCTTTTCTTTTGCGCGGTCGCCCCACTTCTTGGATGGGACGGTGAGTACCAAGTTGTCCAGCAAGACCCCATCGGAAAGTTTCCCAAATGGACAGGGATTCTCGCTGGAGTTGAGGAGGAGTTATCCAAAAAAGCGGATATTCAAGCTCCTTATGCAGGCGGATGGGCTGATTTTATTTCCAAGACTCAGTCCGCCGATCGTCTTGCCATGATTAAGAAAACGAATGAGACCTTCAACTCTATGCGTTACGTTCCCGACCAGAAAAATTGGGGAGTACCAGATCTTTGGAATACCCCTGTCCAATTTACGCAAAACCCGGATTATTTAATTTCAGGCCGAATTAGCGGGGATTGCGAAGATCATGCCATCGCGAAGTATTACGCTTTGCAAAAGCTAGGATTTACTCAGGACGAGCTACGGATCCTCGTGGTAAAGGATCTCAATCTTGGGGTTGGCCACTGTATTCTAGGTGTCATTTATGGAGGCCAGTGCCTCATTCTCGATAATCAGATCAAGAGTGTTTGGCCCGCGACTCAGATCCAACACTACAAACCAATTTACGCCATCAATGAAACCCACTGGTGGCAGTTCCTCCCCAAAGGGGCCGCGGCCGCCCCAGCAGCAGGAGGAGCCGAGCAAGCCGACTAGGACGACTCCCTCCAAGCTTTTCACCTGAACCTAGGGAAGGCATCCTGCTCCCTTATGTCCGAACTCGCTCCCGCTTACGATCCCGCCCAAGTCGAAGATCGTCTATATCGACAGTGGATAGACCGAGGAGACTACCGCGCCGACCCGGCCTCACCCAAACCACCCTACTCAATCGTCATTCCGCCCCCCAACGTGACCGGAATCCTTACTCTCGGCCACGTACTCAATAACACCATTCAGGACATCCTGGCCCGCCGCGCCCGGCTTCAAGGCAAAGAGGTCCTCTGGCTCCCCGGCACAGACCACGCCGGAATCGCCACTCAAACCGTAGTTGAACGAACTCTCAAAAAAGAAGGGGCAATTCGTCACAGGGATGATCTGGGGCGTGAGGCTTTTCTTAAGGAAATATGGAAGTGGAAGGAAAAGCACGGTGGCATCATCATTCAACAGCTAAAGAAACTGGGTGCCTCGTGCGACTGGTCACGCGAACGGTTCACGATGGATCTTGCCTACTCCACCTGTGTGCAGCAGGTCTTTATCGACCTTTATCAAAAGAAGCTGATTTACCGCGGCCGCCGTATGGTCAATTGGTGCCCCGTTTCTCGCACCGCACTTTCTGACGAAGAAGTTATCATGAAAGAGCAGAAAGGCCTGCTCTACCATTTTCGTGTCGCCGTGAGTGGGGAGAAAGATCGGTTTCTAACGATCGCAACAACTCGCCCCGAAACCATTCCGGGGGATACGGCGATCGCCGTAAATCCAAAAGATCCTCGCTACGCGGCATGGATCGGCAAAAACGCGGTTCGACCCCTCCCTCCTGAGCTTCCGGAAAGCCAACGACTCATTCCCATCGTCGGTGACGAGCATGTCGATATGCAGTTTGGAACGGGAGTGCTCAAAGTCACCCCGGCGCACGATCCCGCAGACTTTGCCATCGCCCAAAGACATCAGCTCCCCTCCTTGGAGGTCATCGATGCCTCAGGTCTCATGACCGAATTAGCGGGAAAACAACTTCAAGGCCTAGACCGAGGCAAAGCTCGAACCGCCTCCGTCGAGCAACTGAAGGAGCTGGGCTTTCTTGAAAAAGAGGAACCTTACCTAAATCAGGTGGGCTATAGCGAACGCGCTGATGTTCCGATTGAACCACGCTTATCCGAACAGTGGTTCTTGCGCTACCCCAGCACCAAGAAATCCCGCGAAATCGTGTCTTCGGGCAAACTTCGCTTTTTTCCTGATCGCTGGACAAAAGTCTATGACCACTGGATGGAGAATCTTCAAGATTGGTGCATCAGTCGTCAACTCTGGTGGGGACACAGGATCCCAGTCTGGTATCGGGGTGAAGAAGTCCGTTGCCAAATCGAGTCCCCTGGAGAGGGATGGGCCCAAGATCCGGACGTTCTCGATACTTGGTTTAGCTCGTGGCTCTGGCCGTTCGCCACCATGGGATGGCCCGAAAAGAGTGCTGATCTAAAAAAGTTTTATCCCACAACCGACCTTGTTACCGGACCGGACATTATCTTCTTCTGGGTTGCCCGAATGATTATGGCCGGCTTCGAATATATGGGGGACCTCCCCTTTCGGAACGTCTACTTCACTGGGTTAATTCGCGACGGAAAGGGTCGGAAGCTTTCCAAATCATTAGGCAACTCTCCTGACCCACTTGATCTTATCTCAAAATACGGTGCCGATGGCTTGCGCTTTGGGCTCTTGCGAATTGCTCCCCAAGGAGCCGACATTCGATACGACGAAAAGCAGATGGAGGAGGGCCGCAATTTTGCCAACAAATTGTGGAATGCATGCCGCTTTCGGCAGCAGCAGGGCCCATCCGATCCCGTAGCAGACCCTTCACGCCATGCCCGCACCCCTTTCGCCGACTACCTCCTTCTTCAGCTCGATCGTTTAGAGCAGGATCTAGATCGCCTTTACCAAGGATATGAGTTCAGTCAGGTTGCCCAGACCCTTTACACCTTCGTTTGGGATGAGTTTTGCTCCCGCTTTATCGAGACCGCGAAAGCTGACTTCACGAACTCCGACTCCCCAACAAGGGCGGGAACGCTCGCCACAGCCGACTTCGTCCTTTCTCATGTTCTTCGGCTTCTCCACCCGTTTATGCCGTTCATTACCGAAGAGCTTTGGCTCACCTTAGGGCTTGGGAAAACGACCATTCAATTTGCTGCCTGGCCGAATACCGGTGAAGTGCGATTCGATATGGCCAATGCACGCATTGCTGAATCAAGTTACGCAACGGCAGAGGCTGGACGGCGGCTCCGAGGAGAATTCGGTCTTTCTGGCTCTTCGAAAATGAAGTTTCTTCTAAAACCCGCCCCATCATTTCAACCCACGAGCGATGACCTCCGCACCTTGGCCAAACTTCTTCAAGTCGGAGCCGTGGAGTCCACCTCCACCCCTCCCAAAGCACCCATGACCCTGACTCCGTGGGGAGAGCTATACCTTCCCCTTACCGGCCTGCTCGACCCAGCTCAAGAATCTGCCCGAATCCACAAAGAGATTGCCGCGACGGAGGCATCCCGCGCTCGCGAGGCCGCAAAACTGGGTGACCCAAAAATGGTCGCCAAGGCTCCTGCCGAAAAACAGGCTGAATGGCGCCGCCTCGAACAAGAAGCCTCAGAAAAGATCACTCGGCTTCACGAACAGCTCAAACTTTTCACAACTTAATCAATAACTTGTTGTTTTGCGCTGGGCAGAACCTGATTCCCCCCCTTTTCTACAAGACTCATGGAACCTGGTCATACAATTCCCATTTTGGGCCAAGGATACGTCCGCTACATCGACCACCTTGGATCCGATCTTCGGATCGTGGAATCGGCGAGAATTTCCTACAAAAGCCCTAGTAAAGGGATTGAGCAGGATAAGAAGTTGCTGATCTATCTGTATAAAAATCGTCACACCAGCCCGTTTGAGCAGTGCTCCGTTACCTACAATATCAAGATGCCCATATTTATTATGCGGCAGTTCGTCCGTCACCGCACCTTTCGCCTGAACGAGTGGAGCGGACGCTACTCGGAATTAGCTGATGAATTTTACCTCCCTACTCAGTGGCGCGCCGCCGACGCCAAAAACAAACAAGGAAGCCAAGTTTCCACATCCCTTGACCATGCAGCCCTCACCCAAGAGGTTCAGGCGTGCCACAGTGCCGCTTATGCAAGCTACCAAAAGCTCCTTGAAAAAGGGGTCGCTCGGGAACTGGCCCGAATGGTTCTTCCCGTCAGCATATTTACAGAGGTCTATGTCAATTGTGACCTGCACAACTTAATCCACTTTTTGCAGCTTCGGGAAGACGACCACGCGCAGCAGGAAATCAGGGAGATGGCTGCCGCCATGCGTGTTGTTGCCGAGAAGCTCTATCCATGGACCTTTGAGGCTTTCCACAAATATCGATTGGGAGTGACTGACCGGACAACACCTGCTTAGATTTCGCCATGGCAAAAAAACCAGTCCCTACCAAAGAAACCGCCCCTAAAAAGAATTGTTACCTCCCCCTTCTGATCGCTGGAGCTGTCGGCTTCCTAGCGGCTGTTCTCCTGCTGAACAATTGTCCCATGATGAGTGGATGCCCGATGTATTCGGAAGCCTGTCCTGTCACTTCCACCATGGCCAAACTGGATACCGCGCTGGTCAATAATGACTTGCCCCTCGCCAGCTCCAATGCGGAAAAGCTGAGCGAGCAGCTTGAGAGAACAATGCCGGACCTTGCCAAGCTGGCAGACCGTGTTGCCTCCAGCTCCACAATTCCTCAGGCCCGGAAAAATTACCAGGCGCTTGAGAAGAAAATGATGTCGGATATGTCGGCTCAGTCCAAAAAGTGATTCGCCGCTTCTGGCTCAGCCTCATCGGCGGACTCTTCTTTTCACAGGGAATCGCCGAAACCACCATGAACCTTGGATCCCCGATCCCAGCCCTCAGCGCAAAGGATCAAGAAGGTCAGCTCATCAATCTTCCAGAGTATGGTAAAGAGGGCTTTCTTCTTGTGTTTTTTTATCCCAAAGCCAATACCCCAGGTTGCACCGCCCAAGCGTGCAGTCTTCGGGATAGCAGCGCAGACCTGACGAAACGGGGCGTAAAGATTCTCGGCATCAGCGCGGATCAAGTATCATCCCAAAAGGAGTTTGCCACCGACCATAAGCTCCCCTACCCCCTACTTGCAGATTCAGAAAATAAAATTATCCAAGCCTTCGGGGTGGGAGGTCTTTTTGGTTTCGCCCAGCGATCCGCTTTTCTTTTTCGGGATGGCAAACTTGTTTGGCGGGACCCAAAAGGTTCCACCAAAGATCAGGCCAAAGTCGTCCTGGATCAACTCGACACTCTCTCCGCTAAGTGAAGTCGTTCCGTAAGGAACTTACTTTCCATACCTCGACCCGTCGGTCTTACCTCAATATCACACCCCAAATCGTTTCCGCCCTTGCCGAATCCAAGATTCAGGAGGGCTTGTGCCTAGTCAACGCAATGCACATCACGGCTTCAGTCTTTATCAATGACAACGAGTCTGGACTTCATGCCGATTTTGAAGCCTGGCTTGAAAGACTTGCCCCTGAGAAACCCCACTCCCAATACCACCATAATGGGGCAGAAGACAACGCCGATGCCCACTTAAAGCGGTCCGTCATGGGTCGTGAAGTGGTTGTCGCAGTGTCCAAGTCCCGTTTGGACTTTGGGCCTTGGGAGCAGATCTTTTATGGGGAGTTCGATGGAAAGAGGGACAAGAAGGTTCTTGTTAAGATCGTCGGCGAATAACCCCCCCTTTCCCACTTCCCCCCTGCCCGATACAAATCTATAAAAAAAGAATGGCTTCCATCTTCGGCAACCGGCTACAGATCTTCGCTGGAAATGCGAACCAGGCGCTCGCCAAAGAAATTGCGAGTTACCTGAAAATGCCGCTCGGGAAAGCGACCGTAACTACTTTTCCGGATGGGGAAACATTCGTGAAATTTGATGAAAACATTCGCGGAAATGATCTTTTTATCGTTCAGCCCACCTGCCCGCCCACCAATCAAAATCTCATGGAACTGTTGATCATGGTGGATGCAGCCCGACGTGCCTCCGCATTTCGTATCACCGCAGTCTTGCCCTTCTTCGGCTATGCCCGCCAAGACCGGAAAGATCAACCGCGCGTTCCCATCACGGCGAAACTGGTCGCAAACCTCCTCGTAGCAGCCGGCGTCAACCGAGTCTTAGCCATGGATCTTCACGCGCAACAGATCCAAGGCTTCTTCGATATCCCTGTGGACCATCTTTTCTGTGCCCCAATTTTTTACAACTATATCGAGGAAAAGAAAATTCCGGATCTCGTTGTTGTCACTCCTGATATTGGGGGGATGAAAATGGCCGCTGCCTACTCCCAGATGTTCAACTCCGGCTTGGCCATTGTCAGCAAGAAGCGTCTCAATGCCTCCGAAACGCAGTCCACTCACTTGATCGGAGATGTAAACGGAAAGAACGTGCTTTTAGTAGATGATATCACGGAGACAGCAGGAACCATTTGCTCTGCCGTAGAAATTCTGCGCGAACACAAAGCAAAAGATATCTATGTGGGGATTCCGCATGCGGTTTTGGGTGACGTAGGAAAAGAGCGCCTGAGAAAGTGCAAAATCAAAGAGCTCATTACGACGAACACGACACCCCAAGTAGAAATTCCCGGTGTCCCTACGAAAGTTCTCTGTGTCGCCCCGTTATTAGGGCAGGCCATTCTGCGTATCCACGAAGGGGAATCGGTCTCCTCCCTATTTGAAATTCGAACAGGCGTAAAAACCTAAACGTCGGTCACTGACCCAAGACGTAGGCAAAGACCAAGGGAGCTACTATGGTAGCGTCCGATTCGATCACAAATCGCGGTGTTTCCGATCCTAACTTACCCCAAGTAATCTTCTCATTCGGCACAGCGCCAGAGTAAGATCCATAGCTGGTCGTCGAATCGCTGATCTGACAAAAATAACCCCAAAGCGGCACCCCTGGTTTCTTTAGATCCTGATGCAACATCGGAACAACACAGATCGGAAAATCTCCCGCAATTCCTCCACCGATCTGAAAGAAGCCAAGCGGGGTTTTCTGGGTTTTCTGATACCAGTCGGAAAAGGCAATCATGTACTCCACCCCACTTTTCACAATTTGCGGTGAGCCTACAGTTTTCTGGATACAGGCCGCAGCAAACATGTTTCCAAGGGTGGAATCCTCCCACCCAGGTACAACCATAGGTAGATTCTTCTCCGCCGCCGCCACCATCCAAGAATCCTTTGGATCAATCTGATAATGCTTCTTCAGTAAACCTTTTTGCAAAACCTCAAAGAAATACTCATGGGGAAAGCGGCGATTTCCTGCCTGATCATCTTTTTTCCAAAGCTCCATGATCACGCCCTCAATACGCCTCATGGCCTCATGTTCAGGAATACAAGTGTCGGTAACCCGATTCAGGTGATCCTTCAGAAGCTTCTGTTCGTCCTTGGAGGTTAAATGTCGATACTCAGGAATCCGCCGATAATGATCGTGCGCCACAAGATTATAGACGTCCTCCTCCAAATTCGCACCCGTACAACTGATTGCATGCACCTTGTCCTTGCGAATCATCTCAGCGAGGGATAGCCCCAGCTCTGCCGTACTCATCGCGCCTGCTAGGGAAACCAACATCCTGCCGCCATCTGCGATGTGTTTCCGATAAGCCAACGCAGCATCCTTGACAACAGCGGCATTAAAATGCCGATAATGATGATCAATAAATTTCGAAACCGTTCCTTCAGGCATGCGTGTCTATTTACACCCTCCCGCGGGAAGATTGACAAGACTAATCGATTTTCTTTTCGTTTTTTTTGTGGCGAATATGGGGATCGAAGAAATGATCCAGCGCAAGAAATAGTGATTTAGCATGCCTGGCAAACAAAATGCTCAATAGAGGCGCGGGTAGGACACAAAATAAAAGCAGCGCGGTGTATGGGATAGAGGTCCATGATCGTAAAACGAAATAAGCGGTCATCGATCCCAATCCAATCACACCATAATTGACCCCCCAAATCGCCATGAGGAAGTAACCTGGCTCTCGATCGTAAGCGTAACCACAGCGAGGACACCCATCCAAAGGCGTAAACCAATCGCCCAAGGTCCTCACTTTTGCCCATGGCAGAAACATCGGACGCTTGCCGCAGGTAGGGCAACGCAGTCGCAAAGCACGCAAAGTGTAGAGCAGGGCCTTCTGCACGGTTCTCGGCTGTTTTTCACTACTCATGCTCGGTGATAGGGATGCCCTGCCCTCCAACTCTCCAGCCGATAAATCTGCTCAAGCAAAACAACCCATGCCAAATCGTGAGACAGGGTCTGTGGACCCATCGAGCGAATTGCATCACAGCTCGACTGTACTTTCTCGGAATGCCCCTCCGCTCCACCAATGAGCCACACCAACTTTGTCCGGCCTGCTCGCTCTAACCTCTCCCACTCCTTTCTCCACCCTTCTGTGCTCAGCGCCTCACCTTTTGCATCCAGGCAGATCGACCACCAACCCTCCCTCTGCTCCAACATCTCTCTTTCCGCATGGGCTCCCTCTTTGACAAAAACGCAATCCAATGTTCCAAATCGGCCGATTCGCTTGATAAATTCATCTCCAGCTTCCTTCGCCCAACCACCTGGTCGCCCAATACAGCAGACCCGATGTTTCACCCTAAGATCATCTCCAACTCATCCACACGATCCGAAAACAGCTTCAGAGCGGATTCCACCGGCTCTGAGCTTTCCATATCCACCCCTGCCAATCGTAAGGTATCCAAAGGTGGACGGGAGCCACCCGACCTCAAGAAGGTCATCACCCGATCCACCGCCCCCTTCTCTCCTTGAAGCACGCGATGAGATAGCGCAATCGAAGCAGATAACCCAATCGCATATTTATATACGTAGAAGGCGCTATAAAAATGAGGAATCCGCAAACACTCCAGCTCTAAAGGAGCCTCAATCTCCAAAACCTCTCCTAAATAACTTTCCAAAAGCTCCCGATAGGCGATTCGAAAGAAGTCCAGAGTAAGGGCCAGCCCCTTCTCTTCCGCTTCGTGAATCTTCTGCTCAAACTCAGCGAACATCACTTGTCGGTACAGCGTGCCGCGAATGTCATCGATTTGACGATTGAGAATGTAGGCACGTAGCTGACGGTCTCCCTTGGCTGCTCCCTCTAAAAAGGCATGGGTTAAAAGCTCCTCATTAAAGGTAGAGGCAACTTCGGCTAAAAAGATCGGGTAGTGGGAATCTTGATAGGGCTGTGCCCGATGACTTAACCATGAATGCATCGAATGACCTGCTTCGTGAGCCAAAGTATAAACGTCCGACAAAACATCTTCGCGGTAGTTCATTAAGATATAGGGGGGATTCCGATAACTACCGCTGGAGAAAGCCCCACTACGCTTGCCCTTGTTCTCATACCGATCGACCCAACGAGACGACCCTAAGCCCTTCTCCAGAACCCCAACGTACTCATTTCCCAATGGCCGACACGCCTCCGTCACCAGCCTGGCCGCCTCCTCATACTTTGTTTTTTTCTGCATCGCACCCACTAGCGGCACTTGCAAATCCGCGGCTCTTAACTCCGAGAGTGCCAAAACTTTCTTGCGTAAGCGGTGGTACTTTTGCAGCGGCTGCAGATTAGCGCGCACTGTTCCAATCAGCTTGTCGTAAACCGCGCCCGGCACCCGATCAGGAAAAAGGGACTGAGCACGCGCACTGGTATGTCTCCTCGCTTTCGCCCGGAAGACATCCCCCTTCACCGAGGCGGCCAACGAGGCCGAGAGGGTACAAGCATGCTCTTCGAATTCTGTGTAGTACTGGGTCCAGGCCGCGCGCCGCACTTCCTTACTTCTCCGCTGAAGAAGTGAAGCAAAGGTTCCGTGACTCAGCTCGACCTCTTGACCTCCTTCATCAGACACTTTGCCAAAGCGGAAGTCCACATTGGTCAGTTGGCTGAAAATCTCGTCCGGCCCACCCAAAACAGGTCCGACAAGCGAGAGAATCCTTTCCTCCCCCTCACCCAAAATATGTGGCCGGTACCGACGAATTTTTTCCAGCTTACCCGTCCACTCGGTTAATTTCGGGTGCTGCATCAGTTTCGCCCAGTCGGATTCATTGATTCGCATGATTTCAGGGAGCATCCAGGAGGTTTCCTCAGCCAGCTCAGTGCTCAAGTGATCCAGGCGGAGGGAGCGATCGCGTGCCGCACCATCCCCTTCATCCTCGGAAACCCGTAAGCTCGCATACTGTCCCACTCTTTCCATCAGAAGATCGATCTCTCGCTCCTCTTCAAAGGCTTGGGCCAGCTCAACAGGGTTGGCTAGCTTTCCTTTCCAACAAAGCATCCTGCCCTTCATCCCTTTGCACTTCTCGAAGGCACTCTCCCAGCTCGGCGCATCCGCAAAAAGGGGCCCGAGATCCCACGTGTCTCCCTCCGCGACCTCGGAACGCTGAGGAACCTTTCGAACTGGTTGAGGTGCTGCATCAAGAATCATCAGAACACATTGCCTTACTCTTTTCCGCGCACCATCTTCTCCTCCGCTTGCCGTTCTGACTACTTTCCCCCAAGATAACCCCATGGCCGAAAGTACATTTTTTGCGCAACGAGGCTCTTCCCGCGTTTCTCCACGCATTATGAAGAACCTCCTTCATCGTCTTCCCCTCCTCAAAGCGGAGTTTACCCAAATTCACGCTCCGAAATTTCCACACCTTGTCGATCAACTCGAATTTCTCGCTGATGTGGTCGAAGACTTTGCTGAAGGGGCTTATCAAGACATCCCTTACACCGCGGCGGCCGCCTCCGCCTTTGCCCTTATTTATACTCATCGCCTTTTAGACATTATTCCCGATTTCGTTGCCCAAATCAGTTTTGAGGATGACTCAGCTGTCGTTCGCGCGGTTCTCATGCTTTACGAAAAGGATTTTGAAAAATACGCACAGGCGCAACATATCGACTGGAAAAAGATTACCTTAAAGCCTTGATTGGCTCACTGAGAGCATGAGCCCTGCCCGCTGGACCGACTCTTGCGAGAATTTCCTAGGTCGCTGGGCGATTCCCTACTTAACCCGCGGATTAGTCGCACTCAACGCGGGTGCCTGGCTACTGAACTTGGCCTCTCCTGGCTTCACTTCGATCTTAAAACTCGACCCCGCCCAGATCGAGCAAGGCGAATACTGGCGGTTGGTGACCTTTCTTTTCGTACCCTCCAACTCTGCCCACCCTATCTTTCTTCTGCTTTTTCTCTGGTTTTTATGGTCGATCGGCGACGCCCTTGAGGACGCCTGGGGCTCATTCCACCTCAATCTCTTCTTTCTGGTAGGAATTGCTTCAGTTGTAGCCGTGGCATTCTTGCAACCCTCCGTCCCCGTCAATCCTTTCTATCTTCATAATTCGCTCTTTCTTGCCTTCGCAACCACCCTGCCAGACCAAAAAGTTTTTTTCTTTCCCCTTCCCATAGCCCTCTCGGTCCGTTGGGTGGCCGCCGTCAGCTCCGCCCTTCTTTTTCTCCCTGCACTTTTTCAACCCATCCTCCTCCCCAGCATGATCGCTGGATTGGCAGGTTATCTAGCCTTCTTCCTCCCCCCTTTTTTGGAATCGCTTTGGGATCGGTTCCGCCATCGCGGACTCTGATGCCTCGCCTTCTCCTCTTTTTCGCTCTCCTGCAAACCCCCCTCCTTGCCTCACCCCAACCAATACCCTCCTCCTGCCGGGCCCTTTTAGTTGCCCAACCGGATTCATGGGATTCGCAAAGTTCCGAACTCCAGCTCTATCGCAGAAAAAACTCCTCCTCCTCGTGGATATCCACTGGAATCCCCATCAAGGTTCATTTGGGACGTCGAGGTCTAGCCTGGGGGCGCGGCCTTCATCCTAACCAACCGGGAATCCAAAAGAAGGAAGGTGACAAAAAATCTCCAGCCGGGCTCTTCCATCTAGGTTCGATCTTATATGGATACGACACCCAAGCAGATCTTCCGAACTGGCGATACCGGCAAGTCACCGACCGCGATCTGTGGGTCGAAGATCCGTCCTCCCCCCTTTACAATCGGCATCTCATTTTGTCCCCTCACCAACCTTTCCCTTCAGGAGAACTCTACCACCTCATGCGACAGTCTGATCCTGCCCACGCCCTCAAATTATTTATCCGTCACAATGCCCCTCCCCATGTCCTCCCTGGCGCGGGCAGCGCAATATTTTTTCACCTCTGCCGCGGCCCTCTTTCCGTGACGACCGGCTGCACTTCGATGGAAGAGTCCGATTTGCGGCGACTTCTGCAAAATGTGAATCCAGCCGATCAACCCGTTTATGTCCTTCTACCTGAAAATGAGTACACTCGTTTTCAGCCCGCCTGGGGACTCCCGATGATCAAGCCATGAACCCCCTCTTTTTTGATACCCTCATCGTGGTTGCCTACTTTGTCGTCATTATTGCCATCGGCCTCTACTCATCCCGAAACCAATCTACCCTACAGGAGTACGCCTTAGGAGGCCGGTCCATCCCTTGGTGGGCTGTCCTCGCATCGATTCTCGCAGCCGAGATCAGCGCTGCCACCTTTCTTGGGGCCCCTGGCGAGGGTTACGAACTACGCAACTTTACCTACGCCCAATTGGCCATCGGCACCATTCTTGCCCGGATCTTCGTGAGCTGGATATTTATTAAGCCCTACTATGCCTATCGCGTAGTTTCGATTTATGAATTTCTAGAAATTCGTTTTGGCGCCACTACCCGCCAAGCCGCCAGCGCGATCTTTTTAATCACCCGGGCTCTTGCCAGCGGGACTCGGTTGTATGTGGCCGCAATCATACTAGTTCTCGCTTTTGAGATGATCACCGGCTCACGCCCCACTCAGTCCCAGGAGCTGCTCATTACTTTCGGCTCCCTCCTGATTCTCGTTGCCCTCACCTCCGTCTACACATCCCTCGGAGGAATTAAGGCGGTCGTCTGGACCGACCTCATTCAATCCCTTGTCATGTTCACTGGACTGGGATTTGTTCTTTGGCACCTCGCCCACTCCATTCCAGACGGCTGGAATGGATTTCAGACCAAACTGAACCAACCCGGTGATCTCTCCCTTTGGAGCTTTGGGCCTGCGTACCAAGGCAACCTCATCCAGCAAATCAAAGGAATTCTTGAAAGTGAATATACCCTCTGGACCGCATTTTTTGCTGCAACGTTCGTTACCATGGCCACCCACGGAACAGATCAAGATATGGTGCAGCGAATGCTCACCGCCAAGAATCCTGCTCGAAGTCGCTTGGCACTTGTTCTCTCAGGATTAGCCGACATTCCCATTGTCATGGCTTTTCTCACCATCGGCATCTTGCTTTGGGTTCACTACCAATATTTTCCAAATCCCCACCTGCCTGAACGCAATGCGCATATTTTCGCTTTCTATATTCTGCAAGAGCTTCCGGCAGGGGTTCGGGGCTTACTCATCGCAGGAATCTTTGCCACAACTATGGGGTCATTAAGTACCGCCCTCAACGCTCTGGCTACTTCCTGGGTTCGCGACTGGTACGAACCTTTTTTGGCCCCTCGCCTTCAAGCACCTAACTCCCTGAAGGCAGCTCGCTGGGCCACAGTTTCCTTTTCCCTGATTCTGGTGCTGATCGGGGGGGCAACCGCTTGGGTTGTCATTTCCAACCCATCCTCACGAATTCTACCCATCGTCCTGGGGATTTTCGGCTACACCTACGGCTCACTGCTGGGAATCTTCCTTTTGGGAGCTCTGACAAAAACACGAGGATCCGATCGCGGAAATCTGATCGCCATGGGGTGTGGATTCCTTGCTGTGGCGATTCTCTCTGGCCTTCCGTCCGATCTTTTGAAGCTAGTGGGCCAACCACCCTTACCCCGACCCGATTGGCTACCGCTCATCGCCTTTCCTTGGCGGATTACCTTTGGAACCCTCGTAACCTTTTTTGTTGCTCTACTCTTTCGCTCAACCCAACGCAGCAATTAGACCAGTGCCCAAAAGAGGTTAAGGGGCCAGCCTGACTCGCTCCCAGCTTTTGCCATTCAGTCGATACCGTAGGCGATCATGCAAACGGCTTTTCCTTCCCTGCCAGAACTCCCACATCTCCGGTTTCAGCCGATATCCTCCCCAATGACCCGGACGAGGCGGATCTTTCGGATATTCAGCAGTATATTTTAATGCTGCTTTTTCGATAACGGAGCGACTTGAGATCACTTGGCTCTGGGGAGAGGCCCACGCTCCGATCCGATGATCCAAAGGACGACTGTGAAAATAGCTGTCACTTTCTTGCGCGCTTACCTTTTCAACTCTTCCCTCAAGCCGAACCACCCTCTCCAGCTCCACCCAATGAAATTGCAGAGATGCCCACGGGTTCGAGGCTAACTCGATTCCCTTACGACTTTCATAATTGGAGTACCAAACCAATCCCCGCTCATCGTACCCTTTGACCAGAACTGGCCTTGTGCTTGGACGATTGTCCTTGGAGACGGTAGCTAAGGTCATGGCGGTCGGCTCAGGAAGTTCGGCTTGGATCGCCTCTTTCAGCCAACGATCGAAGAGTTCGGAGGGATCCGCACTGGAAGCGGTTTCACTTAGCTCCGCTTTTTCGTAGCTCTTTCGCAGGTCAGCAACATTAAGTTTTTCAGACACTCCAGCACTCTATCACGGCTCGAACTACCAATCATCCTCCTTTCATCAGAAAGTTAAAATGTTGTAAAAAACTCCCCCTGAAGCCACCCAAGCCATAAGCTGTTTACTTGGCATGAGGAACGATCTCACGGCGAAAAAGAAGCGGTTGGAGGAGCTAATCCAAACTTGGCCCTCTGCCTTCGTAGCCTACTCAGGGGGAGTGGACTCGGCTTTTCTTCTTTGGACCGCCCACCAAATCCTCGGATCCAAGGTCACCGGTATTTTGGGTGACTCCGCAAGCCTTCCCCGCTCCGAGCACCAAGCCGCACTTCACTTCGCGCAAAAACACGGCCTACCGATTCAGGTCCTCTCGACTCAAGAGCTTCAGGATCCCTCCTACGCCTCGAATCCACCCAATCGTTGCTTTTTTTGTCGGTCTGAACTTTTTCAGAAAATGGAGGCCTTAGCCTTAAGCCGCAAAGTAGCCGTCTTGGCGTACGGGGAAAATTACGATGACTCGCAAGAAATCCGCCCTGGCCAATCCGCCGCACAACAGTTCAGAGTGGCCGCCCCCCTTCGAGAAGCCGGTCTGACCAAGGCGGAGGTTCGCACCCTAGCCAAAGAGGCTGGCTTATCAGTTGCCGAAAAACCTGCCTCCCCTTGCCTATCCTCCCGTCTAGCACCTGGACTCGCTGTCACACCCCAACGGCTCGCATCGATTGAAAAAGCGGAAGAGCTGGTTCGCAGCCACGGCTTTAGAATCGTCCGAGTCCGCCATCTTGGAGAAAAAGCCTTCGTTCAGGTGTCCCCTGAGGAAACCACCCGCCTGAGCGAGCCATCGATCCAAGCTAAACTTACACCCGCCTTAACCGCTGCCGGCTTTTCTTCTGTGGAGTTCGATCCAGTCGGGTATCAAGGGGCCGGCCTGCGATAATTCGACCCACAGAACGGTTAGGCCACTTTTTGCTAACGTGACCTATCGAGCTTTAAGTTTCTCGTACTCCGTCAGAGCCATCGCGACCACCTGATCCATATTGTAATAACGATAGGTCGCTAACCTTCCCACAAAGGTTACCCCTTTCTCACCCTGCGCCTTTGTGGCGTACTTATCGTAGAGTGCCTTCGAATCGGGAGCAGGCACCGGATAGTACGCTTCCTTACCAGGGCCGAAATCTTCCGGATACTCTCGGACGATTGTGGTCACGGGCGCTTTTTGACCTGTGGCATGCTTAATCTCTACCACTCTCGTGTACTCATGATCGTTTGGGTAATTGACCTGCATCGCGGGCTGAAAATACTCCACCGGCAATGTTTCTGGCTCAAATCGCATCGAGCGATACGGGAGCCTGCCCTCCGAAAAGTTAAAGTATTCATCAATCATCCCAGTATAAATCATATGTCCATAGGTAACGTCTTGCCCTAGCTGCCGATAGTCGTGGTTCAGCTTCACCGTAATCTTGGGGTGATTCAGAATCTTTTTAAACATCGCTGTATAACCGCCCTGGGGAAGAGCCTGAAAAGTATCGGTCACAAAACGATTATCTCGATTCGTGCGCACCGGGATTCGGCCGCAAACCGATGCGTCGAGCTGGCTGGGATCCCTCTTCCACTGTTTGCGGGTATAGTTTTTGAAGAACATCTCATAGAACTTTCTTCCGACTTGGGATAACACCATCTCTTCTGAGTTTTTCGGATTCGAAATCGGCTCCCTCCACTTGGCTAACGTTGCCTCCATCTCTTCTGTCGTGGAAGGCCGGCCCAGATACTGCTCAAACGTGTTGAGGTTAATCGGAAACTGCCAATATTTCCCATCCGTCCACACAAGAACTTGATAAGAAACTTGGTGCCATTCTGTGAAGCGACTCAGGTAATCGACAACCTTATTCGAGTTCGTACGAAAGTAGTGCGGTCCATATTTGTGAATCAGGATACCTGCTTGGTCCACCTCATCATAGGCGTTGCCAGCAATATGCCCTCTTCGGTCGACAACCAGACACTTCTTTCCTGAGTCTTCAGCCAGTCGCTCTGCTAAAACACTTCCAGCAAAACCCGCCCCAACGATTAGATAGTCATACTGCTCGGCCACAGAAAATAACTCCTACTTGGCAGATAATCCTAATCGCTCCCCCAAATAACCTTTGGCTTGAACTGCTGCACACCACTTTGAATTCTCCAAATACCAGCGCACACATTTTTCAAGCCCGGCGGAAAAGGATGTGGCGGCCGACCAACCGGTGTGCTTCCTGAATTTAGAGGCATCTGTAGCGTAGCGACGGTCATGACCCGGGCGATCGGCCACAGCCTCCATTAAATCCCGATAAGGTCTCTTGCCGGCCCGGGGTCGTAGCTGATCTAAAAGACCACAGATTTCCTCAAGAACGGTCCGGTTGTCCTTCTCCATATCAGCACCTACTTGATAAGGCTCTCCCACTTTGCCTCGCTGGCGTGCCGCTTCCACAGCGCGTGCTGTATCCTCCACATACAACCAATCCCTTACCTGCATCCCATCCCCATACACCGGAATTTTCTCCTGCGCCAAAGCTCGCAAGATCGCCAAGGGAATCAATTTCTCTGGAAACTGATACGGCCCAAAGTTATTCGAGGGCCTCAGCACGATTGTGGGCAGCCCATAAGTTCGGAAATAGGCTCGGCAGAGATGGTCGGCCGCCGCTTTCGAGGCCGCATAAGGACTGTTCGGCGCAAATGTGGAGCTTTCCCGAAAAGGAGGATCGGATGGCTCCAAGGAGCCGTGGACCTCATCGGTGGAGAGGTGAATGAAACGAAAAGCCTTTGCACCCTTGGCCTTGGTTTCAGCCAGATATTTCCGGGATGCCTCAAGCAAGGTAAACGTTCCTGAAACATTTGTATGGAGGAAGGGTGCCGGCTCATCAATCGAGCGATCGACGTGAGATTCGGCAGCAAAGTTTACCACCGAAGTAAAATGGTGTTTCGCAAAAAGCCCCTTCACAGTTTTCTCATCGGCGATATCTCCCACAACCACCTCACATTTTCCGCCCTTTTCCTCCTGCTCTAAATTGGGGCGATGCCCTGCATAGGTCAGCTTATCCAAAACCACCACTTGAACCTGCGGGGATGTTTCTAAAAGATGCCTGACATAATTTGAGCCAATAAAGCCGCATCCACCTGTCACCAGAATGGTTTCACCGATATTTTCCATCCCTCTTTCTTACCCCCCCACCCCCCCGCAGACCAGCCCTCCTGCCTAGGGGTCAGACCCTACCCCCGTCCCAGGGCCTGACCCTACCTCTGTCCCGAAGTCCGTCCCCATAAGTAGGACTCGCCCAAGGGCTCACTCATTTGCCATTGTGTTATTCCTGTGGCTTTTGAAAAAGATACCATCGCCGCCTGCTCTACCCCCCCGGGGGTCTCAGCCCTTGCCCTGATCCGCATCAGCGGCCCCCTCGCCATCTCAATCGCCGAAACCTTGTCGGGCGCAACCCTGACCCCAAAGAATCCTCTTCCCACCCGCCTAAGCCAGAACACAAAGACTCTGGATGAAGTCGTCATCACCACTTGGCCTAATCCAAAATCTTACACTGGGGAAAATCTTGTGGAAATTACCTGCCACGGCAATCCCTTGATCATTGAAAGCATCCTCAACTCCATCTACTCCCTCGGCGGACGCCCTGCACGCCCAGGCGAATTCACCGAGCGTGCCTTTCTCCACGGGCGGATCGATTTAACCAAAGCGGAAGCTGTTCTCGATATTCTGCATGCTCGCTCCAACCGCTCCCTGCTCGCCGGACAAAGAGCACTCGCCGGAGGACTGAGCGAACGGCTAATGGCTGATCGAGAAAAGTTGCTTCAACTTCTGGCTCGAATTGAAGCGTGGATTGACTTTCCAGACGAAGATATCCAACCCGAAGTCGGGGATGGATTTCGCTCCGAGATTAAAGACCTTCTGAAATCGGTGGCCTCACTCCTTGAAACCGCCCCCTTGGGTCATCGACTCCGCTCCGGATACCGACTTGTCCTTGCCGGCCCCCCAAACGCCGGAAAATCGAGCCTCCTCAATGCTCTCCTCGGTCTCGATCGTGCTCTGGTCAGCTCCATCCCAGGGACCACAAGGGATACGGTCGAGGAGTCGATTCTTCTCGCCGGCTTTTCCGTCCGCTTAATTGATACCGCTGGTCTACGCCCCTCCTCCGACCCCTTAGAGCAAGAGGGTATGGCGCGAACCAGAGCCGCCATGAAAACAGCCGACTTAGTGCTAGCTCTTATCGACTCCACACAATCTTCTGATCCCTGTGCCGCAGAGTGGCCTCCCCTTGGAGCCAAAGTTCTTCCTATCTTCACGAAAGCGGATCTTCCCCCCAAGCAAAAGACTTCAGGCCTCACTGTCTCCGCCCAGACGGGAGCAGGATTGGACTCTCTACGAAGTAAGATTTCCCAACACCTCACCGCCGACCTCGCCACACCAGGTGCGGATGAGATCGCCATCAACTCCCGCCACGAAGACGCCCTACGAAGAACCGCCGAGGCACTCGCCTGCGCCTCCGCCTCACTCTCAAATCAAACCGCCCCCGAGCTTGTCGCTTCCGATCTCCGACTTGCCCTTCAGTCCCTCGAGTCCATCCTTGGAGTTGGTACATCGGAAGATGTCCTTGACCGCCTTTTTTCCCAATTCTGTATCGGCAAATGAAACTCTACTCCACCCTCGCCCGCCCCCTCCTT
>CAMBGW010000006.1 GCA_945866245.1 Verrucomicrobia subdivision 6 bacterium | reverse complement strand
TGGTGTCTCAGCTGCGCGAGACACTCCTTCCAGAAATCTTTAGGCAGCGCTTGATATCGAACCGTTTTGGCGTCCACTTTCGTCGTATAAAATATATTGCTCGGTTCCCCCACCAGCTCGTCGAAAAGGTTTCGCCTAACATAAGCCGCGATCTCATCTCCTCCATCTAAATGGCGGTTCACATCCCTGCCATCTGCGTCCGCTTCGAGAGCCAATAAAACCAGCTGCATATCCGCCCAGCCAATCTCCAGCCCACTTTTCGCGAGCGATGCCACGTGACGATCAACCAAATCCAGTAGCCTCGTCACAATCCTCCCACACTCCTGAGACCGGTTTTCGATTTCGACTGGCCCGCCACCCTCTGGGCTCGTCTTTTCAATCTCTTTGTCCAAGGCAGCTTTGCGATTCATCCGAACTTTTTACCTTCTCCTCGGGTATCGAGAAAAGAAATTGTTTTATAAAAGCCTCCTTTTTTTGCAGTTGTCCTTTACATTGAACTCGCTGTGTTGATCGATACTCATAGCCACCTCGACTTTCCTGACTTTGAGGCAGACCGTCCCGAGATAATCCAAAGGGCTCTTGAAGCGGGTGTGACACGCCTCATCTCCATTGGAACCACCCTTCGAACCAGTCGCGCTGCCCTTGACCTCGCAGATACCTATCCCCAAGTCTTCGCCACGGTCGGAATCCACCCCTCCGAGGCAAGGCAGGAGTCAAATTCCGCCATCGAGGAGCTATCTCAGCTCGCTCGCCACCCCAAAGTTGTTGCGCTTGGGGAGTGCGGTCTCGATTACCATCGCTTGCCCAGCCAATCCTCTGCTCCCTTTGCCTCCTCCTCATCCTTCACCGGGACAACACACCCAGGAAGTGAGGAGCTTTTCCTAGCAGACGCTGAGGAGAAGAATTGCCAAGCGATTTTTTTCCAACAACAGCTGGATCTTGCCGCACAACTTCGCCTCAACGTTGTCATTCATCAGCGAGATAGCTGGGAAGATACCATCAGCACTCTCAGGCCTTACACCGGGCGGATCCAGGCAGTCTTTCACTGCTTTTCTGGCACCCTCTCGCAAGCCGAAGAGCTGATCCATATGGGCCACTCCGTCTCTTTCACCGGCATCGTCACTTTTAAAAATGCCAAGGAACTTCACTCCTGCGTCCAAAAGATTCCCACTGGCTCCTTCTTTCTCGAGACCGACTGCCCCTACCTCTCCCCCGAGCCTCACCGAGGGAAGCGGTGCGAACCTGCCTTCACTCGCACGATTGCCGAGAAAGTTGCCTCCCTCCGAGGCCAATCTCTAAAAGAAATCGCTCGCGAAACGACCTCCGCTGCGGAAAAGTTCTTCCGGTTACCACCCTTGTGAAATCCTCCCAACCTCCTTTCTGGATTCGCGTTCCAGCCTCAACCGCCAACCTTGGCCCTGGCTTCGACACCTTCGGCCTTGCACTCAACCTCTATAACTACATCAGCATTGAGCCCGGCAACCCCACCACCCCTGACCCCTTCGCAACCAAGATTATTGAGGCCTACCATCAGGCCCGCGCCTTGCCCTATAAAAACTACCGCCTACTCGTCCGTGGCTCTGTTCCCTCCTCCCGCGGTTTGGGAAGTAGTGCCACCATCCGAATCGGATTACTTGCCGCCCTCGATAAATTTTATCGTCGTTCGCTCGACTTACCATGGTTGATCGAAACTGCCACAACTCTTGAGGGTCATCCGGATAATGTGACCGCCGCTACTCTTGGCGGTTTTGTGATTTGTGGTGGTAAAAAAGCTGCCAAGGCGAAGGTTTCCTCACGCCTCAAGCTCATTGCCGCCATCCCAAAACTGGAGACCTCAACCCAAACCGCGCGCTCCCTTCTTCCAGCAAATGTCCCATTTCAAGATGCCGTGACCAATCTCCGCAACGCCTCCCGCATTACAGCCGCCTTCCTCCAACAGAAATATGAAGAGGCCACAGGGGCCTTTCTCGACCGTTTACACCAGCCCTACCGCGCCTCTCTCGTGCCAGGCCTGGAGGATGCAATCGCCCAAGCCGGCCGCTTCGGGGCCATGGGCGCCTTCTTAAGCGGTGCAGGACCTACCGTAATGGCACTTGCCCTTAAATCGGAAAAGTCGATCGGCCAAGCCATGCGAGACTCCCTTGAAAAGGCAGGACTAGAGTCGGTTCAAATCAAAGTCTTATCAGCCGACAATGAAGGCGTGAAAGTCCTGCGCTCACTCCCCAAAGGGATCTGAAGATTACTGGCTTGGCGAACCAAGCCTGTAAACCAACCTTTGAAAAAAGGCTGAATTATTTCTTTTCGGCGTAATGGTGAAGTCGATTCGAGAGAATTAGAAACGTGGGCGCCCAAAGGCCAACAAAAATTCCAAATCGCTCGGCGTAAGCACGCTTAGCATCTGCAATCATATCCCCAGCGCCTGGGGCGCCAAACTGGCCACCCGCGGAAAACCAGATCAAAACCGAGCCAATGATAGAAAGAAAGCCCAATGCGAAACAAAGATTACTCAGAAACTGCATTTGTTGTTTATTCATAGCCTTAAACTGAACTTTAGTTGCTTTCCTTCAAGTCCTTTTTTTACTGGCAAGCCTCACATTCGCCACCATTACGCATTGCCTCAATCGAGCAGGCGGATTTCTCCTCCGCACTAAACACCTTCTTCACTGCTTCCGTGGCGACCTCAGCCTCCTGCAGGCCAGCCCTTACTTCTTTCTTCAATTTCACCGTGGCCTTCTCGATATTCGATGCCCCCAAAGTTCGGAGGTAATAAGTGGTTTTTAAACCCTGATGCCAAGCTAACCGATACATGCGCGACAGTACTTTGAGGTCGGGCTGACCCAAAAATAAGTTCAGCGACTGAGCTTGGTCGATCCACTTTTGTCGCCTTGCCGCCGCCTTCATAATCCACTCAAAGCCCACCGCAAAGGCGGTCAAGTACCTCTTCTTCAACTCCTCCGGCATGCCTTCGATAGGTCCAAGTTCTCCGTCAAAATATTTGAGCTGGTCGACCATCTCTTGATTCCAAAGACCCGCTTTTTTCAGGTCTTTCACCAAGAAAGGGTTCAGCACAATGAACTCTCCCGATAGATTACTCTTCACAAAGAGATTCTTGTAGGTCGGCTCGATGCAAGGGGACGTTCCCGTAATGTTGGAAATCGTTGCCGTCGGCGCAATCGCCAAGACATTCGAGTTCCTCATTCCATGGGTGCGTATTTTTTCGCGTAATGGTTTCCAATCCATCCGCCCGCCCCGAGGCACATCCACCGGCAATCCTCTCTCCTCTGCCAGAAGATCCACCGTATCCTGCGGCAATAGGCCTCGATCCCACTTCGAACCCCGATAAGTGGAGTAGGTGCCCTTTTCCGCCGCAAGATCACTCGACGCCTCATACGCGTAAAAGGAGATTGCCTCCATCATCTCGTCATTAAATTCCACCGCTTCTTCCGACTCAAAAGAGAATCCCTTCATGTAAAGTGCATTTTGTAGTCCCATCACCCCTAAACCAATCGGACGATGCCGTGAGTTGGCAGTCTTGGCCGCTTCCGTCGGGTAGAAGTTAATATCGATTACGTTGTCCAAGGCCCGCACTGCCACTCGGATCGTTTCTTTCAATTTTGCATGGTCCAAAGAACCATCCGGCAAAATATGGGTATCGAGAATGACAGAGCCAAGATTACAAACGGCTGTCTCATCTTTCCCAGTATTCAGGGTAATCTCGGTGCAAAGGTTGGAGCTATGGATCACGCCCACGTGATCCTGAGGGCTGCGAATATTGCAGGCGTCTTTAAAGGTGATCCAAGGGTGTCCCGTCTCAAAAAGCATCGCGAGCATTCTCTTCCAAACCTCGATTGCGGGGACTTTATGTCCCCAAATCTCACCCTTTTCTGCTTTTTTCTCGTACGCCTCGTACTGCTCCTCAAATTTTTTTCCGTATAAATGATGTAGGTCCGCCGCATCGCTCGTCCGGAAGAAGGTCCAATCTCCTCGTGCCTCCATCCTTTTCATAAACAAATCAGGAATCCAATTCGCCGTATTCATATCATGGCAGCGACGACGATCGTCCCCTGTATTTTTTCGCAGTTCCAAGAAGTCGAATAAATCGTTGTGCCAAGTCTCTAAATACGCACAGCCCGAACCCTTGCGCTTGCCGCCTTGATTCACCGCGACCAGCAAGTCGTTATGGAGTTTTAAAAATGGGATGACCCCTTGGCTCTCCCCATTCGTCCCGCCGATGTAACTCCCGGTGCCACGGACGCTTGTCCATGAACCGCCCAATCCGCCCGCCCACTTCGAGAGCATGGCGTTTTCCGCCACCCCGCGTTGCATAATCGCCTCGATCGAATCATCTACCCAGTAAAGGTAACAGGAGGAGAGTTGGCTGTGGAGCGTTCCAGAATTGAACAAGGTGGGGGTGGAAGAGCAAAATCTCCGGCTCTTGTAGAGCTGGTATAACTCGATCGCCCGAACCTCCCGATCCTTTGGCTCTGCGTGAAAAAGACCCATCGCCACCCGCATCCAGAAGAATTGAGGTGTCTCCAGCCTCCGCGTAACGTCTGCCTGTTTGTCGACAATCAAGTAACGGTCATACAGGGTTTGCACCCCTAAAAAGTCCAAATCCAAATCTGCCAACGGATCTAAAGCCGCCGCCAACTTATCTAGATCATACTTTTGCAAAACCGGGTTGTAGCGCCGAATATCCACACCCCGCTGAATCGTCTCCGCAAATTTTCTGCGATGGATCTCCCTCAAAGCACCGATCCCATCCCGCAAGATATCCCAACCTAAAACCTCTTCGTAAATAAAGGTCATCTGAATGCGGCCAGCAAACTTTGCGAAGTCCGCATCTTTTTCGATCAATGTCTTGGCATTTAAACTGATGGTGTTGTTCAGATCCGCTCGCTTCATTCCGTCAAAAATCGATCTGCGCAACTCTTTCTCAATCTCACTTGCGGACACACAAAGATCTAATCCAATGGAGGCAAACTCGATTCGGGAACGTAAATCTGCACCGTCCCACAAAAAGGTTGAACCATCCGCATTGGCCACCACCACCATTCCCTCCGCCGGCTCGGCTGGCACGTTCACCACCTCGCCACGCGCTTTTCGCTCCCTCTGATCCGTCCGCATCGCACGATAAATGATATACCGCTCCGCCACCTTATAGTGGCCTGCCCGCATCAACTCTTCCTGAACCAAATCCTGCACCTCTTCAATATGAACCGTGGGTTGCCCCGATTCCGTGACTCGCCCCGTCACCGCACGGGCAATATCAGGAGCCGAAGTAGCATCCATTCGCAGAGAAAGGAAAGCCTGACAAACCGCTACCTCGATCTTCGATTCATTCCAAGGAACCGTCTGCCCTTGCCGACGGATCAGTTTCACGGTGCACGCTGCCGGCTCCCCTGGCCCGGGCGCGACCGGTGGACGCTCCCGTCTTTCCCCGACAAGGCTCCTCGCTACATCGTACGCGTTATTATCCACCAAAGTTTTTTCAACAAGCGTTTGCAAGTCCTCGATCCTAAGACGCAAGGGCCTTTCAGCAAGAGCTTGGCGAGCTAGGTTGCGACCAACTTCTGTACAAATTTTAGCAACCCAACGGCGATTCGTTTCGGTGAAAATCGACTCTTGGCCCTTGGCCTTGAGCCAGCGAGCCAGACTTCGACCCACCATCTCCGCCACCTCCGCCAACTGGAACGCGTGATGGGAATTCCCATCAATCACCTCAATCTCGGGCATGTCTACCTCGACGGTATCCAATGACTGGCCCCAAGCCTCAACCTTGCCTTCAGGCAGGTTGAGAAAACGCTTCATCGCTAAATCCACATCTACATCACGCGGGTCCATCTTCATAATTCAGCTCTCCTTAGTAGTATTCCGAACAACCGAATCAGAGTTCGTCGTCATGCACCGCGGCAAGCGCGGAGGACTTCTGATACTCTGTCACTCTGCCTTCAAAGAAGTTTTGCTCTTTTTTGATGTCCATCATCTCGGCCAACCAAGGCAGAGGATTTGCCACATCCCCACGGAGAGGCTTGAGGCCGACACCTTCCAAACGCCGATCGGCGATGTAATCGATGTAAGAGAGGAAATCTTCGAGGCTTAATCCAACCGCATTCACCGGTAGACAATCCTTAATGAAGGTCTTCTCCAGCTCAACCGCCGTCGCCATGGTCTGGCGTAGCTCTTCTTTGAACTCCTCACTCCATACGTCACGGTTTTCCTCCACAAGATCCATAAATAGATTGCGGAAGACCTCAATATGGTTCGACTCATCACGCAACGTGTAGCGGAACATCTGGCCGATTCCCGGGAACTTGTTCTGCCGATAGAGCGACAAAACCATTCCGAAGAGACCGTAAAACTGCGTTCCCTCCATGCACTGGCCGAACACAAAAATGTTCTTTGCCAGCAACCTTTTGTTTTCGACCTTCGTCAGGTCTAAATCCCGACGCAAGTCCCGCGAAATGCCGGTGACAAACTCATTCTTTTTCACGATCGACTGCACGTCCTCAAACATCGCTTCACACTCATGAGGATTAATTCCCAGTGAGCTGATCATGTAGAGCAACGAGTCCGCATGGATATTCTCTTCATGCGCATGCCGTCCTAGTACCAGTTTGAGCTCCGGGGCGGTAACCAATTCCCGAACGACGTGCTGAATGTTATCACCCACGATTCCTTCGGCTGCGGAAAAGTATCCGATCCCCATCCGAATGATCCAGCGTTCCACATCCGAAACCACTTTGTTGTCCTTCCACTGCTCAATGTCTTTGCCCATTCCAATGTCCTCAGGCTCCCAATGATTTGCCTTCATCTTGCGATAGAGGTCGTAAGCCCAAGTATATTTCAGCGGGAGAAGATTGAAGGTCATCGTCTCTTTCCCCAAAATCACTCTTTTACCCGAAAACGCCGCTTCAGCTTTTTTCTTATCCAGAACGAACTTCCGTCCGCCCACACTAAATTCTGTTTGCATCATAATTACTATCCACCTTTCAGCGTCTGCTTTGGTCGGGCCTAAAACCGCCACAAACGCCATTTTTAGTATTATTTACGCTAATATACGTAAATACCCTGTTTAGCCCGCAACACCTTTGAGTTGTGTTGAATGTGTTCAAGGTGACTAGATGTAGTGTAAGAATTTTACGTGTCAATAGACTTTGTAAAAAAATTATATTTTGTGCGTATATACCTAAAATAAAGGCAAATAGGTCGGGTTTGCCTAGGCAAAGTAGCCGCCTCAAAAAACGAACTTATTCACAAATTGAAAGATTTTCCGCCGCGCAACACTTTCTTACTGCGGAATATGGCAACCTCCGCCCCCGTTCTTTTCAAAATATTTTTGATGGTACTCCTCCGCTCGAGTGTAAGGACTCGCTAAATCCACCTGCGTCACGATCGCCCGCGAAAACTTTTTCTCCTTCGTCAGTCTCTCGATCACCTCTCTCACCGCACTCTCCTGCTCGGGCCGTGTGAAATAGATCGCCGACCGATACTGGTCTCCGACATCCGGCCCCTGCCGATTCAGGGTTGTCGGGTCGTGAATTTTGAAAAAATATTCCGCTACTTTCCCTGCATCCGTTTTTTTTGTTTCGTAGACCAACCGCAAGACCTCCGCATGTCCTGTGCCATGTCCGCACACATCGCGATACGTTGGGTTTTTTGTCACCCCACCCTCGTACCCCACCTCCGTTGATTTCGTCCCTGGAAACTTGGCAAAGACCTCCTCCACCCCCCAAAAACATCCTGCCCCCAGATCGATTGTCGCTACCTCTGGAACCACTCCCTCCTCCTGAAAATTCAATACGGCGGAGTTGATGCAGTACCTCAGCCCTGTCGGCTTCGGTCCATCGGGAAAAACATGCCCCAGATGCATCTGACAGCGATTGCAGTGGACCTCTGTCCGACTCATTCCCAGAGCCTGGTCCGTCTCCTCCCCAATGTTTTCTTCGGCAAACGGTTGAAAAAAGCTTGGCCACCCTGTACCCGAATCAAATTTGTCTCCCGCGCGGAACAAGGGGAGACCACAACCCGCACAAAAATAAACGCCCTTCGCGTGGTGATCATGGAATGCCCCACAAAAAGCCCGCTCCGTTCCCGCCGTTCTCCCAATGCGAAACTGCTCCACCGTCAGTCGAACCGCCCACTCTTTGTCCGAACGCACCACTTGCGGCACTTCCCTCACAGGTCCCGCTTTCCCGTCCTGCGTCATCAAACGCACCTGAACCACTCCGCCTTTTTTCATATCTTTCTTTTCGCTCATCGCACCAACTTGCCCCGAAAACCACCATCCCGCCAGCCCGACAATCAATCCCATCCCCATCCAAAACTGCCTATGCCGCATCATTTCTCCAACCTACACCCGCAATCCTCAAAATAAAGGATCCGGATAAACCCCTTGGCCTACCAAGCCACGTAGATACGCAGCCACCAGCTGCTTGTCCTCGGGGTAGGTCATGCCCGCCCACTTTGCCGCGGTTGGCAGAACTTTCACTTTCGCCCTCCCCTGCGTAATCCAGCCACCCACCGCATTCGGAATTAAATACTCCGACTTGTCAGATCCCCCCTCCTTTTGCAGGAAATTCGCAAAACCCTCCTGAAGCAAAGTAAAGATCGAAGGCTGAAACCCCCAGCAGTTCATCGAGACGGGCGCATCCCCCTTAAATTCTCCTCGGACTCCCTGCGCCGACTTTCCACTCACCTTATCTCCATCCTTTTTCAGCTCAAAATACTCCTCCACCCCTACCAGAAAGTTTTTTCCATCCCTAACACACACTCCCCGAGTCACCGTTCCGTGATCCGATAACGTCTGATCCAGCCGAAATCCCGCCATGGCAAACTCTCCGCTTCCCTCTCCCCCAGGTAACAAGAGATGCTTGTGCAGGAGCTGATAGGACTCTCTCCCGTAAAAATCATCCGCGTTAATCGCAACAAACGGCCCGCGAATTGCCTTTCTCGCCGCTAAAATCGCCTGACCCGTCCCCCAAGGCTTCTTTCTCCCTTCGGGAACCGAGAAGCCCTGGGGCAAATCGTGCAACTCCTGAAACGCATAATCCACCTCCAATTTGCCCTCATACCTCTTACCAATCACTTTTCGAAAATCCGCCTCTAAATCTTTTCGAATTAAAAACACCACCCGAGAAATTCCTGCCTGCTTCGCATCGTATACCGCATAATCCAACAAAACCTCTCCCGCCGGCCCCACGGGATCCAACTGCTTCAATCCACCATATCGGCTGCCCATACCCGCCGCCATCACTAGGAGCGAAATTGCTTCAGACATCACAGAACCCTGCCCAAGAGAAAGCCTTTTTACAACCCACGACTTACCACCCAATCTCCTTTAAATATTCCGCCAATCCCTTTTCCCATGGGGGAATTTTTCGACCCAAAACCTTCTCTGTTTCCGAAATATCCAAAGGGGAAAACGCGGGCCGAGGGACTTGAAGGCCAGGAATCTTGTCTAGGGGCAACTCGCGCACCTCCTCGCAAGCCACCCTCCGCCCCCCAGCCTTCATCAGTTCGACGGCTTTCTCGGCAAACTGTTTCCATGTCGTTTGCCCTGCTTGAACTCCGTGAAAGATTCCCTCCGCCCTTTTTTCCGCCAGATCGAATATGATTCGTGACGCCTCCCCCGCATAGGTACACGAACCCGTTCTTCCACCCGCTAGTTCGACCACCTTCTTCTCCGCCAAGATCCCTGGTAACTGGCTCATAAATGTTTTTCCCCCATGACCAAAAACCCATGCCAACCGCACAATCAGGGCGTGGGGATTCGCCCGGAGCACTCTCTTTTCACCCTCGGCCTTATCTTTGCCATATCTCGAAAGAGGAGAGGCCAGATCTCCTGGCAAGTAGGCAGCACTTTTCTTTCCGTCAAAAATATAGTCCGTACTCAAATGGACAAATCGTGTCCCGTCTCGACCACACTCCTTGGCCCACTCCTCCGGCGCCTCGCAGTTCACCTTACGGCTCAAAACAGGATTCCCCTCGCAAATCTCTAGGCTGGTTAACGAGGCCGAATTAATTACGAGCTCAGGCTTCTCCTTCGCCAAGGTATCTCGCGCAATATCCGCCTTTGAAATATCCAACTCCTGCTTCGTGTACGCCACCGCCTCCATTCCCCTGCGTTTGTACTCACGCACCAAGTATCGTCCCGTCAATCCTCCGGCCCCAAGGATCAGGACCTTCATGACACCGCCTACCCCTCGATGGTATTGATCTCGACCGGCTCGACCTGAACCCCTTGCTTTTTAAACCAGTGGATCACCTCTTCGATCTTTTCGTGCGTGCTGGTGAACTCTAACGCCATGACGAAAACATCCCGATCCGCTGTGGCCGATCGCACATTAAACTCTACATCAAACTTCTTGCTCATCAGATAGAGCAATGGCTTCTTGCCAATCTCTGGCGCAAAAGTCAGCCAGTACCGAATGCTGGTTTTTTTCTCGGCCATTGCCTTACCCTCCCGCGATCGCCGGAACAATGCTCACCTCATCCCCCGACTTTAAAGGGGTCTGCTGATTTTGCAGAAAGCGTATATCTTCACCCCCGACGTAAATATTCACAAACCGCCTTACCTCCCCTTTTTCATCGACCAAACGATCATGAATCCCCGGGAAAGACTTTTCCAAAGTGGCTAACATGGCCTGCACATCCTTCGCCTCCACCTCCACGGTGTCTTTCTGCCCGGTCAAAGCCCGCAACGGGGTTGGAATGCTGACGGAAATTGCCATAAGGGTAGATCTTAAGCTTTGACTCTCGCTTTGGCTAGCCCCGACGAGAGCAAGGCATCAAACTCTTTTAAACTTGGCCGAATCTTCGACGGAGCACCTAAATGCCCCGTCAAAGCCTCCACCGTCTTGAGCCCGTGCCCCGTAATGCAAAGCACCACCTCCTCATCGTGCGGAATCTTTCCGGTCTCCACCAATTTCCTAGCACACGCTACCGTGACCCCACCCGCCGTCTCGGCAAAGATTCCCTCCGTCTCCGCCAAAAGTTGGATTCCTTCAATAATCTCCTCATCCGTCGCATCCTCTGCCCATCCACCCGTCCGGCTCATCGTTTTCACCGCATAATACCCATCCGCCGGCGTGCCGATGGCCAGGGACTTTGCAATTGTCTTAGGATGGGGCACCGGTCGAATCAGATCCGTTCCCCCCTTTCGAGCCGCCGAAATCGGGTTGCACCCCGTCGCCTGCGCCCCATGAATGGCAAAGGCGGACTGACCCACCAACCCCAGTTGGGTAAACTCTTTGTACGATTTATCAATTTTCGTCAGCAAAGAACCACTCGCCATGCACACCACGGTGTGGCGTGGAATTCTCCACCCCAACTGCTCCATGATCTCGTATCCGAAAGTCTTCGACCCCTCCGCATAGTACGGCCGCAAATTCACATTCACAAACCCCCACCCATACTTTCCCGCAATTTCGGAGCAGAGACGATTCACCGCGTCATAAGCTCCCTCAATCCCCACCACATTCGTTCCGTAAACAATACTGTTCAGCACCTTGTTTTGCTCCAAGTCCGCCGGAATCAGCACCCAGCTTTCTAAGCCTGCACTGGCCGCATTCGCTGCCACCGAGTTTGCTAAATTACCCGTCGACGCGCATGCCACCACCTTGAATCCCAACTCCCGTGCCCGCGACAAAGCCACCGCCACCACCCGATCTTTAAAACTCAAGGTGGGATGATTCACTGTGTCATTTTTTACATAGCACGCCTTCACCCCTATCGCTTTGGCCAGCCGGTCCGCCTTGACCAAAGGAGTAAAACCAACCTGCTTTCCCACCGTCGGATCCCCCTCAATCGGCAACAGCTCCCGGTACCGCCACATCGAATCACTTCGCGACTCGATTAATTTGCGGGTTAATACAGAGCCGATCGCCTCATAATCGTAGTCCGCCTCGAGGGGCCCGAAGTCAAATTCGCACACATGCAGCGCCTGCGCCGGATAGGTCCGGCCACACTCACGGCACTTTAACTTTGAGAAAAATTTTCTAGCCATCTCATTGCCTGCGTTCCCTACCGATTTCAAACCGAGTCATGGCCGGTCTGTTCGCCTGCAAGAATGGGTGGATTACATCGCGTCCATACGCGGAATGCCAATCCTCTCATCCTTTCCGACACTCCCCCTTTCGGGAAAGCGCCTGACTGGGTTTGGCACCCTAACAACCCCATCCGAAGATGGGATCCGGTTGCCGCAGTTTCACAGGGCCAGCCCCTCCACTGCTCTCGATAAGAAGCGCATCGAAAGTATTCTCCAGACCCAGCCCATAGTCAAGGCGGGCCCCTCCCTCATCTGAATCGAAAACTCCCCATTTTTCGGTTTTTATCTACCATCCTCAGATATGGCTACCTCCCCACATCTACTCCGATCTGGGAAAGTTCGAGATATTTATCGCTGGGAGAACGAAATCTGGCTTGTCGCGACCGACCGCATCTCCGCCTACGACGTCATCCTCCCCAACCCCATTCCCGGAAAAGGAATCCTCCTTACCTCAATCTCCCAGTTCTGGTTTGCAACCCTCCCCACCGCCTGCCCTCACCATGTCCTGGGCTTTGACGTCCCCGCCAACGTTCCCTCCCCCGAAAAATATGCCGGCCGCCTCACTCGTTGCCGCTCAGCAACTCCTCTGACCGTCGAATGCGTCATCCGCGGCTACCTCGCGGGAAGTGCATGGGAGGAGTACCAAAAGAAAGGCTCCGCCTGGGGTCGCCCTCTTCCCCCAGGATTGCTCGAGGCAGCCAAACTGCCTCAGCCTATTTTCACCCCCACCACCAAAGCGGAACAAGGCCACGATCTTCCCCTCACCGATGCTCAGGCAAAACAGCTCCTCGGCACCGACATCTTTCGCCAAGTTCGTGATCGTAGCCTCTCCCTCTACACCGCCGCCCAAAAACATGCCCAAACAGCCGGGATCATCTTGGCCGACACCAAGTTTGAATTTGGTGCGGACGAAAAAGGAAACATACTTCTGATCGACGAACTGCTCACTCCAGACAGCAGCCGCTTCTGGCCAGCCGACGATTGGCACCCGGGTCGCTCCCCATCCAGTTTCGATAAGCAGTTCGTTCGCGACTACCTATCCAGCCTCAAAGATTGGAACCGCCAACCCCCCGGTCCCTCTCTTCCTCCTCAAGTCATTCAAGGAACTCTCGACCGCTATCGCCAAGCTTGCCGTCTCCTGACAGGAAACGAACCCAAACTTCCCTCCGCGTGAGCCCACTCGATCATCGCCCCGTCGAGGATTTCCTCGCCTCCGGCGCAATGGAACGCGGCCACGCCCTTCGAACCCAATCGATCCAAAGAAAACTTCTCGAACGATTCGCCCAATGGCTGGATCGAAAAAAGAGCGGAAAAGATTGGCGAACCCTCCAGCCCGACGACCTACGGGAATTCCTATCTTACCGTCGTACTTCAGGACGCGTTGGACCGACCACCCTGCGCCTCGAGACCTCAATTTTACGCAGCTTCGGGGCTCACCTGCAAAGAATGGGCCGTACCCCGAAAAGCATGTCGGTCGGCCTCCGCTCTCCCAAACTTTCCCGTAAACTCCCGCCCTCCCTCACCCCCGATCAGGTACGCCGAATTCTCGAATCCCCTTCCCCGAAAACTCCACTGGGCCTTCGCGACCGCGCCCTCCTCGAACTCCTCTATGCCGCCGGTCTCCGCGCGTCCGAAATTCTTTCCCTTCGAATTGAACAGCTCGACCTCCCCAGCCGGAGCGCCCGCGTCATTGGGAAAGGAGACAAGGAGCGGCTCGTTCTCCTTGGCCAAGCCGCGCAAGAGGCCATCGACCGCTATCTGGATACTGCTCGCCCCAAACTCGTTCGCTCCAAATCAGGAGGTGAGGTCTTTCTTGGAAATCATGGCCGGCGCCTGACCACATCTCACCTTTGGGGAATTGTAAAAAGAGCGGCCCAAACCGCCGGCCTTGATACCCGCGTCTACCCCCACCTTCTTCGCCACTCCTTTGCCACCCACCTGCTTTCGGGTGGGGCCGACCTGCGCGTCATTCAAGAGCTTCTTGGCCACGCCAGTATCGGCACGACAGAGATCTACACCCACGTGGATGAAGACCGACTTGCGGCAACCGTCGATCGCTTCCATCCTCGTTCCAACAAAAACCGCTCCTCATGAAACTCCCCCCCCTCGGCCACTCTTTTAAAAATTCTGAACTCTTGGCCCGTGCGTTAACTCACCCCTCCGCCCGCACAGCCCCTGGAACCAGTGGAGATAATCAACAACTTGAATTTCTGGGTGATGCCATTCTTCAAGCCGCTCTCAGTGACCTCCTCATCGCAACTCACCCTGCCTCCTCCGAAGGGGAACTCACCGCCATGCGAGCAAGCCTAGCCAATCGCCACACCTTGGCCGAACTCGCCCGCGAGCTGAAGCTAGCCCTTTTCCTGCGAGTGGGTGCTGATGCCGCCCGCGAGGAAATTCACCAATCCCCTGGCGCCCTCGCCGATGCGTGGGAAGCCATCCTCGGCGCCATCTTTTTAGATGCTGGGTACGATCCCGCCCGCCTTTGGGTTTGCCAAACCTACGGACAGCGGTTGACCCTTGCAAAAAAGCTGGCCGAACAAGCCAACCCCAAAGGCCAACTCCAAGAGCTCCTCCAATCCCGTAACCAACCCGTCCCCGTTTATGATCTCGTTGAGTCGGTGGGGCCCGACCACGAAAAAATATTTACCATCCGCGTACTTCTTGAGGAAAAAGAGATTGGTCGCGGAACCGGCCGCAGCCGTAAATCGGCCGAATCCACCGCCGCAGCTCATGCCCTGGGACAACTCTCATGAAAGGTCTTCTGCAAGGTCCCGCTTTCCCTTTCGTCGCGCCCTTCGCCCTTTTTATGGGGCTCCTTTACCTTCGCCAAAGTTTTCCCCAGCACAGTTGGTGGCTGTACGGGGTCTGCTCCCTAGCCGTCTTCGCACTTCTTTTGTGGCTCCGACCCCGATACCGCGGGCAGGATCCTGCCCCGCCCCGCGTTCGCGACTCCGTCCTTCTTGGCCTCGGCGCAATTGTTCTCTGGATTGCTCTCGATCCATGGATGCCCCGCTCCGGAGAACGCGACAACACTTTCCCTTTCGCCGCCGCTTTTGAACTCGGTCTTTTGCCCGGGCTCCTTTCCATTGCCTTTCGCATGTTTGGCGCCGTCCTCGTCGTCCCCATCATCGAAGAGCTCTTTTGGCGTGGCTTCCTCATGCGGACCATTATCAAACCAGAGTTTGAAGAAGTTCCACTTGGGACTTTTCAACCCCTCTCTTTTTATATCACCACCGTTGCCTTTGCCATGGTCCACGTTGAATTCGGATCCGCCACTCTCTTTGCCCTCATCGCCGGTTGGTGGTTCTGCAAAACAAAATCCCTGCGAGCGGTCATCACTCTCCACGCCGCCGCCAACCTCGGTCTGGCCATCTACGTCCTCCTGACAAAAAACTGGTTCCTCTGGTAATCCATCGTGCTGTCCCGCGCCCTTCTCATCCTCCTTGCTGGAACACTTCTTGCTCATGCCGATACGTGTGACGACCTTTTTTTGATGATCAACCAGTCGCGGGTCAAGGCGGGTCTCCATCCTCTCACCCGCAACAGCACTCTCGACCAGCTGGCAAGTCGGTGGGCCGAAACTATGGCCTCCAAAAACAGCCAAACACATCGCCCGCTTACCAAGTCCCTGCTGAACGCAAATGGGTGGAAAAATCTTTCAGAAAACATCTATGGCCCGGTAAACGACGGCTCAGCGAAATCTATTTTCAATGCGTGGATGAGTAGCTCGGGTCACCGCGGAAATCTTCTTCGCGATTCCACAACCCTCGGTGGTGTTGGAATTGCACAAACGAAGTCAGGTGCAGTCTGTGCCGTATTTAACGGGGCCCAGCCTGCCCCACCCCAGCCCGTTGCAACTTCGAGCAACCCCTCTCAGGACAGCGATGTTGCCTTTCCAGGCGTGGGGATTCCAGATTTTGTTCCGAAATCGATGCGCGATCCTGCCGCCGCTCTCCCCTCCAACTCGGATGGCCGAAAACTGAATCAGCTCGGTCGCACCAATCTGTAAATCCCAATCGAGTCTCTCGGCTCTCGGTCACCTTCCCCTTGCCTCAGTTCCAAACCACTCCATTATGGAGCTATGTTTTCTGCTCTCATCCGTAAACGCTTTGCTAAGTATGGAAAGGCGGCAGGCCTCATCGTCGTCGCTCTCTTTCTTGCCAAAGGGATTCTTTGGCTTTTGATTCCAGGACTCATCATCGGAAGCTGCGCAAAATGACGTCCACCAACCCTCAAGGAGTGATGGCCCGACTTAAGGCAGGCACAGCCGCCCAACACGCCGTCGCTGAGTCCAAACCGCTGGAGGCTGCTTTGATCGATGGCTCGATCGGCCAAGCCCAATACCAAAAATACCTCGGGCAACGCTGGCTCATTCACCGCGAACTTGAATCCGCCACCGACCGTGCTCACAAGATCGACTCCCGCCTTGCCTCCCTCAATCTTCCCTCTCTTTACCAAACGAAAAACTTGGAAACCGACCTTGCCCAGCTCAAGACCAACCTCAATTCGATCCAACCCCTTCCCGGCGCGCAAAAGTTAATCCAATCCATCCTCCAAGCTTCCCCCGCAACTCTTATGGGGATCTTTTACGTCTTCGAGGGCAGTAAAAATGGCGCTCGTTACATCTCGAAGGCGCTTAAGGAAAAAGGGGTGACCGCCCTTCGCTATCTCGATCCACACGGGGAGGAGCAACGCCCGATCTGGATGAAATTCCGTTCCGATATGGATGCGATCTCTTGGTCACCGACCGAGCAGGACTCTATGGTCTCTGCCGCGCAAGCCACCTTCGACGCCATCTCGTCCCTCGACGACGCCATCCACGCCGGCTGATTTACGGCTTCCAGTTCGGATTATCTTGGCGAGCCGCTTCGTTTGCCCAACGACGCATGTCCCGCAGCTCAGAAAAATTAAGCAAAGATACGCTGCCATCTAATTGAGCCGTTACCGCCTTTTCCGAATACGCTAGCCTGACTTGTCCATAAGCTTTCGCCGACCCACTTGAGCTCCAAGCAGATGGCCACTTGGGCGAGGATTGCGGTGAAGTCACATAGTAATATCCATCCACATTTTTGCCTTTCATAGGATCGACACCCCTTGCTGAGGAGAAAACAATCAACTGGGAGGGCTTCACCGCTTGGGCAAGCCGAGTCACGCAAGTTCCGTTCGTCACATAGGAGTAGGCCGGCTGCCCATTTTCGTGGCCCCCAACAAAATACGAGTTCAGCCCAAGACTCGGAGACGCACTGACTAAGTAGCTCTGATTTGGATCACTCGGGTCTAGAGCGTTCGCTCTTTCGTTTACTAACAAAGCCCCTTCAAGTTGGTAGTTTAAGTAGGGGGCAAGACGCCAAGGCCATCTTAAAGCCTGACTGCTTCCCACTTGAAATTGGTTTCCTTTACTGTCGCAGGCCTCTCCTTCCTCATCGTAACCCTTAAGTAAAACTCCATTCTGGTCCTGTGCAGCTGCTAGATAGGCCGTAATTAAACTTTTTGCCGCAGCTGTCTCAGACGCTTGCTGTCCAGCTAACCGTGCCCGCCCTAAAACTGGTGTGGCCAAACCCGCTAGGAGTCCCACAACCACAAAAACCACGAGTAGCTCGACTAATGTAAAAGCCTTCTTTCGATTTGATGGAGCAAACTGCATCATCAAAAATAGCAGGTTAAGATCGACGGCGACGCCGATTCGCAAGGGCCACTGCAAAACCGCAAGCCAGCAGTGATCCGACTGCAGGCTCAGGAATCAAAACCGGCCCCAGATTCCCCGCAGCCTCCATGGAATAAAATCGGGCGGTTGTAGCCAGAGGGGAACTTGTAGTGCCAACGAGACCAAAGCCAAAGTTTGTCGTTGGATTTAAAATCCATCCGTTGACGGTGGAAGTAACATCAATTTGCACCAGTCCAGCTTGTGTAAGATTCACCTCGGCGATTCTCGACCTGCCGAAAAGATTATTTTGATACCAAGTAGAAAGAGTAGCGGTTTCGCTCTGCGAAAAATCTGCGCCTAGAGCAACCACCGCAAGTCGAAAGCTGCCAGTTGAAAGATAGTCGTATGAAGGGGGGCCTTGAAAGCCAGGAACAATGGCGCCAGGGGTCTTAAAGTCTTTTAGATTGAGCTGAAGAAACTTAGGGCCCGTAGTGCTCAATCCCGAAAGGTCTGAAAATTCGATTCCAGCAAAATTAAAATGTCCGTCGTAATTAGGATTCGTATTCAGGATATGCATTCCAACGTGAAATGTTCCACTGTTAGAGCTAGTGCGCGCCGTGTTGTAAGTTTGAGTAAAGTAGTAGGTGTCTGCGTCGAATGAAGCACTGACAGTTTCAGCTTCAAGAGAAAGAGATCCGGCCAACCAAAGGCTTAAGAGTAAAAAAATTGCCCGATGCATAAATATACAGTTAGGGGGCAAAGAAAAATTTGCAAATGACAAGCCTTTCGAAATAAGACTTATTCGGCGGATGCAATTAAGCTCATAAGCACACCTTATCTAGGCCCGATATAAGCCCTATGAATGAACGACTTAAGTCGGTTGCGAAATTTTACAAAAGTAGTAATAAAGTACCTGTTTCTTGCGATTCCCTCATTTTCCGCTATCTATGATCTCCATGTCCGAATTCGATCTCAAAGACACGGTTCTCACTCGTCTGGGGGAGAACTACGAGCTTCACGATAAGTACGTCAATCGTACTCTCGTAAAGGTTCAACGCACCATCGGCTTTGATAAAATCTATGCCCGCGCTGAAGGCGCCTACCTCTACGACCTCGACGGCAAGGACTACCTCGACTTCCTCAGCGGCTACAGCGTTTTCAACATCGGCCGTAATCATCCCACGGTTCAAAAAGCCATTCGTGACGTCCTTGAACTCGACCTCCCCAACATGGTGCAGATGGACTGCTCCGTTCTCTCCGGTCTCCTCGCTGAAGCCCTTGTCAAAAAACTCGGCCCTTCCCGCGATGCCTGCTTCCTTTGCAATTCCGGAACCGAAGCCGTCGAAGGTGCCCTGAAATTTGCCCGCGCTTCCACCCAACGCCCCGGCATCCTCGCCCAAGAAGGCTCTTACCACGGCCTATCCTTTGGAGCCCTCTCCATTACCCACTCCGGCAATTTCCGCGAAGCGTTCGGACCCTTCCTCCCTGGTGCCGATTTTGTAAAGTTCGGCGACCTCGCCGATCTCGAGAAAAAACTGAAATCCCGCCAGATTGCTGCCTTCATCTTTGAACCCGTCCAAGGAAAGGGAGTCAAATATCCCTCCGACGACTACTTCCCCGCCGCTCAGGAACTTTGCCGTAAATACGGAACTCTCTTTATTGCCGACGAAGTCCAGACCGCCATGGGTCGAACAGGAAAATGGTTCGGCTTCCAACATTGGAACCTCGATCCCGACATCGTCACCTTAGCAAAAGCCCTCTCCGGAGGTTACGTTCCCTGCGCGGCCGTGGTCATGCGCCGGCCCATCTACCAAGGCATCTTTTCCCGCCTCGATCGTTGTGTCGCTCACTCCACCACCTTCGGTCGCAATAACCTCGCCATGGCCTGCGGACTGGCCAGCCTCCACGTGACCGAAAACGAACACCTCGTTGAAAACGCCGCCCTTCGAGGAGAACAGCTCATGTCCCGCCTCCGCGATCTTCAAGAAAAACACGACGTGATTTCTGAAGTCCGCGGCAAAGGCTTGATGATCGCAATCGAGTTTAAGGAGCCCCGCTCCCTGAAACTCAAACTCGCTTGGAAGGCCATTCACGCCATGGACAAAGGCCTCTTCCCTCAAATGATCGTGACCCCTCTTCTGCAAAAACACCGAATCCTCACTCAAGTTGCCGCCCACAATTCCGACATCGTCAAGATCCTGCCTCCCCTGATCATCGGCGAAAAAGAGATCGATCGTTTTGTTCACGCCTTCGACGACGTTCTCAGCGACCTTGGCAAATTCCCCGGCCCCCTTTGGGACTTCGGGCAAAATCTCGTCAAAGCCGCCCTTTCTCAGAAGAAGTTATCCCGGGAAGCTGTCCCTGCTTAATCCCGATCCGTGTCCGCTGTCCTTTACGTCAAAGAAGGTTGCCCGTGGTGTGACGAGGCAGAGTCCGAGCTCCACAAACTGGGCATAAAATACGAACGCCGAGAAGTTCGTTCGAATCCTGCTTATTTTAAGGAGATGAAAGAGCTCTCAGGCCAAAGCAAAGCCCCAGTCCTCGATATCGATGGACGAATCCTTGCCGATTTTGGAATCGAAGAGCTACCCGCGTTTCTAAAGGTAAAGTAGACCATCTGCCGGGTCAGGAACTGTCTGGCGCAGTTATCTAAGCAGACCTAAAAATCGTTGCGGGGGCAGGATTTGAACCTACGGTCCCGCACATGCGGGATTATGAGCCGTCTAGGTGGATCAGGGTCTCAAGACCTAAACCGCCTTTTTGTCGTTTGAGTTTGTTTTCGAGTTTTCTGGCCTCGGAGAGGTTCATGGGTTTGCTTGTCCAAGCAATCTTCCAGGGGCCCTTGCCTTTGGTCCAACGGGATTCACCGGAATTGTGTTGGAATAGACGATCCTGAGGGTCTTTTGATAGGCCGATGTATTTTTGGCCTGCTGTATTGTTAAGAACGTAAACTTGATACATCCAAAAATCGTTGCGGGGGCAGGATTTGAACCTGCGGCCTTCAGGTTATGAGCCTGACGAGCTACCTGGCTGCTCCACCCCGCACCATAAGAATGCTCCTGATACGTAGGGGAGTCAATCTTGCCCCAGCAACCAGTCTCAACTGTCTAGATCATTTCACCTTCCTCTCTTGTCTCCGGCCCTCGATTGCTTATATCCATTCCATGCTCGCGACCTCCGGAATCCTCTACGCTTTTGAGCACTGCGAGTTGGCCGGAAAAGCTGTTCTCCTTCTCCTACTGCTCGGATCCATTTTTAGCTGGTCGGTCATCTGGTCGAAGTGGGTTCAACTCAATGCCGTTCTTAAATCAACCCGTGCTTTTCTTCCCATCTTTCGCTCGGCTACCGAGCCCCTCGAACCCTACCTCTCAGGCCGACCTCCCGGTGACTCCCCTCAAGCCGTCATCTACCACGCGGGTGCGAAAGAGCTCTGCTTCCACCTCACCGGCTCCTCCGTAGTCGATTCCACCCTCGCCGCGCGACTCGCCTCTGCCCGCTCGATCAGCGAGACAGGTATGAACTCTGTGCGCACCGCAATGGATCGTGCCGTTGGGGAAGAATCCCTCAAACTCGAATCCAACCTCATCCTCCTCGCCACCGCTGTCAGTGGCGCCCCATTTCTCGGTCTTCTCGGCACTGTTTGGGGCGTGATGGATGCCTTCAGCGGAATCGCCATGGCCGGTCAAGCCAGCCTCGCCGCCATGGCCCCGGGCGTTTCCGGCGCCCTCATCACCACCGTGGTCGGCCTTCTCGTAGCCATTCCCGCCATGTTCGGCTTTAACTTTCTCACCACCTCCATTCGCAGCCAAAACATTCAGATGGAAAACTTCGCCGCCGAATGTGCCGCGGTCTTTGAACACCGCTTCACCCCGCGCTCATGAGACGCTCTTTTCGCTCCCACTCCCAAGGCCACGCTTTGGCTGAACTCAACATCACCCCCCTCCTCGACCTTGTCTTTGTCCTACTCATTATTTTTATGATCACTACCCCCTTGATGGAACAACAACTCCCGGTCGATCTTCCTAAAGCAACCACCTCCCTCCCCACCACCATGCCCGATCCAAAATCGATACTTACCCTCACCCTGTCCAAGGACGGTTCTGTGCTCCTCGGATCTGAAAAAGTAACCCTCGACCAGCTCACTCCTCTTCTCACCCAACGCAAAGCCCGCGACCCAGAGCTGGTTGTCTCCCTCCGTGCCGACTCCTCCCTTCCCTACGAGAAGATTTTCCGCGCCTTGGAGGCCGTCCGCTCCGCCGGCGCCCGCCTCGACCTCGCCAATACTCCGGACATCCGCAAGTGAACCCCCACGGACGCCCTTTTCGGCGTACCGTTCTGATCGTATTCGGTGTTCACCTTGTCCTCTTACTGTTGTTCGGCCTTCCGCTCGCTCAGTGCCATAAACCCGCCCCAATAAAACCGGTCGAGATGATCGATCTTGGCTCCCTTCGCCCTGGCCCCGGCCTGCCCTCCCCCACCTCATCACCAGCTCCAGTCACGCCAGCTCAACCCGCATCCGAAATCCAAAATCAAAAATCAAAAATATCTGTGCCACCCGAGCCAGCTCCTGCCGAAGAGTCCGAACCAACCCCCACGCCGCCCACGCCCACACCCGAGGCCAAACCCGAACCCACGCCCACCCCGAAACCCGAACCACTTCCTCAACCTGTGCCCCAACCTACCCCCGCACCCAAACACCAAGTCAAAGTCAGCACCACCAAGAAAAAGGTCTCCGTATCCACCCACGCGGCTGAGAGCAAAACCAGTTCCCAAAAATCCACCACCCCAACCGGCCCCTCCGCTGCCGACATTCAAAATCGTCTCACCTCCAAACTCCCAGCCGAACAGGGAGGCGGAGGAGGAGACGGAGCGGGCAACGCTGGCCGACCCGATGGCGTAGCCGACGATTTCTCCTGGTACCGCGCCCTCATCAAACAGTCGATTCAGTCCGCTTGGAAAAAACCACCGATCCCCGCTGGAGAAAAGATTTCTACCGAGGTCGAAGTTAAGATCGCCCCCAGTGGCGCGGTCACATTCCAGAAAATCTCCCGCCCCTCGGGCGATCCCGCCATGGATGCTTCCGTTGAACAGGCGGTCCGCTCTACCCCTCGCCTTGCAAAACCCCTTCCCAATGGTCTCGGCTCGCCCGACTACACCGTCATCATCCAGTTCAAACTCGAGTAGGGAAAAGAAAAACCCCAGGAAGCCGAAGCCTCCTGGGGTTTCAAAGACTATCGTTCTTTAGAAGCTGTAAACGATTTCAGCACCAGCATAGTGGCAAGGCCCACCCGATTGAACTCCCGTTACAGCATTACTATTAGGTGTGTCGGCCGAAGAGTTAATACCCGACCCCCAATCCAATCGGTACTCCGCCCTGATCAACAGGTTGTCGATCACGTTAAAGGCGGAAGTCAGGGTATAGCTCCAGTAATTGTTCCCTGTGACGTGCCCGCTGTTGGCAAAACTATTGGCGGCTGAGCTTGTCGATATAGCCCCCTGCGTCCCAAATTTTCCGGCATTGTTGCTGCCTAGATAATCCGCTCGACTGGCCAAGCTAAACCAATCATTGAACTGGTACTTCGCATAAACCGCCGCTCCATACCAAGTCGTATTGACCGTAATATTTTGAACTGAACTCCACGAGGCATTGCCGAGGGCCGAATCAAACGCCAACAAAAGCTTGTCGCTAGCAAACTTCGGCGCCCAGTTGCCCCATGAATTATAAATCAAAGCATATCCGCTCGCAGGAGACGCGAAATTGTTCACCGGGGCACTTGAGGTGGGTTGCCCGCCATTTTGGTAACTCGTGTTGTTCTCTAAAGCGGTGCTGTACTGAAAGTTGTTGCTCCAGTTCGCGTTGCCACTAGGAGCAGTCACGTTCAACGCCGCCAGAAGAGCCACTCCGTCGCTGTTTGTATTCACTGTGGTGTTGTTATCACTGTTCGATCCGTTCACCACTCCCAGTTTGGCATCTAAATAGTCGTCAAAACGATAGGAGGAAAGCACCCCGATATAGGTTAGCGGAAATGCGTTCTGCCAAAGTTGACCGTAGGTGATATTCATGTTGGCGGGACGCTCGATTACCTCGTAACCAAGAATGGTGACAAACTTTCCAACCTTGAAGTCCCAACCATTCCCCACGGGTGCACGAATATCAACGTAGGCCTGCTCTAAGAAAAGTGCGTTTGAGTTCACCTGTCCGTTATAATTACCATTCACGCTGGAGCCGCCGGCATTGTAGGGCTGACCACGATTAATCAACATCTGGGCGTCTTCACCAATCATCACATCGGCTCGGAACCCTGCCTGCGCCTTATTTTCAGACGTCATCGCTTTTTCTAATGCGATTTTTACCGCATACAGGTTGAAATCTCCTTTTTGCGCGCTGTCCCCCAAATAACGGCTATTCACCTGGGAACGTTGCGGGGTGGTTCCCGTGAAGTTGTAGCTATAACCAGCATCGACATACCCAGAGAGCTTGATTCCTTTCTGGGCCGTCTCAACGAAGTTATTTTGAACCATCTTTTTTGTGTCTTGGGCTGAGGCTTGAGGTGCACTGTCCGCGAGGGACAAGCTGGCGAAGGCCGCAATCACGGCCAAGGTAGCTATGGTATTTTTGATCATTTGTAGTTTCTCCTTTATGTCGTGGTTTTAGTAATCGTTTTAATAATCTCGTTGCAGGCACTTTAATGAAGCAGCTTGCCTGTATTTTCTTAACAACTGTGTTAATAAGTTTTGAATAACCACGCTCGTAGAGTGAAAAATTTCCGCTCGCACTTTGCCTCCCATGCTCTTGTCTCTCCCGATGATCTTTATTTTACTCTTACTCCTTCTCTCCCCCTCGATTCTCATTTCGCAAGATTCCGCCCCCGTCATCGTCATCGAGCAAACTCGTAAAGTGGACGTCGCCATCTCCCCCATCTCTGGCACCGAAGGCCCCGCTATGACCAAAGTTCTGCAAAACGATCTCGAGCGCTCAAGCGCCTGCCGTGTCGTTGAACCTGCCGCCGCCTCCTTCACCCTCTCCGGTACCATCACCCCCGCTGGCCTCTCAGGCCGCGCTACACCCAAAAATGGTGGCGCTGCCCTAGTCGACTCCTCCTTTAATGGAGACGCCCGCCGCGCTACCCACCAGTTCGCCGATGCCTTCATCCTCGCCCTCACCGGCACCCCCGGTTTCGCCTCCAGCCGCATCGCCTTTGCCTCCGCCTCCGGACCGAAAAAGAGCTCTAAAAAAGAGATCTACATCTGCGATATCGATGGGGCGAACTGCCGACAACTCACCCAAGACGGTGCTTTGGGATACGGCCCCAAGTTTTCCCCCGAGGGTAATAAAATCGCCTACAGCTCCGACAAAAGTGGCTACCGCGATACGTACATCATCGATCTTTCCACCAAGAAACGCTCCATCATCGCCCAGTTCCCCGGCCAAAATACGGGTGCCTCTTTTTCTCCCAACGGCTCCACCCTCGCCCTCAGCCTCTCCAAATTCGGTAACCCGGAAATCTGCACCCTCCCCTCCTCGGGCGGCGAACCCACCCGACTCACCCAAACCCGCGGGACCGACTGCTCCCCCTGCTGGTCTCCCGATGGAGCACAAATCGTCTACGTATCCGATGAAAGAGGTAGCCCCGGTCTCTATCTCATCTCACCCACCGGTGGCACCCCCGAGAAACTCAATACCGAATCCTCTTACACCACCGAACCCGACTGGTCCCCCGATGGAAAAAAAATCGCCTACAGCATCACCTCAGGCGGTGGCCAAATCGGGGTCTACGATCTCGAAACTAAAAAAACCCGCATCGTCAGTCGTGGCTCTGGCCTAGAAAGTCCCTCATGGACAAGGAATTCCCGTCACATCATCTGCTCGCAAAATGGAACCCTAGTTCTGCTTGACTCACTTACAGGGGAGGCTATCAAAGTACCCAATAACTTGAGTAACAACACAGAACCCAATACAACCCGCTGAAAAATATGAAATATACCTACCTCTCACTTCTGGCCCTTCTCACCATCCTTTCTGGGTGCGCCGACAAAGATAAAAAGGGAGATGGTGCGGCCTTCGGAGACAGCACCGACAATATTTACGACCAAGCCCTCCCCGAGCGTTCGGGTAACCCCGACACCGCAGACTACGACACTCTCAAAAGCGAAACCGTTTTCTTCTCCTACGATAGCTTCACCATCGAAGCTAAAGAGCGGCCGAAACTCGATAAGCTGGCCAACTACCTCAGCAATAATGCCAATACCAAGATCGTTATCGCTGGTCATACCGATGCCCGCGGCACCCCCCAATACAATCTCGCCCTCAGCGAAAAACGTGCCAACGCCGTCCGCCAATACCTCATCGGACTCGGCGCCAGTGGTAACAATATCAGCACCATTGGTTACGGCGAGGATCGCCCCTCATCCGAAGGCGAGTCCGACTCCTCCCATAACGCCAACCGACGCGCCGCACCTGGGATTTTGCGCTAAGAGGGATCAGGCATCCGGCTGAACCAACGCCGGAAATCACCGGGTGATTCCTTCCCCCTCCTCGCCGGAAAAGCCTCACCTACTTCGCCTGCCGAACTGGCTCGGCGAGCTCATCCTCTCACTCCCAGCCGTCCACCTTTATCAACGTTGGCTCAATCAGCGGGCTCCATTAATCGTTGTCGGACCCCCCTCTCTCTCCACACTCGCCCCAATCCTCCTGCCTGAAATCGAATACCTCCCCGCACCAAGTTCTCCCTTCTCCCTACACTCCACTTTTAAAAGTCGTCAGGCCGCCTCCGCCGTTCTTTTTCCCAACTCTATCCGCACCACCCTGGAAACTCTTCCAATCCCCTACCGAGCTGGTTTTTCCCGCCCCATCCGCAATTTCCTCCTCACCGATCACCCTGTTCGTCGCACCTCCCCCTACGGTTATGTCCACGTTGCCGACCAATATCTCGGTCTCCTCCAAGACCTCGGCCTCCCTGCAGCAAAAGCGGAACTCCCCTCACCACCCTCTCTCCCCAAACCCCAAGACGCCCCCGTCCAACCCTACCTCGCCATCCTCCCCGGCGCCGCTTACGGATCCGCCAAACGCTGGGATCCCGCCTCCTTTGCCACCGTCGTCCGCCACCTCCAAGAATCCCACTCTCTCACTCCCATCCTACTCGGCGGGCCCGACGACCGCTCCGCCTGCCAAGCCGTCGCTCAATCCCTCGGCTCCCCCATCACCGATCTTTCGGGAAAAACCACCACTCTTGAACTCGCCCACTGGCTCGCCCACGCCCGCCTCATCCTCTGCCACGACAGCGGCCCCATGCACCTCGCCTCCTTCCTCCGCAAACCCGCCGTCGCCATCTTCGGCTCCACCGAGCCCGCTTGGACAGCTCCCCTCGGCTCCACCGTCTCCATCGCCCAACACAAAGTCTCCTGCAACCCCTGC
>CAMBGW010000005.1 GCA_945866245.1 Verrucomicrobia subdivision 6 bacterium | reverse complement strand
ACGGTGGGATCTTCTGCGATTTTGAGAGGGACACCCCGCATGAGAACCATGATCCAGATGGGATTATCTTGTGACTGTTGGATGGGAAGATTGTCGGGCAGGCCAAGGATGGGGTTGGGGAGAATTGTTTCGCTGCGTTTCAGCCAGCCGCGGGAGACGAAGATTTGGTCTAAGGGCTCACGGATCTTTGTTTCGAATTCGATGCGGGTGATTTCTTCGGTGATGGGGCATTCGATTCCGAGAAGTCGGTCAGGCGGGATGGAGCGAGCTTTGGCGTAGGTTTCGGCAAGGGATTGGGAATCAGGGTCGGCCCGGTTGTAGACCACGACCGTGTGGGCAGCGAGGTCAGCCGTTTGGGATTCGGCGGTAGGGGTGGGTTCGGCTTGGGTGGAAAAGAGAGGAGATATCCAGAGGAGGGAAACGAGCAGGGTAAGGAAACGAAACATGGATTCGAAGGTAGAGAAAAAAGGGTGAGGAGAGAAGATTAGAGCGTGAGCTGGAGGGAGTCGTAGGCGAGACGGACGGATGGGGGGAGAGTGGCGTCCCGTTCGGCGTGGAGAGTTTGGTGGGTTAGATGGGTGAGCCAGGTTTGGCCTGCTTGGATATCTTGGGAAATTTCGATGGCTTGGGCGATGGTGAGATGGGTGGGGTGAGGATCTTCGCGGAGGCCGTCGATGATGAGGGTGGGAATTTTGCGGATCAGATTTCGGATTTCTTGGGGAACAGCGGCGCAGTCGGGTAGGTAGACGAGGCGGGGTTGGTTCTGGAGGTCGACGCGGAATCCGGTGGTGGTGATGCGACCGTGAGGTACGGGCAGGGGAGTGAAGGTTAGGGGACCGAGAGAGAAAGGGCCTGTGATGGGGTGCGGCTCTGGGCAGACGTAAGCGGGGCTGCGGACTTTGAGGTCGAAGGCGTAGTCGAAAGCTTTTTCGAGGCGGGAGAGAGTGAAGGGATCGGCGTAGATGGGGATGCGGTTTCCATTTTTCACGGAGTAGGAGCGTAGGTCGTCGAATCCTGCGATGTGGTCTGCATGGCTATGGGTGTAGAGGACAGCATCGAGGTGTGGGATGGAGGCGCGGAGGGCTTGAGAGCGAAAATCGGGGGAGGTATCGATGATTAGGCTGAGGGGGCCTTCTTCGATCCAAATGGAGGAGCGAAATCGGCGATCGCGTGGGTCGGGGGAGGTGCAGACGCGGCAGGAGCAGGTGAGGAGGGGAACGCCCTGGGAAGTTCCGGTGCCTAAAAAGGTGAGGCGCATAGATTCTGATAGCGTTGGGTGGGGCGTGTGGCGAACCTGCATTGGAGTGGGGAGGGCGGGGTGAGGAAGATAAGATTTTGCCTATCTTCCGTGCGTCTTCTGCTATCTATGGCGAATCATGTTGAGGCGATTACGGATTCGGAATTTGGCAGTGGTCGAGGAGCTGACTTGGGAGTTGGGCAAGGGTTTTAATGCTTTGACGGGTGAGACGGGGGCGGGGAAATCAATTTTAGTGGATGCATTTTTGCTGCTGTTGGGGGAGCGGGCGGACCGGGGGTTGGTGAGGACGGGGGCGGAGGGGTGTCTGGTGGAAGGGGAGTTGGGGGGGGCGGAGAGATTTCGGGATTGGTTAGAGGGAAAAGGAATTGAGGCGGATGGGGAGGGGACGTTGATTATTCAGAGGCAGGTAGGGAGCACGGGGGCGGGGCGACAATTTTTAAATGGTTCGGCGGTGACTTTGGCGGTGCTGAAGGAGTTGGGGGATCGGCTGGTGGATTTGCATGGGCCGCACGATCACCAGACTTTGCTTTCGCCTGCGGCGCAGAGGGGTGCACTGGATGGTTTTGGCGGGTTGGAAAAGTTGGTGGGGGAAGTGCGACAAGCGTGGCGAGCGAAAAGGGAGTCGGAAGAGGCGCAGGAGGCGTTTCGAAAAAATTTAATGGGTACGGATGGGGCGACTCGGGAGATTCTGGATCATCAGGTGAAGGAGCTGGAGGAGGCAAATCTGGTGGTGGGGGAGGATGAACAGCTGGAGCGGGATCATTCGGCGGCGGGACATGGAAGGAGGATTATGGAGTTGGCCGGAGAGTTGAGTGGAATTTTGGAGAGCGGGGATGAGAATGTTTTGGAGAAATTGGGAAAAGTACAAAAGAGTTTGATGGAATGGGAGAGGTTAGATGGAGCGGCGGGGGAGTTGCGTGAGAAAAATGAAATGGTGGTGGAGACTTTGCGGGAGTTGGTCAGGGAGGGGGAGCGTAGGGCGGAGGAGGTGGGATTAGATGGGGAGAGATTGGCGGCGCTGGAGGCGCGTTTGAATTGTGTTCTGAGTTTGCGAAAAAAGTATGGGGGAAGTGTGGAGGCGGCGTTGGGGAAATTAGCTGATTTGAAAAAAAGGCAGTGGGAGTTAGCCAATGCGGAGGGGACGGAGCGAGAGTTGGCGGTGGCGGTGAAAAAGGCGGTTGAGGCGCATCGGGTTTTGGCGGGAAAGTTGAGTAAGGAGAGAGGCAAGGCGGCTCCTCTCTTTGCGCGGGAGGTGACGGGTCAGTTGCGGGGATTGGGGTTTCAGCAGAGCCGGCTGGAAGTGGCGGTGCAGAAGAGTGAGGCGCTTGGGGCGGAGGGTGGAGAGACGGTGGAGATGATGTTTGCGCCGAATCCTGGGGAGCCCCCACGGCCGTTGCGAGCGATCGCCTCAAGTGGGGAGCTGGCGAGGGTGATGTTAGGAATTAAAACGGTCTTAGCGGAGAGGGATGAGGTACCGATTTTGATTTTTGATGAGGTGGATGCGAATGTGGGGGGAGAAACGGCCAAGGCGGTGGCTATGCGCTTGGCAGGATTGGGAAAAACCCATCAAGTCTTGTGTTTGACGCATTTACCAGCGGTGGCGGGTGCAGCGGACGCACATTTTTGCGTCACGAAAACGGTGGAGAAGGGCAGGACGTTTGCGAGATTGGAGCGGGTGGAGGGGGAGAGTCGGGAGAAAGAGCTGAGTCGAATGCTGGGAGGTGAGGGAAAGGCGGCGCGGGCGATGGCGAGGGAGTTGATGGAGCGAGGGAAGGCGACGAAAGTTTAGATCGGAAACATGGAGGGGCGGTAGGTCGGGGGGAGGTTTTTTGCTTGGAGAAGCGCGAGATGAGATTGCCCAAAAAATGATGGATGAACGAGATGCTGAAAGTTCCGAGTCCACTTTTCGCTCTTGGGGGAGCTTTGGCGGAGGAGGGAGGTGGCTTGGTGGGTTAGGGCTGACATAAAGGGTCGAGGGCCAAAGCTGCGAAAACCCAGACTATTACCTTCTTCGATCAGTTGGGTGAAATTTACGTGAGCGGTGAGGTCTTGCTCGCCTGGGTGGGCGAGGGGACTGGGGGAGTAGGAGTGGTGGCGAAGAGCCACGAGGGAGCCGGAGGAGCGGGAGGGGTGGTAGAGTTCGGGCGCGGGCAGACCGTAGTCGAGCGTGAGAACGATTCCCTGTTGAATTTTTTCAGAAAGAAGTTTGATCCATGGGCAGACGCTGGGCCGGAGTTCGGCGGTGAAACCTTCGATGGCAGGAATCGACCAGTGGGAGATCTCCTGGAGAAGTTCGGGTGGGGCGGGTTGATCGAGCCATTCGAGTTGGCTGTTGGTTTCGGTGACGAAGCGTTCGTGCCATTGGCCCGAGTGAAAGCGGATGAGGCGAACGGGAAAGCTATCGATCAGTTCGCAAGAGTAGAAGAAGGTGGGATTCGATTGAGTTGGCAGAGAGGAGATGTCGGAATGCCAATGGATAGGAATTTTAGAGAAAAGGGGTTGAAGTAGCTTTTTTTGTTGCTGAGCAAGAGGTGGGGAGGGTTCGATGAGGTGAAGCTGAAGCGAGGAGTTGAGGTGGGGATGGTCTTGCAGGAGGGAGGTGAGGATGTCGTGGGCGAGATGACCACGGTCGGCCCCTTGTTCGACAATATGTAAAGAGGGTGGATGGTTGAGAAACTTGGCGAATTCTGAGATTTGCTGAGAAAGTAGTTGTCCGAGAACAGGACCTGTGGATACAGGCGTAAGAAAGTCGCCTTGCGCCCCGGTTCGGGTTTTCCCCGATGAGTAATATCCGACATCTTGTTGATAGAGAGATATATCCATGAACTTATCAAAGCGTAGCGGACCGAGACTTTGAATCTGATGTGAGAGAAAAGAGGCCACGGTTTGGGGCATTGTTGAAGAATAGGCGGGTGGATTCAAAGGAGCGAGATTGACGAGTGGGGGTTGAGAATTACTTTATCCGTATGAGAGTGAGATCGATCGCTTTAGTTGGTTTTGCTTTCTCGAGTATGAGTTGGGCTCAAGGTTTTGAGGGAGCCACGGCAGAATCTACGAAGGATTTACCATCGACGCAGGCCCCTGCGCAGCTCCAAGGGTTGGAAAGTGAAAATCCAAAGCCGGATCTTTCTGGTGTGGAGCCAAGCCCAACGAGTTCGGTTCCGCAACCCCGCCCCCCCGCAGCGGATATGGCAAAGCCCTCTTCGCAAGATTGGGGGGATGACATGAAAGCGATGCAAGAGTCTAAGAAAAAAGAGCAGGAAAAAATGGCTATGATGGAGGAGCAGAAGTCGAAAGAGGCGAAGGAGTTGCAAGACAAGTTAGCCCAAGAAAAAAAGGAGAAGGCGACTTTGCAAAAAGGGAGTGAATCGATGAGTGCGCCAGCGGTGTCACAAAGCAGTGTGCGTGGTGTGGATCGGCAAAATGAGGCGAAGTTACCTTCTGTCACCGGTTTAGATGGGGTGAAGCCACGCTCGATGAGTTCGGGAGATGGCCGAGTGAACCCGGGGTTTGACTCTTTCACAGGTCCGGAGGGCAGTGGACCCTTAGGAAAGGATTACCAGTCTGGGGCGAAGCCGATTATGCCACCCAGCGGTTCTTACGATTCCAGATTAAATGCGGCGGGGCAGGTGCCGCAGTCTCCCTCGGGGGGGTACAAGCAGATTTCCCAAGACCCTTACTCTGTGCCCCCAGGCAGCGAGAAAAAAGTCACGGCACAGGTGAAGCCCAGCCCGCTGGTCAATCAACCTGAACCGAAGAAGACCGTGGGGGCCACGCCACCGGCGGGGTACTCTCCCTACGATAATCTTTGGAATGTTCCCAACCCGAGAACCCCGCCGCGTTTCTAGTAGCGATAGTGGGACGGTTTGTAAGGCCCGCCAACGGGGATGCCAAGGTAGTCGGATTGATCCTTGGTTAGTTTGGTCAACTTCACGCCAATTTTCTCGAGGTGAAGCCGAGCGACTTCCTCGTCCAGATTTTTGGGGAGAACATAGACGGCCGGCTTATAGAGGGTGCGGTTTTTCCATAAGTCGAGTGCCGCGAGGGTTTGGTTTGAGAAGCTGGCGCTCATGACAAAGCTGGGGTGCCCTGTGGCGCAGCCCAAATTGACGAGGCGTCCTTCTGCCAGGAGATAAAGTTCCCTACCATTTGGGAAAACGTACTTATCGAGCTGGGGTTTGATGTTCACCTTGCGAACACCTGTGTGGACGTTGAGCTTATCGACTTGGATTTCATTATCGAAGTGGCCGATGTTGGCGACGACGGCTTGGTCCTTCATCTTCGTCATATGATCCAGAGTGATGACATCTTTATTTCCGGTGGTGGTCACATAGATGTCGGCTCGGCCGAGGGTGTCTTCGATGGTAGTGACTTCAAAGCCTTCCATGGCGGCTTGGAGGGCATTGATGGGGTCGATTTCGGTGACGATTACGCGGGCGCCTTGGCCTCGGAGGGATTGGGCGGAACCTTTGCCTACGTCTCCGTAGCCGCAAACCACGGCAACTTTCCCAGAGATCATCACATCGAGGGCTCGGTTTAATCCGTCGACAAGGGAGTGGCGACAGCCGTACAGGTTATCAAACTTTGATTTCGTCACAGCATCGTTCACGTTAAAGGCGGGAACGAGGAGTTTGCCGAGCTCCTGCAACTTGTAGAGCCGGTGCACACCTGTGGTCGTTTCTTCGGCGACTCCTTTCCACTCCTTGACTAGGGCGTGGAAGATATTGGGATGTTCCGCATGGACTTTTTTGAGAAGGTTTTTGATGACCTTTTCTTCCTCGCTGGAGCTTGGGGTGTTGACCCAACCGTCGCCATTTTCTAGTTCGTAACCTTTGTGGAGAAAAAGGGTGACGTCGCCACCGTCATCGATGACGAGCTGCGGGCCTTTACCTTCTGGGTTGAGGATGGCCTTCCAAGTGCAATCCCAATACTCCTCGAGGGTCTCACCCTTCCAAGCGAAGACGGGAATCCCGGCGGCTGCGATTGCCGCGGCGGCTTGGTCTTGCGTGGAGAAGATATTGCAGCTGGCCCAACGGACATCGGCACCAAGGTCGACAAAGGTTTCGATGAGCACGGCCGTTTGGATTGTCATGTGCAGGGAGCCAGTGACGCGAACACCAGCGAGGGGCTTGTCTTTGGCGTATTTTTCGCGGATCGACATCAATCCGGGCATCTCTTTTTCGGCAATTTCGATCTCTTTACGACCGAATTCGGCAAGGGTGATGTCCTTGACCTTATATTCGGGAAGTTGTTTTTGGGTTTTGCTCTGTTTTGTTTTGGGTTCGAGGGTTGCGGTGCTCATGTTTGCTTTCTCCTTTGGGGGTTAGTTACATCCGGCATGACGACGGAGCTCACGGACACGGTCCGTATGCTCCCACGGGGCGTAGGCCGGTTTTCCCTGGTGGCCAAAGTGGCCGTAGTTGGTTGTTTTTGAGTAGATGGGGCGACGAAGGTGGAGTTGGCGAATGATTTCTGCTGGACGGAAATCAAAGGTGTTATGAACGGCTTTTTCAATCCGGGCGAAGGGCACTTTTTCCGTGCCAAAAGTATCAATACAGACGGAGACTGGGTGGGGATGGCCGATGGCGTAGGCGAACTGAATCTCGACTTTGTCCGCTAAGTTAGCGGCGACGATGTTTTTGGCGACATAGCGTCCCATATAGGCAGCGCTGCGATCTACTTTCGTGGGGTCTTTACCGCTGAAGGCGCCTCCGCCGTGCCGACCGGCGCCCCCGTAGGTATCGACAATAATTTTGCGACCTGTGAGACCGCTATCCCCCTCCGGTCCGCCGATGACGAAGCGCCCTGTGGGATTGACGAGAAACTCGGTTTTTTTGTCGAGCATAGAGGAGGGGAGAACCCGGCGGATCAGCTTTTCGGTAATAAACTTTTCGATTTGGCGGTGGGAAACGTTGGCCGCGTGTTGCGTGGAAACGACCACTGCGGTGATGCGGACTGGTTTGGAGTGGCGATACTCGACGGACACTTGAGTTTTGGCATCGGGGCGAAGCCAAGGGACTTTGCCAGATTTACGGATTCGGCTGAGTTCACGACCGAGGCGGTGGGAGAACATGACTGGGGCTGGCATGAGCTCGGGGGTTTCGCGGCAGGCGTAGCCAAACATGAGACCTTGGTCGCCCGCTCCTTGTTCGGCGGTTTTTTTTCCAGAGACTTTTCGGGCATCGACCCCTTGGGCGATATCGGGGCTTTGGCCGGTGAGAGCGTTCATGATGTGGACGCGGTCGGCATGAAAGACATCATCATCGTGGGTATAACCGATCTCACGGATGGTGGCTCGAATGAGCTGATCGTAGTCGAACTTGGCGCGGGTGGTAATTTCCCCTGCAACGACAACGAGGTTCGATTTTACAAGAGTTTCACAGGCGACACGGCTGGAGGGATCTTGACGGAGGCAAGAGTCGAGCACTGCGTCCGAAATGGTATCACAAACCTTATCGGGATGGCCTTCGCCAACCGACTCGGATGAGAAGATGTAGTTACCGCGCATAGGATCACTTTAGCTTATAAGCGAATCAGGGCAAGAATAAATATTGATATATCATGATAAGATGATGAATGTAATAGAGGTATGAGTAACCGAGTCAGGCTTTTAGGGGCTTTAGCGGATCCGACCCGTTTACGGATTCTTGCAGCCTTGCGTGAAAATGAGCTCTCCGTAGCGGAGTTACAGGAGGTTTTGGGGGTTGGTCAGTCGAGAATTTCAAATCATTTATCTCAATTGAAGTCTGTGGGGTTGCTGAGGGATCGAAGGGAGGGGCAGAAGGCTTACTATCGCAGGGCGGAGATGGGGAGGGAGATTTGGTCTTTGGCGGAAGGGGCGGAAAGTGAGTTAGGAACACACGGACGGGATGGAGAGGCGCTGCGGCGCGTCTTGGGTCAAAGGCAGGAGAAGTCGAAGCGATACTTTGATGCGGTGGCGGGGCGTTTAGGAAAAAAGTATTGTCCGGGACGATCTTGGGAGGCGGTCGGCAGGTTGCTTCTGACCCTAGCCCCTCGCCAAGTGTATGCAGATTTAGGAGCAGGGGAGGGTTTGATTTCGCAGCTTTTGGCGGCCCGAGCGAAAAAGGTGATCGCGGTAGATCACTCCCCTCGGATGGTGGAGGTAGGTCGGGATCTGGCTAAGCGCAGTGGATTAAAGAATTTGGAGTATCGGCAGGGGGACATGGAGCAACCCCCGATTCGGCCGGGATCGGTGGATGTGGCGATTTTGAGTCAGGCGTTACATCATGCGGTGCATCCGCCTCGAGCCTTGGAGGCGGCTTGGAAAATTCTGCGTCCGGGAGGAACGCTTTTGGTTTTAGATTTGGTGGAGCACGCTTTTGAGGCGGCGCGGGAAATGTACGCGGATGTTTGGTTAGGTTTTGCGCCGGTGGAGCTAAGCCGGCTTATGCGGGAGGCAGGGTTTGAGGGAATTACAGTGGAAGTGGTGGCGAAGGAGAAGGAAGGGCCGGGATTTCAGACATTGTTGGCCGTGGGAAATCGGCCGGATTAAGGGAGGGGAGAAGGCTTGGAAGGGGGGAGAAAATGGTGCATGATTTTGAGACGCGCTCGTGGCGAAACTGGCAGACGCGCTAGATTCAGGTTCTAGTGGGGAAACCCTTGGAGGTTCAAATCCTCTCGAGCGCAGCGAAGTAAGCGAGAGAGTTTAAACAGCCGGAGGCGAAAATGGATTGGGCCAGGGGGTGGGTGTGCGGGGGCCAATTTTTCCGCGTAAGCGGACATCCATTCCATCCTGGAATGAGATTTGAAAATGGGCTGGGGCAGGTCTTAGGGGGCCAAATCCTATCGAGCCCCGACAGGAGTGCGGGGCAAGCGCAGCGAAGCTCTGCCCCTTAAGGCTTAAGCAAGGGAGGGAATTGAGGCGAGTAGGCGTTGGGTGTAGGGGTGAGAGGGCTGAGTGGTGATGAGCTCGGAGGGGCCTTCCTCGACCAGTTTTCCGTGTTCTAAAACTGCGATCTGGTCACTGACGTGTTCGACAACCGCGAGATCGTGGGCAATAAAAAGATACGTTAAGTCCAGTTTTTCTTGGAGATCCATCAAAAGATTCACGATTTGGGCTTGGACGGAAACATCAAGCGCACTGACCGGTTCATCGCAGATGATGAACTCAGGCTCCACGGCGAGAGCTCGAGCAATACCGATCCTTTGGCGCTGGCCGCCGCTGAACTCATGGGGGAAGCGGCGGGCAAAGGAGGGATCGAGGCCAACCAGTTTGAGGAGTTCGGCGACTCTTTCCGATCGGTCGGGAACGGACATCTTTGGGAAATGGATTTCCAAAGGTTCTGCGAGAATGGTGCCGATTCTCAGTCGTGGATTCAGCGAGTTGTAGGGATCCTGAAATACCATTTGAATCTTTTTGCGATAGGGCCGAAGTTCCGATCCGCGAAGAGAGGTGATGGGTTCGCCTTGGTAGGAGACGGAGCCGTGCGTGGGGTCGACCAAGCGAACGATGACTCGTCCCAGGGTGGTTTTGCCAGAGCCGCTTTCCCCGACAAGGCCAAGAGTGGATCCCTTTTCAATTTTCAGTGAGACGTCATCCAAAGCTTTCACGACCCCGGAAGGTCGCTGAAGGAGACCCGAGCGAAGTGGGTAGTGAACGGACAGATTGAAAACTTGGAGAAGTGGTGTGCTCATGATGCTAAAAGAGTGGCGCGATCGATGGAGGCGAGGCGTTTTGTTTTTTGGCCGAGGCGAGGAATACAGTCGAGCAGTGCCCGGGTGTAGGGGTGCTGGGGCGAGCGAAGGATGTCTTTGACGGGCCCTTGCTCGACGAGTTTTCCATCCAGCATAACAAGGACTCGATCGGCGAAGTTTGCCACGATGCCAAAGTTGTGGGTGATGAGGAGAACCGACATACCGAGCTTTTTGCGTAGGTCTCTCAGAAGGTCGAGAATTTGCGCTTGGATGGTGACATCGAGCGCAGTGGTAGGTTCATCCGCAACGAGAAGTTTTGGCTGACAGGCTAAAGCCATAGCAATCATGGTGCGTTGCTGCATTCCCCCTGATAGTTGGTGAGGATAGTCGTGGGCGCGGAGTTCGGGTTGCCGGATCCCAACTAGGCCTAGGAGTCGGGCAACTTCTTGGGATCGATCGGTGAGCTGGGGTTGATGGAGGCGGAGAGCTTCAGCGATTTGGAAGCCGATTGAAAAAACAGGGTTCAGAGAGGTGGAGGGCTCTTGAAATATATAGGCAAGTTTTCCCCCTCGGGCTTGCCGAAGGGTGGAGTCGGAGCAGGAGAGGAGGTCGGTGCCGTCCTGCCAAAGGACTTGGCCATTCAGATGGCAAGCAGGAGGCGGCGGAGTGAGGCGGGTGAGGGCGAGAGCCGCCGTGGTTTTGCCAGACCCGCTCTCTCCGACGACGGCGACGGTTTCGCCAGGGGCAATGGAGAAGGAAAGATCTTGAACGGCAGCAACGGTTTTGGAGCCGGATGAAAATCGGACTGAGAGGTTCTTAACTTCAAGTAAGGGTGAGGACATTGGGATTAGGGGGTTAAGAATTCTGAAGTTGGGGGCTGCTCTTGGGCTGCATTCAGTTGTAGTCGTGGCCTTACAGAAAGGTGAATCATCAGAGTTTTCATTTTCCAGGAAGACGGAAACGTGGGTCGACGGCGTCACGCAGGGCATCGCCGAGGAGGTTAAAGGCAATCACAGTCAAGATAATGGCAACTCCTGGGGTAAGCAGCCACCAGAAGTTGAGCATGAAAATTTTAATATCTTGGGCTTGGCCGAGCATGAGACCCCACGAGGAGGCGGGTTCTTGGATCCCGAGACCGAGAAAGCTGAGGGCGGCTTCCCCGAGAATATACCCAGGGACACTGAGAGTAGCGGCCACGATGAGGTAGCTAAAGGTATTGGGGAGGAGGTGACGAAAGAGAATGGTCCAGGGGCGTTGACCCAAAATATTGGCGGCCAAAATGAACGGTCTTTCGCGAAGAGAGAGGACAAGTCCGCGGACTACCCGAGCCGTGCCTGCCCAGCCAAGGGCGGAGAGGATGACCACGATCAGGAGAAAAGTGGCATCGGAGGGAAAGCGGGATGAGAGGGCGGCCCGCAGAGCAAGAAGAAGGTACAAGCCGGGGACGGCCATGAGGAATTCGGTCAGACGCATGGCGAGGGAGTCGGGCCAACCCCCCAAGTAGCCGGCAAGTCCGCCAATGGTCAGGCCGAGGAAACTGGTGAGGGCAACACCGATGAGGCCTATGGTCAGGGATATGCCTGCACCGTAGAGAAGGCGGGTGAAGACATCACGTCCTGTGGCATCACTTCCCAGAAGGTAGATGGGATCGGAGGAGGGAACAGAGAAGAGGTGGCGATTAGCAGGGATGAGGCCAAAAAGTTTGTAGGGGGTGCCTGGGGCAAACCAGGAGAGGGAAGTGAATTGGCCGGTAAGGGGTTGGTAGGAGGCGGTGGATGGATCGACGAGTTGGTAGCGCTGGACACAGAGACGGCCGTTTTTCCAAATGAGGGAGGTGGGGGGGTGATAAGTACGTTGTAGATTTTGCGCTGAGGGGATTGTGGGAGAAAGAAAAGGAGCGAAGAGTGCCGCGCTGTATAAAAAAAGGAGCAAGCAGGCGGAGATGAGGCCGGCAGGTCGGCGCAAAAGAGATCGCAGCAAATCAGCGGCCATATCGAACTCGGGGATCGGACCAGGCAAGAGCGAGGTCGGAAATAAGATTTCCAATGATGAGAAGAGAGCAACCGACGACGACAGAGCCGAGAACGACAAACTGATCTTCTCGGATGAAGGCTTCGTAGACGAGACGGCCGAGGCCGGGATAGTTCATGACATTTTCAACAAGCAGTGACCCGCTGAGGAGTCCAGCCAAGGCGTAGCCGATCGTGCTGAGAAGAGGGTTCAGGGCGTTGCGGAGGACATGACGGAAAAGAACAACTTTTTCGGAAAGGCCTTTGGCTCGGGCAGCGGTGATGTACTCGGCTTGCAAAACATCGAGCACATTTGCTCGCAGAACGCGGAGAGTCCCTGCGACACCGCCGAGTCCGAGAACGAGAGTGGGAAGGATAAGATGATAAGCGATGTCGAGAACGCGAGCGCTGGGGGATAAAAAGTCGTGATCGAGGGAGGTTAGGCCTCCGATCGGAAACCAACCGGTACGTGCGGCCATCCACACGGCAAGAAGGGCGAGAAAGAATTCAGGAATGGCGAGGGCAAAGTAGGCAGCGGCAGAGGTGGCGCGATCGATCCAGCCTCCTGGGCGGGCGGCGGCGAGCACTGCAAGAGGAATGGCGAGGGTCCAAGCAAGGAGGAGAGAGGTAAGGGAGAGAAGGATGGTGGCGGGAGCACGCTGGGCGATGAGTTGGGCGACAGGAACTTTGTAGGTCCAGGAGTAGCCAAAATCGAGGTGGAGGACGTTGCCGAGCCAAAGCGCGTACTGCTCATACCAAGGGCGATCGAGTCCGAAGGATTTTTGAAGTTCGGCGATGAGAGCAGGATTGATGTCCCGTTGTGCTTTTACTGGGGTAAGAAAGTCGCCAGGGGCAAGACTCATCAAGCCGAAGACGAGGAGAGTGACCGCGAGAAGCATGGGAAGGAGGGAGGCGAGCCGGCGCAGAATGAAGGTGGTCATGGGGTGAGAAGGGGTGTCCAAAGTTCATCGAGATTCCAAACGAGGGAGCCAAGAGGGGGAATGCGGATGTTTTTCCAGCGATCTTTCAGGCCTACGTAGGCGTTGGCGGTGACGAGGTAGATGTAGGGAGTTTCATCACTCATGATCTTCTGCACCTCATCGAAATACTTTTTTCGAGTGGGGTAGTCGAGGGTATGTAGTTGATCGGACATGAGCTGATCGATCCGAGCCTCCCAAGGAGTGGCAGGGGTTTTTTGGTTGGGGTGCCATTGATGGAGGCGTCCCTTCGAGGAAAAAACGGAGATGCCTCCCGCGGGATCGCCTCCACCGGTCAGGCCGAGCATGCCTGCTTCGTAGTCATACGAGTCTTGAATTTTTCCCACCAAAGTTCCGAAATCGAGAAAAGATAGGTTTACGGTGATTCCCAGGTCTCGCATGTTTTCCTTAAAAGCAGTGGCCATATTGGCGCGGAGTTGATTTTCCTGATTTGTGTTCAGGGTAAATTCCACAACATTTCCGGCGCGGTCACGGAGTTTTTGGTCGGAGCCCATTTGAAATCCAGCTTGGGCAAGGAGTGCTCGGGAGCGGGCCGGGTCGTAGGGGTACTGGGTTACATTTGGATTATACCATTTTTTGTTGGCGGGAGTTTCTGGACCCCAGAGAGGTTGCCCACGGCCGAAGAGAACTCCGCGAACGAGCCCATCCCGATCGATTCCGTGGGAGATGGCCTGGCGGAATCGGCGATCGGTGAACCAAGCCAGTTTGTGCGGTGGGACAAAAGGTTTTCCCGATGTATCTCGGCCGGGGTTTTGATTGAACCAGATGAAGCCGGTGTTGGGGGAGGGGCCACGATTGAAAACGGAGAAGCCGTAGCGCTTCGCGTAACGATCGATCCACGCCACGTTATCGGGGGAGAGGCCCTCGGCATCGGTCTGGCCGGTGGCGAAGGCCAAGGTGCTGGCGTTGGCATCTTTGACTAATTTGGTCACGAGGTAATCGACGTAGGGAAGGCGAACCCCTTGAGAGTCGGCCCGCCAGTAGTGGGGGTTCGCCTCGAAAACGATCCGTTCGGCGGGTTGGTAGGAGCGGAGGCGAAAGGCGCCTGTAGCGAGAAGGCGACGAGGTTCTTTTTGCGCGATGCTGACGTTCCAAGCTTTGAGGAGAGATCCGTCGCGAAAGGCGGGTTCGAGTTCGTGCCGAGGGAGTAGGCCGACACCTCCTACGGTTTCAAGAAAAGGGGCGTAGATTTCCGGTGTGGTCAGGCGAACGGTAAGATCATCGATTTTTTCGACGGTGAATTTTTTCCCATCCACGGAGAGGTCGAAAGCGGCGCGATTGGGGTAACGGGTGTCGTAGATGGCTTGAAAGGTAAAGACCACGTCGTCGGCAGAGAAGGGGTGTCCATCGGACCAGCAAACCCCTGGGCGGAGGTGAAAGGTGAAGGTTTTATGATCGGGGGCAATTTCCCATCGGGTCGCGAGGCCGGGTTCTACCTCTTGGGTGACAGCGTTATTGCGAACGAGCGAGTCGAGAAAAAGGCTGATGAATCCGCTGGAGGTGGCGTCTTCCGAAACGAGGGGGTTGAAGGTGGAGGGTTCTCCGGGTGTGGAGTCGATAAAAACGCCACCTCGTCGGCCGATTTCATTTTGAGCTGTATCGACACCGGCGGGGAGGGGATTTGATTCGCGTGCTTCCTTAATTTTAGGGGCGCAGGCGGCTCCCAGGAGGGGGAGGATAGCTAGAAAGAGGAGGGAGTGCCGCGGCATACGGTTTTAGAATAGAGGTTTCGGAAGTGAAGGGAAGTTGAAGCAAGTGGCTATTTTTTTGAGGGCAGACCGTAGGAGCCGATAAAAACGAAGGCGAGGCTCCACCCTGAGAATGCGAGAAGGAAATAGGGAACTTGGAGGGCAAGGGGTAGGCCGTAGAGAAAAAGAAGGATGGGCCCCCAGTAGACATAGTCGGGAAAAAGAAGTGGAAGGACGCGATCGCGGTAGAGGGCCCAGTTCCAGGAGCGGAGGATTCGGAGAGGGGACCATCCCAGTTCGAGCCAGAGGAAGTAGCTGACACTCATCGGAAGAGCAAACCACGGAATGAAGCCAAAAAAATCGAGGAGAATTTTCGGAAGGACTACGCTGGAGGTTGCTCCAATTCCGAAAAGGTAGGCTTGGAAGATATAAAACAGCTCAACGAGGAGGCCGTTGAGTCCGAAAAAGAGAAAGTTGCAGGCCAGTTTACGGAGGCGTTCACCGCTCCAAGAACGGTCGGGTCCAAGGATGGTGCGGGCCGTTTCGGGAAGAATCGTGCCGGCTACGGCGGTGAGAAGTCCGGAGAGGAGAAGACCGCCAGAAGCCTTCCAGTTGGCAAAGGAGTCGACTGCTTGTTGGACGGGCGGAAGGTTAGCATAGGCGAAGTAAAGTCCGATCGCGACTGACTGAAAAAAGAGGAAGACGCGGTAAAAGTGACGAACGGCGAGGAGCCCGGGGCGAAGGGCATCGGCGAGAGTCCAAGGAGTGGACAGAAATTCAGGCCTCGAACGAGGTGCCGCAACCGCAGGTTTGCTTGGCCTTGGGATTGACGATTTTAAATCCTGTATGAGTGAGTTCGTCTTCATAATCGAGAGTGCATGCTTCGAGGAGGGGAGCACTCTCGGCGGCGACAAAAAGGCGGGCCCCATTATGCTCGAGCTTTTCATCGGTGGGTTGGGGCAGAGAAACGGCCATTCCGTAAGAGGAACCGGCACACCCGCCCTTTTCGACGAAGAGGCGAAGGCCGCGGGTGGGATCCCCTTGGGAGGTGAGCTGGACAATCTGATGAGCAGCCCGATCGGTTAGTTGGATCATGAGCACAGAATAAGGGGATGGAGGGCAGGTGTCAAAAGTGGGGAGGGTTGTGGAAAACGGATTCGGGGTTCACGGGGAGTGAAAATGTGTCAGAATCGAACGATGCACGGCATACAACTTGTTCAAGATTTAGCTCTAATCTTGGCTGGAGCGGCCATCGCCACCGTAATTTGCCAGAGACTGAAGCAGCCGGTGGTGTTGGGCTATATTCTGGCTGGGGTGGTGATTGGGCCGAACACACCAGCTTTTCGTCTGATTTCGAATGAGGAGGAGATTCGGACGTTGGCAGAGCTGGGGGTGATTCTTCTGATGTTCTCGGTGGGATTGCATTTTAGCTTCCGTAAATTGAAGGAGGTTGGGGGGGTGGCTGTGGTTGCGGCAGTCGTGGAGATCGCGGGAATGTTTTTTTTGGGGCAATGGTTGGGTCGATGTTTCGGCTGGAGTTCGATGGAGGCGCTTTTTTTGGGGGCGATTCTCTCCATTTCCTCGACCACGATTATTGCAAAGGTTCTGGAAAGCATGGGTCTTTTACGGCCAGGTTTTGCTCGTTTAGTTTTCGGGGTTTTGATCGTGGAGGATATTTTAGCGATCGCCATGATGGGGATGCTGACCAGTTTTGGGATGACGGGAGCGGTCAGCTGGCTGGGGATAGGGGAGAACCTGCTCAAGCTGACGGCATTTTTTGTGAGTGTGGCGGTGGGGGGATTTCTTTTGGTCCCTGGGCTGATTCGGATGGCGAGTCGGACCCGAATGGAGGAGGTGCTTTTGATTACCGTGTTAGGGTTAATTTTTGGAGGGGCTATTTTGGCAGAGAAGTTGGGGTTCAGCGTGGCATTAGGAGCTTTCTTGGTGGGGGCGGTCCTGGCGGAGGTCAAAGAGGTCAACCGAATCGAGCGAATGGTGGCTCCGGTGAGGGATCTCTTTAGTGCGATCTTTTTTACTTCGTCCGGAATGTTGATCACCTTTGCCTTGAGCCCAGGGGGGGCGGCGGAGATCGGATTAATCGCTCTGGTGGTGGTTGGGGGAAAAATTTTTTTCAGCACCTTAGGAGCGCTCTTGGGGGGTGCAGATTTACGGACTGCGGTGCGGGCGGGGATGAGTTTGGCGCAGATTGGTGAGTTCTCCTTCATTATCGCTGGTTTGGGAATGACCTTAGGGATGACGGGGCAGAGGCTTTTTTCGGTGGCGGTGATGGTTTCGGCGATAACAACTTTGACGACCCCTTATTTGATTCGGGGCTCAGACGGGGCAGCCCATTGGCTGGAGGTGAGGGGACCGAGATGGTTGGTCGACTTTTGGAAATTTTATCCGAATTGGCTGAAGAGTATGAGCTCGGCGCCGGGGGATCGGCATCATTTAGCGAGGGAATTCATTCGGAAACTGCTGGGGCAGTTGGGGCTTCAGTTAGCATTATTGACGGCCCCGATTTTAGCGGCGGCTGGCTTATGGGAAGCGTATCGGGAGCGACTGCCAGAGGCGGTGCGGACGGCATGGTGGGGTGGACCCCTTTTTTGGCTAGGGGGAGCACTGTTGGCGTTGCCTGTGGGTTGGGCTTTTTTGCGGAAGTACCACGCACTGGCTATGTTGATTTCGGAACTGATTTTTCCACGAGGCAGTCGGGAGGAGGTGGGGTCGGCTCGGAAGTGGGCGACTTTTTTATTTTGCGGGGTCGGGGCAGTGGTGGGCGGAGTGTATCTAGTACTGATTAGTTCGTCTTTGCTCCCGACGGGGCAGGTGCTGGTGGGATTGTTTGGGATTTTGGGAGTCGTCGGGTTGCTCAGCCGAAAAAAACTGGTTGAACTCTATGCCCGTGGACAAAACACCATTCGGGAAACATTCGCCACGGCACCGGACTCTGGGGATGTGCGTTTACCTGGGGATTCGGCGGTCAGGGCGTATCGGGTGGGGGAGGGTTCTGCGCTGATCGGGCAAACGTTGCAGGGATCGGAATTGCGGCAGAAGAGCGGGGTGGTGGTGGTAGCGATTGAGCGAGCGGAGGGAAGTGTGGTGTCGCCTGGCTCTGGGGAGGTGTTACGGCTGGGGGATGAGTTATTTGTTTTTGGGGAAAGTAGTCAGCTTGAGGCGGCGGCGGATTTTTTTCGGAGTTGTGGGGTGACCGAGGTCTAGAGGGGCAGAAAGCTTGGGTTGGGTGCGGAACCAGTGGAAGAGGAGGAGTTGGGCGAGTCCACGGTGGCAGCCAAACTGTTTTTGGGACCAAAGTTCCAGGTCGGCGTGTCGGAAGGGTTTTCTTTTTTTGGGAAAGTAGAGTTGGCGAAGAAGACGATCGACCCAGACATCGACGGGAAAGGAGTCGGACCGACCGTACGCATAAAGGAGAACGCACCGGGAGATTTTTGGGCCGACGCCGGGAAGAGACTCGAGATGAGCTGCGGCTTGGGGGGTAGGAAGGGAATGAGGGAGGGAAAGTAGGGAGGGTTGGTCGGCGATGCGCTGGGCGGTGGCGTGGAGGTGGCGGGCGCGATAGCCGAGGGCGCATTGGCGGAGGGCTTTCTCTCCTGCTTGGGCGAGGGTGGTTGGGGAGGGGAATTGGCGGGTGGGTCCACCAAAAGTAGCGCGAAGGTTCGCGTGGATTTGACGGATTTGGGTGATCTGTTTCAAGGAGGAGCAGATAAAGTTGGCGAGGCATTCCCAGGGATCCTCTCGAAGAGGGCGAAGACCGGGAAATTTCTGGATGGCTAAGGATAGGTGAGGATCGGAGGCGAGGTGGGGTTGGAGAAGAGCGGGAAGATCGAGATCAAGGGAAAGATAATGGTGAATCTGTTGGTGGGAGAGTGAGGGGTTATCCCAGTGGAGCGCGTAATTTTTAATCTGGAGCTGAACAGGTTGCGATTGGATCCACCCGGCGAAAAGAGTTGGGGAGACGGGATTCCAAGAGAAGCTTTGCCCGCCGAGAAGGGTGGAGGGTAGATCTAAAGGGTGCGCAAGAGAGAGAGAGGGCATGAGGAGAGAAGATTAAGGGTTTCGGAATGGAGGAGAAGTGGGATGATTTACGGGGTGCAAAGAAAAGTTCTATACGTTTGGGTGGCTTGGTGCCTGGTGGCATTCGCCAAGGCACAGATGGGGGAGGAGCCTGTCCGAAAAGCGGAGAGAGTGGAGGAGGAGGTGCGAAGTGCAGAGGCTGTTGAGGAGACGGTTCGGCGGGCGGATCTGGCGGAGAAACCGAAAAGTGAATCAGCCTTGGGAAGGCTTTTTTCCAACACGCCCAAGGTGAAGATCGAGTCTCCGCAGGATGGGCAGGTGATGCCGTGGGAAACGGTGGATGTGTTTGTACGGGTCGACCAAGTGACCATTGAGGAGGATGGGCATCGAGTGCACGTGATTTTGGATAATGCTTCACCTATCGAGCATACGAATGTGTTGAAGCCTGTCATTTTGCGAGGGTTGGCGCCGGGGGCACACACGGTCAGGGTATTTGTGGTGAAACCGGACGGAAAAATGTTACCTCACCCTGAGTCTTTCGCGCGCACCGATTTCTATGTCCGCCGCCAAGATTTCTCAAACTTTCAGCCGGTGGATCGGCCGTACCTCACGGTCAATCTACCGAAGGATGGAGTGGTGAATCCGGATGCGGATGGGAAGGTGTGGCTGGATTTTCTGACTCATCAAGCTCCGTTAGCCAAGGACAAGTATCGTGTGAAAGCGATGATGAGCGGGGTGGAGACGATTGTCAGCACGCGGGATCCGCATCCCTGGGCGGGGTTAGCCGAGGGCAGGCATCGAGTGGTGATTGAGTTGATTGATGAGGATGGGGATCCAGTTTCCGAGATCTTTGCGCGAGTGGAGAGAACCTTTGAAATTTCGAGAGTGGTCCGCGCGGTGAATCCCAAAGAGGCGGATTCGGCTAATCTTTGGCTGCGACGCGAGCGCTAGTTTGCGGGAGCGTGATGTCGGATCGATTGATATGAAAATCGTTGGGTTTCGGCGCAGTTAGGAGTTACGGCGGAGACTCGCTTGGAGTCGGCGCATGGTTGCGGCTCCTAATCGAGTGGAGTCGCGGTAGCCGATGAGGTGAAGAAGTCCGTGCAAAATATAGGTGAGGAGCTCGTTACGCAGGCTGAGGCGGTGGCCCCGGCAGAGCGCCGCTGCGACAGCAGGGCAGACCACGATTTCGCCATGGGGAAATGCCAAGACATCGGCCGGGGAGGGGTCGCCCAGGTGAAACTGGTGAAGGCGGCCGCTTTCTTGGGGAGAAACAAAAACGATACCGAGCTCAGGGGGAAGTCTCTGGCGACGATTTTCCGGAAGGCGCTGGAGCGCGCGATCGAGCTTACGACGGAGAAACGTGAGGCTGACTCGGTAGCGGCGCTGGCGATTGCTCCAGTGGATGGGGATGGTTTTTATGGCCACGGCGATCTTTAGGATAACGAATTCGGGGGCGGAGGATACTCTGCAAAGCAGTCGCGAGGGAGCGGCGAGCCGATTGCCATTCGGTCTGAGTTAATCCGGAGTGTTTCCAATGACCTTCCGACTCGCGTTCGGTGAAAAGTCTTTCGACCAACTTCGCGGCATCGCTCGGAGTAGGTTTTTCCAGAGAACGGGAAGCGGATTCGACCATATCGGCGAGGGAGAGGAGAGCGGTTTCTGGAGATTGGGGAACAGGTCCCGAGTAACGGAAAGAGGACTCGCTGACGGGGGGGATATCTTCATCACGAAGGCGGAGGATTTTGCCTCCCGTGCGGGCATCTTTTTCATGTTGAAGGGCGCGTTGATAGAAGTACCAGACAAGGGAGGTGCCGTGGTGTTCGCGGATGGCCTCTCGAACTCTGCGGGGCAGACGATGGTGGCGGGCAAGAGCGAGTCCTTCTTTGACGTGGGCCAAGATGATGAGACCGCTCATGGTGGGGGTGAGGTTGGCGTGAGGGTCAGGATCGGCGGGGTTAAAGTTTTCTGTGAAGTACTCTGCTTTGCCAATTTTGCCGATGTCGTGGTACAGGGCCATAGCTCGGCAGGCGCGGGGGTTGGCTGAGTGGGTGGCGGCGGCGGCGGCCTCGGCGAGGTGACCGACAAGAATACTGTGGAGGTAGGTGCCGGGGGCCTCGAGGGAGAGGCGACGTAGAATCGGGTGATCCAGGCTGGTGAGTTCGAGCCAAGAGAGGTCGGTCGTGCGATCGAAGGCAGATTCGAGAATGGGCAGGATAGCGCCGACGAGAATGGCGCCGAGAAGACCGAGGGCGGCGGCGGAGAGGGCCTCGGTGACGAGAAGTTCGCGGGCGAGGTTGAAGTTGAGTCCAGAGGCGATCACGGTAGTGAAGAGAGCAACCAGCCCTAGGCCGGCCCCAGCGCGGAGAAGGTCGGAGCGGCGGGCGATTTTCCGAGAAAGGTAGATGGCGGCTAGGCCCGTGATGAGGGAGGAGATGAGGTAACGGCTATCGGGGCGAAGGAGAAAAAATTCACCCATTCCTAAGAGGACAATGAGAAGAAGACCTGCGCGGGGTCCGACGAGAGTCGTGAGGACAAGGGCGGCCAGTGCGGGAGGAATGAGGTAGGAGCTAGCGCCAAAGGAGAAGCGAGGGGCAATGGAGAGGAGCAGGAGGATAAAGGCGAAATTTCCAATGAGGGTCAAAAGAAAGAGAGCGAGGAGACGATTTCTCTGAAGTGTTTCGGGTAAGACGACCGAGAGAATCAGCGGGAGGACGAGAACGACGAAAATTGCGGCGATCCAGGCGGACGGTCCTGCCCCTGCCGGGGTGAAAAGGGAGAGGGAGTAGGAAGCGGCAGCGGTGACCAAAAAGAGGGCGAAGCGAACGATGCGATCGTTTTCGAGGCTACTTTCCGAGGTCGTACGGCTGGTCAGATTGGCGCGGCTCACAAGGTGAGGCTGGTCTGTCTGAGTCCGCGATGTTCCTTGTAGGCTCGGACAATTTTGCCGACCAGTTCGTGGCGGATGACGTCGGTGTCCTCAAAGCGAACGAATCCAATTCCTTCCACGGGAGTGAGAGCTTGGACGGCTTCGACGAGGCCAGATTTTTTGCTGTGGGGGAGGTCGACTTGGGTGGGGTCGCCCGTGACGATACATTTGGATTCGGCCCCGAGGCGGGTAAGGAACATGAACATCTGTTCGGTGGTGGCGTTTTGGCCCTCATCCAAGATAACAAAAGCGCCGTTCAGGGTGCGTCCACGCATGTAGGCGAGGGGGGCAATTTCGAGGATACCTTTGTCCATGAGCTTTTGAATTTCCTCAACATCGAGCATGTCATAGAGGGCGTCGTAGAGGGGGCGGAGGTAGGGAAAGATCTTTTCTTGAAGATCTCCGGGGAGAAAGCCGAGGGCTTCGCCCGCTTCCACGGCGGGGCGGGTGAGAATGATGCGGTTAATTTTATCTGATTTGAGGTAGGAGATAGCCATGGCCATGGCGAGGTAGGTTTTTCCCGTACCTGCGGGGCCGATACCAAAGACGAGATCGTGGTGACGAATTGTTTCCACGTACGCTTTTTGCAGGAAGGTTTTGGGAAGGATGGCAGGCTTTTTGGCCGAGACTTGGATTCGGCAGGACCACATGCCTTCGAGGTTTTTGCCCTCTCCCCGATGAACCGCGCGGAGGGCGTGGAGGAATTCGTACCGGCGGATGCGAAGGCCGTGTTGGCGGGCCAAGTGGAGTTGGCGGAAGAGCTCTTGGGCGGCAGTGACGTTCTTTTCAACTCCATCGATTTTGAGGAGAGTATCGCGGATGGTGATTTTGACACTGAGGATTTTTTCGGCCTCTCGGAGGAGAGCGTCATCGGCGGCGTAAAGCTCCGAGAGGGTGTGGGCGTTCTCGAAAGTGAGGGTTTGGTCGCTCATGCCGTGCATTGATTTGTAGGGAGGAAGGGGAAAGGGGGAAGAAAGATATTTTTGGGTTTAGCGAAGGCGGGAATCGAGCTGGGCGGTGGCGCGCTGCAGAGTGGTTAGAGCGGCCCCGGCCGATTGTTGGGCTCCCTTGGAATCGAGAGGTAGGGAGGTGCCGGTTTCGAGGGAGGGAACGAGAGCGCAGTAGTGATCATTGATCATCACGCCCAAGAATTCCCCTCCTAAAGTGAGAACGAGGTCTCCGGAGGAAGGTGCGTATTCACCCTGAAGCCGGTTGAGGAAGCGGGAGTCCATTTCGAGGTAGCCGGGTAGTTCGGGGGAGAGGCGAAAGGTGCATTCTCCGTATCCTTCACCGCGGGGGGAGATGAGCAGGCTTTTGGGAAAGCGAAAAGGGTCGGTGGCAATGCGATAGGGGGCGGTCGCAAGGGAGTTCGTATCAGAATTCGGAACAAGCGCGATCAGTAAGCGGGGATCACCTTTTCGAAGGGAGTGAAGGGAGGTAATGGGTTGAGGAAAGTTAGCGGGGGCTGGAGGGGTGATGGAGCCCACGAGGGATTTCCACGAACCGCCAGCATCGCCCAAGGTAAATGGGGTTTGATCCAGAGAAAGCAGTGCGCCGGTACGGGTTCCATCTGTCAGAAGAATGGATTTTATTTCGCGACGCCGTGGACCTGAGCCTTGGGCGGAGGTCCGCTCGGCAACGATGGAAAGGGTGGCACGACGAGCCAAATAATCGGCGTAGAGCGAGTTGGGTGCGACGGGACGATATTCACGCATTTCTTGACTGATCTCCCCCGACTTTTCCGCCAAACGGGAAACCCCTTGGGAAAGGGATTGGTTTTGTTCGAGAAGCTTTTTCTTCTCTTCCTCTGCAGTGCGAAGAGTGGTTTCAATCAGCCGAGCGCGTTCTTCGGTGGAGCGGGTTGTCAGTTGTGCCGCGGTGAGCTGAGAGCGAAGAGCTTCACCCTCTTTTCTTAATTTTTCTTCCGTCTGACGAAGGGCAAGGGCCTCGGCTTTTGCGGCTTCGAGGGCAGCCCGACTTCTCTCTGTTTCCACGCCTGCTTGTTGAGCTAGGCGCAGGGATTCCTGTTCTGCTTTGGTCAATCTCTCAGACAGTTCGGTCGTGCGGGCGCGAGCTTGGTCAAGAACAGTGGCACGAGTTTTGGATTCGTCCCGAGTCGTGGCGAGGTCGAGAGCGAGTTTTTCTCGATTGGCTTTTTCTTCCTCGAGGGTGAGTCGGAGGGCGGCGACAACATCCTCACGTGCGGAAGCGGGTTGTTGAGCGGTAGGGGGAGAGGCGGGAAGCTCGTTTTTATCCCATCGGGTGAGAGCGAGAAGGTTGAGAAGTAAGAAATCGCAAAGAATGAGGAGGAGAGTTTTATTCATGGAACAAAGAGCGGAGGGCGAGGCCTCAAAGGGCAGGAGTTAGTTTTTTTCGGGAGGAACAAGAAGACGCTGTTTGAGGGCGCGAACGTGAAATATCTTAATGATGGCGACGCCTGCGATTCCAAAGAGGTTGGAGGCGTAGGCGGCAAGAAGGCTGGGTTGAATGAGGCCGATGACTTGGAGAACCAAAGCAGTGGCTGTGCCAGCGATTCCGACGTAAAGGCCTGCATCAAAGAGATTGTCCTCGTTTTCCAAAAGGCGGAGTTTGAGATTGGTATCTCCCGGGCCTTTCTCGATTTGGCGGATGCGGCGAAGGCAGATTCTGTAGACGGCAATTTGCAGTCCAAGAAAAACGGCCAGAGTGATGAGGTTGGTTAGGTCCATAGCGTTTCCTTTCGGTTGTGTGATTTTAGCTTGGGAGGAGGGTTGGGCGAGACTCAAACGATAGCGGGGAAGAGGGTTGGGGTGAAGCCACGCGGGTTCTAGGGCGGCTCCGAGAAGAAAGGCAAGAAGGATGGTCTGAAGCAAACGTGGGAGGACGCCCCAAGGTCCAGGGCTTTGGGGGTTGGGGATAGGAAGCCATCGCCACAGGCCAAGGATGATGAACCAAGAACCGGCAAGAAGGAGGAGGGCTCGGAGTAGTAGAAGGGGTTTTTCCCAGCGGAAAACAAAGGGGAAAAACTGAGTCGGAAAAGGAAACTGGTGAGTGAGGACGGGGCAGTGGCGTTGGACGAGGAGTTCCACAGCACCTTGACCTTGGGCTATGGCGGTGGAGAGGGATTTCCAGGGGTGAGTGGGGGTTGGAGGTAGTCGTGCAAGGCGGCTGGCGGGTCCCGCCCAAAGAGTGGCCGTGAGGAGAAGATCGGCGGGCTCGGAAGGAGCACGGATTTGGTCGGACAACCAGTGAAGAGCTGGCAAAGAGTCGATAGTGATAAGAAGTTTTCGAAGAGAATCGTATTCATAACGTCGGGCGAGCGATAAAAGGGAGAGGAGGCAGGGTTGAAGAGGGCGCAGAGACCGATCGGAAAGGGATTCCTGGGTAAGGATTTTGATGTCTCCAGCTACGGTGGGAGTGAAGGCGCTGGTATCGACGAGATGTGCGGTGAGAAGGAGGATGGCTTCGAGGGGTTGGCCTCCGGGGCTTTGGGCGGGAAGAAGAGGTGGTAATGGGGGGAGGGGAATTGCATCCATAAGAGATTGGACGCTGGGTGATGGATTGGAGCGGAGATGATCGCGTAAACGTATGCGAACGGGCTCCCGAAGCAGAAGGGAGAGTGCGGGTGGGGGTTGTGTGGTGCTCTTTTCGAAGGCTAGGCCCGAGGTGGCGAGAATTAGCTCGAGCCGAGGGTCGCGTGTTCCGAGCCAGGCTAGGTCTTGGCGGGAGGAGAGGAGGGAGCGGGCGTTGGCGACGAGAGAATCGCTTTCGGGGAGATGCATGGATTGAGCAAGAAGAGAGATTCGGAGACCCGCTCCGAGGTACTCTGAATCCAGCAGTGAGTCCGCAAGGAGTGGTAGGGATTGTGTGTTTTCCCCTGCAGCGACAAGAAGACGTTCGTCGATGGCGTAGAAGCGGATGGGAAGAAGTGCAACGAGTGCCCAAGCGGCAAGTCCAAGACAAAGAAGGGCTAGGGAAGAGGATTTCAGGACAGAAGCCGAGGTAAGCTGGGATGAATGCGGGTGAGAATCTCCCAAGGGATCGTTCCAGCTTCACGTGCGAGATCGGCCGCGGTGCGGGTCAGGGATCCGGAGCGGCCAATCCAAACAACCTCTTGTCCGCGGTGGGCTTGAGGCAGTCGGGAGACATCAAGGAGAGTCATGTCCATCGTCACGCGACCGAGGATGGGGCAGAGGCGTCCTTGGATAAGAGCGTGTCCGCGGGAGGAGAGGGAGCGGGGCAGGCCGTGGGCGTAGCCGGTGGCGACAGTGGCAACACGAAGATTCCGATGAGCACGGAAGGTGGCGCCGTAGCTGACCGATTGACCTTTGGGAACGGATCGGACGAGAAGAATTTTGGATTTCCAAGAGAGGACGGGCTGGAGTCGCGGGGTGGAGCGCCGCAAAGGGCTGTATCCGTAAAGACCAAGGCCGGGGCGAGCGTGGGTGGAAGAGAATGAGTGGCGATGGAGGAGAGCCGCGGTGTTGGCCCAATGGTGGGGCAAATTTTTAGGGAGAAGGGAGGAGCGAATGAGTTGCTGTCGGGTGAAGGAAATATTGGAATCGGCGCAGGCTAAGTGGGTAAAGGTTCCAACAAGATCGAGAAAGGGATGTTGGGCGATGAAAGTAAGGAGGCGAAGAAAGTCGTTGGGGTTCGCGCCAAGGCGATTCATTCCGGTATCGAGCTTGGCTTGAATTCGGGCGATGGTCCTGGTGCGTTGAGCGACGCGGGCAAGTTCTTGAGCTTCTGAAAGGGAGGAGAGAGTTGTGGTGAGTCGGTGGCGGAGGGCGAGGGGAAATTCGAAGGGAAGAGTGGAGCCAAGGAGGAGGATGGGCTGACGGATCCCTGCTTGGCGGAGTTGGACGCCCTCGGAAGCACAAGCGACGCCAAACTCCTCGCAGCCGGATCGGGCAAGGGCGCGAGCGATGGGAATCAGGCCGTGGCCGTAAGCATCGTCTTTGACGATGGCGAGAATTTGATTTTTGCGTGGCAGGGAGCGACGAAGAGTTCGCAGGTTGTGGCGGAGTGCGGGCAGAGAGATTTCGCACCAAGTGCGAAAATCGCGGTAGGAGCTCATCGAAATCAGAGTAGGGGTGAGGGGGGTGGTGAGAGAGTCAAAAAAGCGGTTCGCGAGCTGGGGTGACGGCGGGTCGGAGGTGAAGTGGGGCGAGAGCGAGCTGGGCTTCGAGAGGCTGGGAGGCGAGGGAGGCGAGAAGGTATTGGGCGGTGGGAGTGGCGTGTTGGGCAACGCTAGGGAGGGCGTCAGGGGTGACGGAAAGGGTGCAGCGGGAGAGAAGCTCCGGAAGTTCGGTCATGGGATGGACGGTCGTAGCTCGCGAAAGTTTGCCGTGGGCGTAGTAGGTGGCAAAGACATCACCCCGGCGAGCATCGGAAAAAATTCCAAGAAGGGTGACCTGAGGGAACTGTTGGGCGATACCGTGGGTGCTACGAATCGGAAGGACGGGGCAGGACCAGTGAGCTGCCATTCCTAGGGCGGAGGCGATCGCGGCGCGAATTCCGGAAAATGAGCCGGGGCCGACGCCGACGATGATCTGCTCTGGTGGAGAGGGGGTGGATATTTTTTTTTGCAGAGAGGGAATCAAGGAGGAGGCTACGGTGCCTTGGAGAGTTCCAGATTCTAGAACTTGCTGATCTTGGGCGTAGAGCCAGGTGACGGTTGGGGTAGAGGCTTCAAGTATGAGACGGAGCATGAGGTAGTTTTGGGGAAAGAGGGGTTGAGGGCGAAGAAATATTCAGGGGGTGGAGGCTGGCTCGCTTTCGGAGTAGATGGAAATGGGTTGCCCATCGGGACAGTAGTCGAGCTCTGGACCTCCTCCTTGGATCAGGCGGATTTCGAAGGTGCCGTATTGAAACTTGAGTTTTGCGAGAACGGGAATGCGGCGTGCATCGTCGGTCATCCATATTTTCATCCAGCCTTTGTGGCGGGTGGAGGGGCCGTAGGGTTCACCCAAGATTTCGATCCAGCGGCGAGGAGCAAGATCCTCCAGCTCGAAGGATTCAATTTTAGTGCAGGTAATTTTCGCGAAGAGGGGCTCTTTATTTTCAATGACTTGCCAGGTGACGGAGCTTCCGGGTTGCCATGGGTAGGCGCGGACGTGATAGAGCATGGAGCCAAAGTCCTCATATGGACCTTCAAGGAGATCGAAATTCTCCTCGGCTTTGCCGGGTGCGGGGAAAAAGCGGCCAAGCCGGACCGAGTAGTCGGGGAGGGTTCGGCGATTGCGAATGTTACCTCCTTCGCTTCGATCCTGAATATATTCAATCGTACGCCAGGGGAGAAGTTGTGTCAGGGAGGTGATACGAGTGCGGATCGGGTAAAAGGCTTCGATCGGTCCGCGGGAGCGAAGGAGAAGCTCGAATCGTTCGATGCTTTCGCGTTTGGGTTCAGCGCGAGCAGTGAAAGTGGCTTCAGCAGCATCGATGGGTCCCCATTGGATGAGGTAGGTGAGTTTCTCGCCTTCCGGCCAGGGATAGGGAGCGGGGGTTTGGGCGGGGAGGAGCGAAGGAAATGTGAAAAGCCCGCAGAGAATGAGGGAGCGCATGATTAGTAGGGGCGTTTTTGATGGAGAAAGTTGGGTGAGAATTCGGTGGGGTTATAAGAGCGGTTCCACAATTTGGTGAGGGAGCCCGAAAGTGGGGGGATGAGCCAGTCCCAGCGTCCGTGGACGGGGCGACCCAGCTTGGCTTCGTCTTCCTCGAAGCGGAGATGAGAGGCGGTGGCGGAGTGGTGATCGATCATGCGCACTTTGGCCTGAGTGAAGGAGTGGAGAACGGCGCGGTTCAGTTCGACGAGGGCACGATCCTTCCAAAGAGTGGCTGGGCGTGAGGTGTCGAGGCGGAGTCGGCGAGCGATTTCTGGAAGTAGGTTGTAGCGGTCTTCGTCGGCAAAGTTTCGGGCGCCGATCTCGGTTTCCATATACCAGCCGCTGAAGGGGGACGCAGGAAAGCTGATGCCTCCGATTTCGAGTCGCATGTTGGAGACGACTGGAAGGGCAACCCAGCGAAGGGAAAGGGAGTTGAGGCAAGTGGAGTCGGGGTGGCGGATAAAAACTTCTTGGGTGGCTTTTTTTGGGGGTGGAAAAAGACGGGGTTTTTTTCCGGGTAGAGAGATGATGATGGGGAGAAGATCAAAAGGGGTTCGTTTTTTCGGGGGTTTCCAGCCAAGGCGGAGGCAGTTTTGGGTAAACTCAACTTCGGCGGGGTCGCCTAGGATCTGTTTCTTGTTGATTTGATAGCCGGCGTATCGGCTGAGTTGATAGTTCCAGATTCGAGGGCCGCGACCTTGAGAGTCGGCGGGTGGAAACACGGTGACGGTGGAGCGGATGTCGCCGTGGTGGGTGGCATGTTCGAGGTGGTGAAGGCAGCCGTGGTAGATATCTTCTTCGGTTCGGGCGTGTCGTGCGTCGAGCACGTCGAGTTTCGACCAAAAAAAGCGGCCGACACAGCGAACGCTCTTACGCCAGGCGAGACGGCAGCCGTAGCTGAGCTCTGGGTAGGTCAGGGAGTAAGTTCCGGTTTTGCGAATTGTTTGAGCGACCTCTTGAAAACGAGCCTGAGAGGGAGAGGGAGCTCCTTTTTCCGATTTCAATAGGCGGAGAAAAGTCTCGGCGGACTGGGCGAGGGGGAGAGGTTTTTTTCGTCCGGTCAATCGCAGGCGTTCCGATAGGGCGAGGAAGGGGCAGGAGGACATGGGAAGAGAATACCTGTTTGTGGGTTTTG
>CAMBGW010000004.1 GCA_945866245.1 Verrucomicrobia subdivision 6 bacterium | reverse complement strand
TCTTTTATTATTGTCCCCCCCACCGGATCAGAGCACTTGCACCGTGCTTTTACCTTTGGCATCGGAGATTTTGAGGACGCGATGCAGGTTTCTAGTGCAGAGTGCTTCTCCGCTCAATTTATTGTCACACGCAACCTACGCGACTATGTCCGTTCCCCCATTAAGGCTGTACTACCGAAAAACGCTCTCTCCATATTGGAGGCCAATTGAGCACCAAAGGCACCTCCCGCGTCATGCTGGCCATCGGATCCTCCCGCACCCTCGGGCTCGTTCGCGAAATTCTCCTCAACACCTTCCTCGGCGCTGGCAAAGAGCTCGATGCCCTCATCGCCGCGTTCCGCATACCCAACCTTCTCCGTGACCTCTTTGCCGAAGGCGCCCTCTCCACCGCCTTCGTCACCACCTTCTCTCAAAAACTGGCCAAAGAGGGCAAGGCATCCGCCTTTCGCCTCGCCAGCAACGTTAACACTCTCCTCTTTATCGCCCTCCTTCTCATCGTCACTGTCGGGATCATTTTTGCCGATCCCCTTGTCCGACTCCTCAATCCAGGCTTCGCTGCCGTCCCTGGAAAAATCGCTTTGACCGTCGAACTCACTCGCATCCTTTTTCCCTTCATCCTCTTTCTCTCCCTCGCCGCCGTCTATATGGGTCTCCTCAATAGCCTCCACCACTTCGGACTCCCCGCCTTCGCCTCCGCCGCCTTTAATTTTGTTTCCATCGCTGTCGGCCTCCTCCTCGCCTGGATCTTCGACCCCACTTTCGGTCAGCGCTCCGTCTACGGTTTTGCCATCGGCGTACTCGTCGGTGGTCTCGCCCAGTGGCTCGTCATGGTTCCCCGAGCCATCTCACTCGGCTACCAACCCCGCTGGCTCCTCGTCTGGAACGATCCTGGCCTCAAACAGGTCCTTCGCCTTCTCGGCCCCGCATCGATTGGAGCCGCCGCCGTCCAGGTCAACGTCATGATCAACGGCTACTTCGCCTCCTATCTCGCGGACGGCTCTGTTACCTGCCTCAACAACGCCTTTCGTCTGATTCAACTTCCCATCGGCCTCTTCGGCGTCGCCGTCGCCACTGTAACCCTTCCACACCTCGCCCGGCACGCCGCCCTCGATGAAAAAGTCGCCCTCCGTAACCGCCTCCTGGTTGGTATTCGCCAAACTCTCTTTCTCACCCTGCCCGCCGCCATCGGCCTCTTCCTCCTTGCCGATCCCATCACCGCCTCCATTTTCCAGTACGGTCGTTTTAGCGTCGAAAGCGCCTCTCTTACCGCCCTCGCCCTCAGAGGCTACTCCATCGGCCTCGTCTCTTACGCCTGCATGAAGGTTGTCGCCCCAGCATTTTCAGCCATTGGTCGGCCTGGTGTCCCCCTTCGGGTCAGCCTGACAGGAATTTTTCTTAACCTCACCTTCAACTACCTCCTCATCCGCGTCTACCACCTCGGAATCTTAGGCCTAACCCTGACCACCGCTTCCGTCGCCACCCTCAACATTCTCCAGCTTGCTTGGGCATCCCACCGACAGGTCGGCAGCTACTTCGTTCCTCACTTCCTCCAAGGCATAGGAAAAATCATCCTGTGTTGCGTCGCACTTACGGGTGCTTTACTCAGCGGCCTGCAATTTATTCACCCTATGGGGCAACCGATCCCCGTCCGCATTGCAGGAACCGTTGCGCTTGTTCTTCTCGGAGCACTGGCCTACTTCCTCACCGCCAAACTCCTGAAGCTTCCCGACCTCGGCCTCCTCCTCCGCCGAAAGAATCGCTGATTCTTTGTCGCTCATTTATTTTCCTCCTCCTTAATCCCTTAACCCCTGAATCCCTTTCGTCGCCTCGCCCCCTGAGATTCTTTCTGCTACAAAACTACGTACTGCGCCCGTAGCTCAGGGGACTAGAGCAGCGGATTTCTAATCCGCGGGTCGGTGGTTCGAATCCACCCGGGCGCGACGCCTTTTTCTATAACTTATCTCGAACTTGCGGCCGTATTTGTTGAAAAGAAAATCACCCGGTTGCTTCCCTTCACCTCGAAGTAGTGGGAAGGATTCGAATCAGGATTCGTTGGATCGCAGTGAAACTTGATTTCCGTAAAATCATCGAACCCATCATGGTCGGAGTCGATCAGCTCACCCAACGATCGAGGCGCCTCCAGTGCCTCCCCTTTCTTCACCCATCGCCCCTCCAGCCAGTAGATCTCCTGCCTCACCAAGGATCGATTCAACTTCGCATCCTTTGCCATCTCCTTCTCCCGTTCCAATCGAGCCACCTTCGACGCGGGCGTCTCTAACCCAGGCGATGGCTCGATCATCACTACCCCATTTTGATTAAACTCATTCCAAACTGTTGAAACCTCATCTTCTCCCATCCCAGATAACGGCCAAATCACCATCAGAAGTAGAACCCCGCGACTAGCAAACAAGCTCATTACTTAATTCTGCAATCTCAACACGCCCTACCAAGCCAATTTAACTCCCCACCGAATCCCCCCGAGTCAGCTCATTTCGTAACTCCCGTAACTCCCGTGCCGCCTGTGAACTCATCCTACTTTTTTTTGCCGTTTTTCTCTCCCCTAAGCCTTGGAATACAATCTTCCGTACCGCTTCGCTCGCCTCCTCGATCGGAAGGTGCCCCACCCCAGCCAAAATGTGAACCGACATCTCAGGCCAAACACCCCTCCACCGCTCCACCGCTTGCTTCACCGCCGTAAATGTTTTCTCCCCTCGAATGATCTCAACCGGAATATCCATCCCACGAAACTGCTCCGGCTCTCCCGCCCGCTCGAACATCCTTAATGTCGCCAAACTTACCCGATGATCCACTCGTACGAATGACTCGGTCAAACTTACACTGCTCCCCCTTCTCTCCTTTAAAAATAAATCGGTAATCCACCGCCCTAATGGGTTGGCAAACGTTACCCCATACATCAGTGGCCCAAACAGGGGGATAAGAAAGATCCCGAAATACCAAGGGCAGACAGCAAAAGGATCGATCATCACCAGTCGCCCTACCACTCCCCCTCTTCCCATCTCTAATAATTCGCGCGCCACAAAGAGTGCCATCAAGCCACCGGTACAGCTTCCCACTAACGTTACTTTTTCCTTACCCAAAGCTGCCACCTCTTCGGCGATCGACCGCGCCACGGATCGAATCTCCCACACCTTGGGCTTGGGTGACTTGCCACAGCCCGGTAGGTCAAAACTATAAAAAGAAACCGCCTCAGGAAGCTTTTGGATCAAAGGATCAAAGGTAGTGTGGTCACCACTCCAGCCGTGAAACCCCACCACTCCATGTCCACCTCTCCCAGTTCGAACTCTGTGCATAGCCCATACTCCCTTTTTCACCCTGCGAGACAATCCAGACTTCCCAATCCTACCATCCTTCTCTTACTCTTTCCCTATGGATGAACCCCCCGGCATTCGCAGCTGGATCTTCACCCTCATCGTCGGGGGTGGATTTCTCGTTGTCTCAGTCGCGGTCTTTGTTCTCAGTTATCTGCGGCTTCGCGCGCCTTAACCTTCCCCATCATCTCCTAGCTCCCGTAAAGCTTTTTGGGAGGGCTTGTACCCCTGTGCGGCCGCTCTGCGATACCACTGGATCGACTGAACCAGATCCTTTCGTACTCCCTGCCCATGGTAGTAGCAGTTGCCTAAACGGTGCTGCGCCGCTGGATAGTTTTGTGCCGCCGCCTTGCGAAACCACCTCACTCCCTCCTCTTGATTCAGCCCCACTCCCTTCCCAAAGATGTAACAGTCCCCAATACTGATCTCTGCCGGCGCATAATCTTGCCCTGCCGATTTTCTCCACCACCGGATGGCCGCCATTAAATCCGGCTCGACCCCCATTCCCTCATGAAAACATCCCCCTAAGTTGAACTGCGCCTTCATCTGACCTGCCTCCGCCGCTTTTCGATACCAACTCGCTCCCTCCACCAAATCTCTTTTGACCCCTAATCCAAAAAAGTAGCAGTCGCCCAACTGAAACTGCGCGTCCGCATCACCGCTTTCCGCCTTCTCCTGCAAGGCAGCGCTAAACTGAGTCGGAATCTCCTCGGTTTGGGCATAGTTCCAGCAACCGAACCAAAGCAGAAAAAGAAGACTGAGGATACGCATCACGTTAAAATTGAAACCGAATTTGTTTTTCGCAAGCCTCATCCTTGACGAAATCTCCCTTTCGTCTTGAATCACCTAATGAAAATATTTGTAACTCTTCTCGCCTTGACCTGCCTCTCCCTCAACCCTGCCCTAGCTGAAGATGAGGACAGTGACTCGGCAAAATCGAGTAATCTCACCCCTACGGCAGAGCGGCCAACCAACATGGCAAATCCTGAAAAGCCCGGTTGGCTTCCCCAACGCCACGGAAAATAGAACCCACCAAAACGGCCGACTAAGGCCGTTTCAGCGCAGGGTCAGGCATCTCGCCCTTACGCAGGGCATCTAACGTAGCCGCTTCGCTCATCCGGGCGGTATTTAAGCTCCACATCTCCATCAGCATTTTGCTCATCTTCTCCGTCTTATCCCCACTCAAATTCCCCTTCGCCTTAGCCTGGCTCAACGAATCCTCAGGTTTCGTCCCCGCCGTATTTAGATCGGCCAAAGCAGCCAAGCCCTTCCGAATCAGCTCCTTGCGATCTCCATCCGCTTCAGGGTTGATCGCTGCAGTCACTTTTGCAAGAAGTCCGTCCATATCGGCTGCAGGCGACTGCGCCATGGAATTGGAGGTGAAGAGACTCAAGGCAACGGCCAGATAACAAAGTGCATTTTTTAATTTCATCCAACAACCCTACCTAGCAACCAGCCACAGTCCATCCTCAACCATCCGCACCAACCTTCCCACATTCATAGGAATGTGGGAGGATCAGCCAATGAAGCTCTTCTCACTCATCCCTAAGTTAGGAGAGATCCCGACACTCCTCAGCTCTACCCCACCTATGCTTCGCGATGTTCTTCGCCGCAAATATAAGAAAATCCCTTATGGAACAGTCGTGGGTGGCTTTCTTGGCCTCCTTTACCTTATCAACCCCCTCGATCTCATTCCCGAAGCTCTCCCCGTCATCGGAATCGTCGATGATACGCTTGTCGCAGGACTTTTCCTCGCTTTGCTCTCCCGCGATGTTAAAAAATACCTTCTCTGGAAATCATCCCATGACAAAACCCAATCCAAAAAAACCTGACTCCGGCATTCCGAACTGGCTCTTTTACTCTGGAATCGGAATGGTTCTTTCCCTCGGCGCTGCAAAAATCTTCTTTGGAATCCTCCGCCTCTATCGATAACGGCCACCTACTCGTCCAGCCAGTCGTCCACCGGGCGAAAGTCATCGTCCTTCACTAACTTTTCCACTCTCTGGTGAGGAACAGGCTCGAACGGTAGAATGACCCACGCGGTTTTTCCTGATCTCTTTCCCCGAATCACCAACCTCAAAGTATTCGGAGCCGCTTGCGCCACCTTCCCACTCACCTGAATCTCCGCCACATCTGCATCTAAGGGAACTCGCTGACACAAAAAAGCATCCGGAATCGCTCCCACATCCTCCTCAAAAGGCCCCTTCGCCTCCGCCTCCTTCGCTCTCAACTCCTTTAACCTCTCCTCATAGCCCGCAATCTCATTTTGGATCGCGGCGGCATCCCCACGAAACTTTTGCAGCTCCTTGGCCTGAATTCCTACTCTTTGCGACTTGTCATCCAGACTTGTGCTGGCGGGACTTCGCAACTGCTTGGCTTTCGTACTCAACCCCTTGTAGCGGGAGTTCCAATCTTTCTCAAAAGCGTGCCACTCGTTCAGCTTCTTCTCGATCCAGCCAAACTGATCGGGCATCTTAATGCTTGGCGGTGCTCGATAGAGCGCCAACCGATACTCGTTGGCCGCAATCTCAGGTTGCTGCAAATCCGCATCCTCTTCCGGATGATAAAATAACCCCACCTCCCGTGCCCTCACCTCTACCTCCTCCAAAAACTTTTTTCGCGCAGCATCGAACTCCAGATCTAAGGAACCCGCCTCCTCCAACCAAAGCCGGCTGACCGATGTCCGATAGTCATCATAGACCGTTTTTGCTTTCCCCGTCTCCTCCTGCAAAACACCCTCCACCATCCTAACTTTTTCAGAAGTACCCGCCGCGTCCGCCTTCGCTAAGACTAAAGTTTTTTCTAACTCCCGTATCTGGGGCCGAATCGGTGCCAACCTTCGCCCATAATCTCTTCGCAAGCCGGCCAATCTTTCCGAAAAGTCGTAGAGCACCAGCACCTCGGGCCGATCCCCTAACCGAATCTCATCTAGATTCACTCGCACCCGCACCACCGTCTTTCTCCACTCCACCCACCCTCCATAAAGCACCATCGCCCCAACCCCTACCCCAAGCCAGACCCACACTTTCCGATCCCAACCCCGCATCCCCTCCACCGCCTGACCCACCAGATCCCGCACAATTCGCCCAGCCCCCACCCTCCGATCCTCCACCGCAGCGGCCGCCTCCACTCCCGGCTTGGCCGCAGGAACCGCGGTTACGACTTTGCGCCGTACCCTGGGTTGATTCTCTTCAATCGGCCGAACCTTCAGTCGTAACTTCGGCTGGGGTGCAGACCCCTCTCCGCCGGGCGGTGGGCTGGATTGCTCCGCCATTCTATCGCTCTTCTGGATAGCTTCCCAAAATCCGCAAATCCTGTGTCTGCTTTTCTAATTTTTGCAAAGCCCGATGGAAATCAGGTCGGTCGATATGACCCCGCACATCGACAAAGAAAACGTACTCCCAAGGTTTGCCAGGTGCCGGACGAGATTCCACTTTCAGTAAATTGAGACCTTTGGCCGCTAAAACTCCCAAGGCCCGATGCAAAGCTCCAGCTCGATGCGGCAAGGTGAAGAGCAGACTCGTTTTATCTTTTCCCGTAGCTCGTGCTGGCTCCTGACCCAAAAGGTAAAACCGAGTGCTGTTTCCGGATCGATCCTGTACATCTCGTTGCCGCACCACCAAACGGTAAATCTGCGCCGCCCAGGGACTCGCTAAAGCTGCCGCACCCTTCTCCACCGAGGCCCGTCGTGCCCCCTCCGCCGTGCTCGCTACCTCCACCAACTTGACCTGCCCCATATGCAAGGCCAACCAGTGCCGGCACTGCGCCAAGGCCTGCGGGTGGCTATAAAGGACCCGGATAGGCCCACTTTTCGTTCGGCTGAGCAACGCGTGCCGGATTGGAAGATAGATTTCCCCGCAGATCGGGGTGTGCGCCGTAATCAGCGCCTCTTGGGTTGCCCCCACAGCCCCCTCGTTAGAATTTTCGATCGGAACCACCCCTGCCTCCACCTCTCCACGCTCCACTGCCGAAAAGATTTCGGCAATCGTCGGACAGGAAACGAAATCCGTTGCCGCACCAAATCGCTCCCTCGCCGCTTGATGGCAGTAGGATGCCGCTGGCCCCAAAAATGCAACCCGCGTGCTCCCTTGAGACTGACGCCCCGTGGCCAATATTTCTCGGAAAATCGAGCACAAGCTGGCCGGGTCCATTTTCCCTTTTAACCGCGCCGTGACCCTACGAAAAAGAGCCGCTTCCCGAGCAGGCACGAAAACCGCCTGTCCACTTGCCAATTTTTGCCGACCAATTTCGTGGGCGATTTCGGATCGCTGCTCCAGCAACCGAACCAGCTGATCGTCTAACCGATCAACTTTGGCTCGTAGACTCGATAGCTTCATGGAGTAACTCCTTTTGCTGGGGGGTGGCAGGATCCGCAGGGGCCGGCAGTTTGACCCTGCGCAACTCCTCCGAATTCGGTAACTCTTCTAGATCCCTTAAACCAAAATGCTCAAGAAAGAGCGGGGTGGTTGAATAGAGGATGGGCCGGCCCGGCGCATCACTTCTTCCCGAGATTCGAATCACCCCCCTGTCGACCAACGTGTCCAGCGTTCCACTACAATCTACTCCGCGCACCGCTTCGATCTCAGCACGGGAAATCGGTTGCCGATAGGCGATCACCGCCATTGTTTCTAAAGCGGGTGGACTCAAACGAGGTGGCCGGACCACCCCCTTCAACTTGGCAACCCAACCCGACAGGTCGGGCGCAGTCCCAATCCGAAAGCCTCCAGCCACCTCCCGCAGAATCAGCCCTCTTGGGGCCAGCCGCTCACCCAAGTGGGTCAACTCCTCTCGTACCTCAGCCTCCTTCACCTCAGGCCAGCCCTGACCCCCTTCTGGTCCATCTCGTAAAAGAGTGGCCAAACGAGCGGGCTCCATCGGCTCAGTGGCCGCAAATAACAGTGCTTCAAGTACTCGTGCCCATTCCATAATTCGTATTCCTTAAACTGCGGAACTCTCGCTCGGTTGGCTAGTACCTTCCTCCACAACCATCGGCTCTGTCGGCACCCCAAGAACCCCATCTGGGGTTCTGCGAATCCGTATGGGCTGAAGTGGTCCGTCCTGCACCGCGGCGAGTTGCCGCACGCGAATCAACTCCAACATGGCCAAAAAGGTAACCACTACCTCTCCGCGCGAGGACATAGTCCGAAAAAGATCTTCAAAAAGTATCTCCTCTCCCGGCAAAATCCGATCCAAGAGAAACTCGATTTTTTGCCCCACCGTGAACTGCTCATCCTCAAAACGCCCAACCTTCGATCGATCCTCCAACGAACGCAGCACTTTTTGAAACGCCCATACCAGATCGAACATCGAGACTAAACCTGGCCCCTGCATTGCCTGATTCACGACCACCCGCTCGGGAATTCTACCAAAGATCCGCGAGTGCAATGCTTCTCGATCTCCCAACTGCCCGGCCGCCTCCTTGAATTTCCGATACTCGATCAACTGCCGAATCAGCTCCCACTTGGGATCCTCGTCTTCCACCTCCTCGGGAGGGCGATCCTGCACGGGCAGTAGAGTTCGGCTTTTCAAATAAATCAAGGTCGCCGCCATGACAAGAAACTCTCCAGCCACCGCCAGGTTTTCCTCCCGCATCTTATCCAACCGCCCCAAATACTGTTCGGTCAGTTTTTCCAGCCGAATCTCATAAATATCCATCTCCTGCTCTTTGATCAGATGCAAGAGAAGGTCTAAGGGTCCGGTAAACGCGCTCAGCTCCACCCTCAATGCCTCACTGCTAGGAGTTTCCAACATCGGAATCATGAGCTCGTCCCCACGGCGGAACGCACTCGTTTCAAAACCTGCTCAGCCGTGTTTCTTGCCTTGGCCGCCCCCTCATTCATCCACTTTTCCACCCGCTTCGGATCCGAGGCCAACTCCTCCCTCTTTTTTCGCATCCCATCAAACTCCTTGAGAACCAGATCCGCCAAGCTCTTCTTCAAATCTCCATATCCACAGCCACCCTTCTCCATCTTGGAACGATAATCAGAACGTTCGGCCTCCGTCCCCATCAAGCGGACCAATCCCCATAGAGTGCTTCCCTCAACCACCTTGGGTTGCTCCACAGGAGTAGAGTCGGTTTTGATGCCCATGATCTTTTTTCTCAGCTCCTTCTCATCCGCAAATATTTCCAGCGTGTTGCCATAGGATTTGCTCATCTTTTGACCATCCACCCCGAGGACGATCCCCGCATCCTCACGGATAATCGATTCCGGCAGCTTGAAGACCTTGCCGTACTTCTCATTAAATTTGCCGGCAATATCCCGAGCCACCTCGAGGTGCTGCTTTTGATCCTGCCCCACCGGAACCCGGTCTGCATCGTACAATAAAATATCCGCCGCCATGAGCACTGGGTAAGCAAAGAGGCCGTGCGAAGCGGCAATACCCTTCGCCACCTTATCCTTATAACTATGACACCGCTCCAAAAGCCCCATTGGAGTAACCGTGGAAAGATACCAAGCCAACTCGTGCACCTCGGGCACGGCACTTTGCCGGAAGACAACCGCTCGCTCTGGATCTACCCCACAAGCCAGCAGATCCAAATAGGTCTCGTTCACCAACCCCGCCAACTTTCCCGGCTCTGCTGCACCGGTCAAAGCATGATAATCCGCTAAGAAGTAGTAGGCCTCCCCTTGGCTTTGCATCTCAACCGCAGGCCGAATCATGCCAAAATAGTTCCCCAAATGAAGTCGCCCGGTCGGCTGAATTCCTGAGAGAGAACGCATCCCTCATCGTGGGCTCGGGCACTCCTTTTCGACCAGAATTTTTTCGTAAGTTGTTCAGTATCTATGTGGAAAGACCCGCTTACTTGTCGACTCGCCTCAACCCCGATTTCTGCGATTATCTACCCTGAATGGACTCCTCAGCCACCCTACCCACCGCAATTCTGGCAGAGCCAACCGACCCATATGCAAAATGCCGTCAGTTGGCCCAAAGCCACTATGAGAATTTTCCCGTTGGCCGACTCGTACCCAAGAAACTCCGTCCCCACGTTCACGCCGTCTACGCCTTCGCTCGAGTGGCCGACGATCTTGCCGACGAAGGGTACGCCGATCCCCGCCGAAAACTCCCGCAATCCCAAGCCCCCACCCAATCAGAACGATTAGCGCTTTTTCAAGCGTATCAAGATGCTTGGCAATCCGCGGTGTCGGGAAAAACTTACGATCCACAATACCAGTGGATTTTTGCACCTCTCCAAAAAACAAAAGCAGAACTAAACCTTCCCGACTCTCTCTTTACCGATCTTCTCAGCGCCTTTGCTCAAGACATCGTCCAAAGGAGATACGAAACTTTTTCCGACGTCCTCGACTACTGCCGCAGAAGTGCCAACCCCATCGGAAGACTCGTTCTTCTCATCCACGGAGAAAGAAGTGCCGAGCTCGCCCAACTTTCCGACCACGTGTGCACCGGCCTTCAACTAGCGAACTTTTGGCAAGACATCTCTGTCGATTTAGGAAAAGACCGCATCTACCTACCTCTTTTTGATCTCAAACGTCTCGGGGTCAGCGAGGAGGACCTTTTCTCAGGACGCTCAACCCCGAACTTTCGTAATTGCCTTCGATACCAGTGTGAAAGGACGTGGACTTTTTTTAGACAAGGAGAGCCCCTCTCCACTCGGCTTCCACGTCCTTTATCTTGGGAGATCCGGCTCACATGGCTGGGCGGAACCGAAATCCTCAACAAAATTCAATCCCAATCCTATGACACTCTCAATCGAAGACCGAAAGTCTCAAAATTCGATTTCTTGCGACTGGGTCTGCAAGCCTTTTTCGGGGGATGAGTACCTCCTCCACCCACGGCGGTACGGGCCAAAGAATTACCCGCAAAAGCGGATCGAATTTAGCCCTCTCCTTCATCTGCCTGCCGAAAGAGCAGCGCCAGGCTATGTCCACCTTCTACGCGTTCTGCCGGACGGTGGATGATATCGTTGACGAAACAACTCTTCCCATGCATCTCCGCCAAGGGCAGCTCCAAGCTTGGCGGGACGATGTCCAAGCAATTTATCGCGGCAAACCAATCCAGCCTCTGGCGCAAGAGCTAGCCCCCGTCGTGCGTCGCTACCTCATTCCCCCCGAACCCCTCCTCGATATCCTCACAGGTGTCGAAATGGACCTGACGAAGAATCGGTACGAAACCTTTGAGGATCTTCGCAAATACTGTTACGGGGTCGCTTCCGCCGTGGGCCTTGTCTCCATCAATATCTTTAACTGCCAGACCCGTGCCGCTGCCGACTATGCCGTGGCTCTCGGTCTTGCTTTCCAACTGACAAACATCCTTCGGGATGTCGCGTACGATCTGCAAAAATTTGGTCGGATCTATCTTCCTCAAGAGGAGTGTCGCGCATTTGGGGTCACGGAAGATGACTTTCGTCAGCCCCACCCTTCCCCAGGGATGGCTCGACTCCTTCGTATGCAGTATTTTCGGGCCCGCCACTATTTTGAAAAAGCCGATCGTCTCATCCCCGAGGTCGACCGCCCTAATCTCTCGGCTGCACTTCTAATGACGGGGGTATACCGCGATCTTCTGGAAAAGATCCACCGCAAGAACTACCAAGTCCTTCAGGGCCCCGTAAAACTTACCCGCTGGGAAAAGTTAAAGGCGCTCCGCCGTGGTCGAGGTCAGCTAGGGAAACCCCACGCGAAACGCCGTCCCCCGACCCGAATTGCCGTCATTGGCGGAGGCTTTGCAGGTTGTGCTGCCGCGTTTGCTCTCACACGGGACGGACACTCGGTAACCCTTCTCGAAGCCAAACCTCTCCTTGGGGGTCGAGCCCACAGCTATAAAGAGGTCAAAACGGGCACGACCCTCGACAATGGCCAACACATTCTTATGGGTTGTTATCACCGAGCTTTGGAGCTGATCGAAGCCCTGGGAAATACCGATCGACTTGAAAAATATGATCGCCTCGACCTTGCCTTTGTTAGCCCCCAAGGCGGCCGCTCTTTTCTCCGCTCCTCCAAGCTTCCCCCTCCATTTCACCTCTTGGCTGGCCTCTTTTCTTTTACCGAGCTCCAATGGTTCGATCGGTGGGCGATTCTTAACTTTCCTTTTCGGGCAAAAAGAAACCCGCCCAAACAAGGTGAACCTACTCAACCCTGGTTAGAGCGTTTAGGCCAAACTCCCGGATCGATACGTGCCCTTTGGGAACCATTTTGCCTCGCGGCCCTGAACGTTCCCATCCAGACCGCCGATGCTCCTCTCTTCTGGGAGGTAACGCGGAGAGCTCTTTTTGGCTCGGCCCAAGATGCCGCCATCTACTTCGACCGTGAAGGTCTATCCAGCCTCCTTCAGCCTGAGCTAGGACTTTTTCTCCAAAGCACGGAGGGAGATGTTCGCCTTACCTCCCCGCTTGAATCTCTTGCCTACGATGAGAGCAAGAGACACGTCACTGCCCTTCATATGAGGCAAGGCGGCCCCGTAACCGCCGACCAGGTGGTCCTCGCCGTTCCTTGGACCGCCGCAGCGAAACTTCTCCCTGCCGACGATCGCTCGGCTCTTCTGGCTCGTGAACTCAAACCAGGACCGATTCTCGGCGTTCACCTTTGGACCGATCGACCTCTGACCCAGGATCTCATCACCGGCTTTCTTGATTCCCCCCTTCACTGGGTTTTTGATCGGTCGACAACCCTTCCCCAAGGATCCAAAGGACACCTTTACGCCGCTGTCATCAGTGCCGTCACCGACCTAATCGATCAGACAGGCAAATACCTTGTGGAGCTTATTTTGGCAGAGATCCACCGCTTGATTCCTGAAAGCCGCGAAGCAAAAGTGACCCACCACGTCGTCTACAAATCCCGCGACGCCACCTTTACGGGGGAAGCAGGAAAGCCCCTCTCCCGACCTGGACCCACCACCTCAGTCGAAAATCTTTTTCTCGCAGGCGATTGGACTGAAACCGGCCTGCCCGCAACCATTGAGGGGGCGGTTGTCTCGGGGTTACGCGTCGCTGAGGCCGTGGGTTAATCAGTTTTGGCCAGCAGTAGCCTGTTGACCGCTCAACCGAAGGATTGGATTTCTCAACCCTTCTGGGCAAGTGAGTCTAAGAATTTGGCGAGTGCCTTGGAAACCACCTTCCTTGCATGAGTACACCCCCCCACCGCAGGTAATAGCTCCACCAACTTCCAAGGTCGGAGCGCTAGGTGTGCCCCAATTTTCCAAGGAGTGCTTTTTCCCGTCTTCAGATCGCACCCCATGAGAAAAAGGTCGGCGGGAAGTAGCTTGTTCGCGTGATCACTCACTGCCCGAAGACCAACCAGGGGAATCTTTCTCTCTTGGCAAGCTTCGGCAACATAATCCCACTCCATCTCAACAATTCCACATCCTGTTTTTCTCCCTAACGCCAGCTTGGCTTCTCCCGTGGCAATAATTTCTCTGGCCGTGTGCCACTTTCCTGGACGCACAAGGGCCTCCCCTTGGCACCACTGATTAAATACCTGCCAATCTTCCGCATGAAATGAGGTCAAATCCCCCTCATCCCATGCTGGATCGAGAGCCCCAGCCAATCCGACAAGCAGCACCGCGCGACAGGGATTTGATTCCAACCACCTAAAAACTTTTCTTCCAAGCCCCTCGTGTCCCATCCCAATTCGGGCGGAGACAACCGGAACGCCCCGCCAGCTTCCTCGTATGGTTTCAAACCCAGCTATTTCGACCCTTTTTCCCCCCAGCTTTTTCCAAGTCGGTTCTGCCTCGAATTCCATCGGAAAAAGAATTCCGATCTCACTGACTCGTTCCGCTTGCGTCATAAAACAGTCGGCAAAGGAAACGGAGCCCTAGTGTGCCCCAGTTTTTTGCACGATCTGTTGATACTCTCCCAGGGCAAGCAACGGCCAATTATTGCGATACATGTCGTAGCGCAGATAAAACACACAAGGAAAGCCCGTTCCCGTAATCAACTTCTCCTCCCAACTCCCATCCGCTTGCTGTGTTTCAATAAGGTAACGAACCGCTCGCCGAACGCTTGGCCGCTGGATATCTCCGCAGGCTAACAGACCCATCAAGCCCCAACCGGTTTGCGACGCTGTGCTCAAGCCCCTGCCTTTCAAACGAGAATCATCGTACGAGCCACAGCTTTCCCCCCACCCCCCATCCGGATTCTGCGCACACTCAAGCCAATCTCGACCTCTGACTACCCAATGTTCGTTCATGTCATATCCGATTCCATGGAGGCCACGCAGCACTTGCCAAGTCCCGTAAATATAATTCACCCCCCACCGACCATACCAAGATCCATCCTCCTCCTGCGTGTTTTGCAGAAAACGAATGGCCCGCTGTACTTGAGAATCTTTTTTCGGAACCCCACACTTCCCCATCGTCTCTAACATGCGTCCCGTAATGTCGGCACAGGGTGGATCCAAAATTGCGTTGTGATCAGCAAAGGGAACATCCTCTAACCATTTTTTGTTCACGTTTTTATCGAAAGCCCCGTAGCCCCCGTTGTCGCACTGAAAACTCTTTGACCAAGCCAAACCCCTCTCCATGGCCGCTTTTTGGGCCGCAGGATCGCTCGCCCTCGCCATCCGTAATCCTAAAAGCACCTTGGCTGTGTCATCCACATCCGGATACCAATCGTTGAAATATTCAAAGGCCCAGCCTCCCGTCACCCGAGTTGGATTCTTCACGACCCAATCACCGCGCATCTTCACCTCCTTGGCCAAAAGCCAATCTGCCCCCTTTTGCATTTCGGGAGCATCCGGCTTCATTCCCGCTGCACCCAGAGCAGTCAGGGTAATCGCCGTGTCCCAGACAGGGCTTAAGCACGGTTGTACGCGGAAATCACCATTCGCCACGTCATCCACCTCCAATCCCTCTAAGTCTTTGACCGCTTTCCGCATTTTCGGGTGATCGTCTGAGTACCCGAGGCACTGAAAAGCTAAAATAGTATTCATCATGGATGGAAAAATTGCCGCTAACCCTTCCGATTCAGCCCCCGTCCTATCCAAAATCCATTTTTCAGCTACCTGCAAGGCTCGCTTCCGAAACGGCTTCCACGAAAGACTCTCCAGCCAGCCCAACAGATCGTTCACCCGGATGAAAAAGTTCTTCATCGAGAGGAATCTCCGGTCCACTGGATGAAAGAAAGGCCCTCCCTCCACCCCATAGGGATACAACTCATGCAGCTGCTTCTCAGGCGGCAGATGTGTCGTGGGACGAAAACTGCGGATTACGGAAAGGGTCACCACAATCGCTCTCGTCCAAGAGCTCATTTCAAACATATTGAACGGAGCCCAGTTGGGCAGGAGCAGGATCTCTGGCGGAATGTTGGGCAAATATTTCCAAGGGTACTGACCCAACATCGCCAGATACAATTTACAGTAAGTGTTCGTCCTCGGAATACCCCCGAGACGTAAAGCCGTCGCCCGAGCCCGCTTCATCTCAGGCTCTTCGGGAGTAAAGCCCGCGAGTTTCAGACTAAAATAACATTTCACCGTTGCCGTAACGTTGCTCGGCCCACCCGGATAAATCGGCCACCCCCCATCTGGGAGTTGCCTTTGTAAAATATGGCGAACGATTTTGGCTTCCTTCGCACGGTCAATCTTCCCCCGCAGATACATCAAAAGGTGGTAATCACATGCCACGGTCGAATCGACAAATAACTCCCCAATCCAGTGACCGTCCTCTTTCTGCAGCCCTAAGAGATAGTTCCGACACCCCTCAATTGTCTTGCGTAAATCTCCCAAGTTGACGTCTGCAGGGTCCATCCCAACAAGCTCTGGGCTGGGAACACGAGGGGTGGCAGCTGTCTCAAAACTTGACGGCATAGAGCTAAACACTACCCATCGGCAAAAGCGGGTCAAATCGCAACCACGAATCCCAAGCCACTATCAATCAGTGTTTTACTTACTCAGCCCAAGTGATTAAACGCAACTCGTGCGCTTGTGTCAAAGAGGGATGGGATGGACGAACTCGCACATTAAATTTGAAATTTCCCGAGTCCTCAACCGGAACCCTTCCCGCATATCCTTGCCAACCATCACGGGTATCCCCCTTGGGCTCCAACCGAACGACTTTCGACACACCCCCAGGCTCCACCGCTTTTAAGTAAGCTTCCACCGCCACTTCACCAAACTGCAAATCCCCCAGAAAAACATTGGCCGTCACGGGAACAGTATCGCCAACATTCACCGTGGTTTGGATCGGCCCATTCCATGTCACTGCGTTCGCCCGAACTTTTCCCCAAGCCAAGCGAACTCGGTCCTTCCACACCGCCAGCTCCTTGGATTTCTGCCAACCGCCCTCGGTAAACATCCGCCCTTTTTCTGCCGCTCGACGATAAAAATCTCCCGCGTAATCCGCCACCATTCTCGAAGTGTTATAGACAGGTCCGATGGTCAGTAAACTGCGACGAACTCTCTCGATCCATCGCTTGGGCACCCCTTCCCCATCCTGGTCGTAATAGAGAGGCACAATCTCGTGCTTCAGAATTTCATACATTGAAAATGAATCAAACTCATCCTGTACCTCTGGCTCGAGCCGAAAAGTGTCATCCCCGATGGCCCACCCGTTTGTACCGTCAAACGCCTCATCCCACCAACCGTCTCGAACGCTGAAATTCACACAACCGTTGGTAATGACTTTCTCCCCGCTTGTTCCGCTGGCCTCGAGCGGACGCGTTGGATTATTTAGCCAGACATCACATCCGTGATACAAGTGCCGAGCCACATTGAAGTCATAGTTTTCCACAAAAACGATGCGATCCTTGAATTGTGGCAGAGCGGAGATCTGCACGATCTGCTGAATCAGCTTTTTCCCGCCTTCATCCGCCGGATGCGCTTTTCCCGCAAAGAGAAACTGCACCGGACGGATTGGGTCATTCACGATCTGAGCCAGCTTTTCTAGATCACGAAAAAGAAGTGCCGCTCTCTTATAGGTGGCAAAGCGACGCGCGAATCCAATGGTTAAAGCCTTGGGATCGAGCATCTGATCGGTTTCCCGTATCTCCGCAGGCTTCGCCCCGTTGCGAAGTCGTTGGGTCCGCACATTTCCTCGGACAAACTCCAACAGCCTCAGCTTCAACTTCTGATGCGTGATCCAATATTCCTTATCTTTAAAATTCACCCTCTTCTTCCACTCATCCGCTTTGGCTAAATCTTCCTCGGTCATCACCCCTCCCTGCTTTTCCAGCAGGGCGCGAATCTCTGGAGCCATCCAGGTGAAGGTATGAATCCCGTTGGTCACATGACGAATTGGAATCTCCGCCTTGGGCACCCCAGGCCACACACTTTGCCACATACCCCGGGAAACTTTTCCGTGAATTGCACTGACCCCATTGGCCTGACGAGAAATCCGTAGCGCCAAAATCGTCATACTAAAGGGCTCCTCGGCGGTAAATTCCCACGGGCGACCTAGCTTGAGAAGATCCTGAAACTCAATCTGACACTCTTTGACATACTCACTAAAATATTTCTCCATCAACTTCGGAGAAAATGCATCATTTCCCGCGGGAACGGGCGTATGCGTGGTAAATACGCTGCTGGCAGCGACAAACTGCAGTGACTCGATAAAGGTAAGCTTCCCCTCTTTGACAGAACGGCGGATCCGCTCCAGACCCAAAAACGCGGCATGCCCCTCGTTCATATGAAAAACGCTGGGAGATAACCCCATCGCCACTAAGGCACGTACTCCTCCAATTCCTAAAACAATTTCCTGCTGGATCCTCATCTCGTGATCCCCGCCATACAGCTGATAGGTAATTCTTCTGTCCTCAGCCGCATTCTCCGCCAAGTCCGTATCCATTAAGAAGAGCCGCGTCAGCCCCACCCGAACCTCCCATGCTTTGGCAAAGACTTTTCGGCCAGGCATAGCAATTTCGATGACAACAGGAGTCTTTCCATCAGCAGCCAAAGCCTCTCGAATGGGCAAATCTTGGAAGACGTTATCGATCGCCGATGCTTCCTGCCATCCATCCCGATTGATCCGCTGCGAAAAATAGCCGAACCGGTAGAGGAGACCCACGGCGACAAAGGGCAAGCCCAAGTCACTGGCCGACTTACAATGGTCACCCGCCAAAATCCCTAAACCTCCTGAGTAGTTGGGAAGGGATTCGTGAAATCCAAACTCAGCGGAAAAATAGGCCACTAAAGGAGAATCTTTTTTCTCTTTGGGCAGATTGCGGCTGAACCAAGTGTCTTTGCGGTGAAGATAAGCTTCCAATCGTTCGTGCACTTTCTCGACTCGCTCCCTGTATCCTTTGTCCTTCGCCGCACTCTCCAGTCGGTTCTGCTTCACCAAACGTAACATCTTAATCGGGCTGTGGCCGCACGTCTCCCACAACTCTGGATCTAACTCCCGAAACAGCTCGAGGGCATCGTAATTCCAACTCCACCAAAGATTAAATGCTAAACTCCTCAAATTCTCTAGACCCTCGGGTACACGAGGGACTACGGAGACTTGGAATGGCCACGCAGGCTCTTGATGATTCGTGAGTTCCATGAAAGGTTGGGAGGTTGTGCTGGAGAAACGACTCAGGCTAGGAAAATAAATAGGGAACTAAATTGAATCGTTTACTTAAGTAAGGCTTGTATGTCTTTAAAGCATTTATGATCAGCTGTTTCCAGCATTTCAAATAAAACCGCCTCCACCGTGCTGACCACAACCCGGTCGGCCCTCATCTCAGCTAGAGCAATCTCTCTATCCCTTTCCCTCCTCGATCCAATGGCATCCGCTACCACAATCGGAGTGAACTCCTTAAGCCGCAAATCATAGACAGTTTGTCGAATGCACACATGCGCTTCGCATCCTGCAACCAGAATTCTTTTCTTCGAAAAAACTTTTCCCTGCTCCACGGCCGAGAAACTAGATTTGGCAATCGGTTTGCACCCCCGCCCAGCCGCTTCCAGCACCGCTGGCACTGTTTTTCCTAGCTTTGCAGGAACCTGCTCCGTCACCACGATGGGCACTCCAAGCAAACTCGCCCCCTTGACCAAAATTTCTAACCGCACCAACCAATCGGAGGGCTCCTGGACCGCGGCAACCAACTTTTCTTGAACATCCACCACGAGCAAAGCCGTTTCCGCAGGAGATAAACGCCAAGACATCTTAGCTATCCTCCCCAGATCCAGCTTGGAGAGCCGCGATGACATTGAAGTCCTCCAAGGTCGTCACATCTCCCTTCACTGCCCCGCCCGCAGCTACCTCTTTCAACAATCTCCGCATAATTTTTCCACTGCGTGTTTTTGGAAGAGCCTCGGCAAAGCGGATCTGATCCGGTTTGGCGATCGGACCAATCTCCTTGCTCACCCTTTCCCGCAAAGCCGCCACCAGCTCGGGACCCGATTGATGCCCCGACTTCAAAGTGACGAAAGCTACAACCGCCTGCCCCTTTAAATCATCCGGTCTGCCGACCACAGCCGCCTCGGCCACCGCCGGATGGGTGACCAGGGCACTCTCCACCTCCGCCGTTCCTAATCTGTGTCCTGAAACATTCAGCACATCGTCGATCCGGCCGGAAATCCAGAAGTAGCCGTCCGCATCTTTCTTCGCCCCATCTCCGGTAAAGTAGCAACCCGGAACTTCGCTCCAGTAGGTTTTTGCATACCGCTCTGGGTCCCCATGGATCGTTCGTAGCATAGAGGGCCACGGTTTCCTCACCACTAACTTGCCTTGAACACCCGCCTTCACCTCTTTTCCCTTTTCATCCACCACCGCCACGTCGACACCAAAGAAAGGCACTCCAGCCGAGCCCGGCTTTGTCGCGTGAACTCCAGGCAACGTTGTGATGAGATGACTTCCCGTCTCCGTCTGCCACCACGTATCCACAATCGGGCAACGTCCCCCACCAATCACTTTGTCATACCATCGCCAGGCTTCTGGATTAATCGGTTCCCCCACTGAACCCAGTAAACGTAAGGATGACAAATCATGCTTCTGTACCCAATGATCGCCCCAGCGAATAAATGACCGAATCGCCGTAGGGGCAGTATAAAATATGTTCACCCGATGTTTTTCAATGATCTGCCAAAAACGATCCGGCTCTGGCTGATTCGGAACCCCTTCATACATGAGGGTGGTCGTTCCATTACTCAGCGCACCGTAAACCGTATAGGTATGACCCGTAACCCAGCCCACGTCCGCAGTGCACCAGAACAGATCTGTTTCCTTTAAGTCAAACACCCACTGCGTCGTCAAATGGGCCCCCAATAAGTAACCCGCACTTGTGTGTAAAATTCCCTTAGGCTTCCCAGTGCTCCCACTTGTATAAAGAATAAAAAGAGGATCTTCGCTATCCATCTTTTCAGGCGGACACGACGCAGGTTGATTCGCCACTAACTCATGCCACCAACGATCGATCTCGTTGAGTTGGGAAATATGCCCAGTCCGTTTGAGAACAATCACCCTTCGTACTCCCGGACAAGCCGCCACCGCAGTATCCACATTCGGCTTTAAGGGACCAATCTGCCCCCTTCGGTATCCCCCATCCGCAGTGATCACCACTCGGGCCCCACAATCCTGAATCCGATCCTTCAAGGATTCAGCACTGAAGCCGCCAAAGACAACGCTATGAACAGCCCCGATCCGTGCACAGGCGAGCATCGCAATCGCCGCCTCAGGTACCATCGGGAGATAAATCATCACCCGATCACCTTTTTTTACCCCTTCAACTTTCAGCGCGTTTGCAAAACGACAAACCTCATCGTGCAACTGCTGATAAGTCAAAACCCTGACATCTCCCGGCTCTCCCTCAAAAATGATTGCTGCCTTATGCCGACGGGGCCCCTCCAAATGCCGATCAATACAGTTGGCACTCACGTTGAGTTTTCCACCCACGAACCACTTCGCAAAAGGAGATTTCCAATCCAAACTCTTCTTGGGGGGCGTAAACCACGAAAGATTCTCTTTGGCGATCTTTGCCCAAAACTTTTCTGGCTGACGCAAAGATTCTTGATACATCGTTTTGTAACGGGAAAGGCTCGAGAAGACTGCCTGTTTCACAAACGTGGCGCTGGGTTTGTACTTTTCTGGGTGTTTCATACTATTTTTTACCCTTTTTTTGCCGAAGAGTTTTCTCGATCTGCGCAACAATCTCCAGAACAGGGGCCATCCGACCAGGACCTTCCGCACCACAGGCCAAGCGACCCTCCGAAGGACCAACCCAAATCACTCCCCGCTGACTCAACAGCTTCACATTCGCTTGAGTCGCGGCATGCTTCCACATCTGCGTGTTCATCGCTGGAACCATCACCACAGGGGATTCTGTCGCTAAAAGCACCGCCCCTAGCACGTCCCCCGCCAGACCATGTGCCGATTTAGCCAGGCAATCGGCACTTGCAGGAGCAACCAACACCACATCCGCCAAACGTGCCAAATCCAGATGCCCCATCCGACCCCCTTTTCCCTCCTCCCAAAGAGAGGTATGAACCGCGCGGTGAGTCAAAGCAGCCAAAGTTAAAGCAGGTAAAAATCTTTCCCCATCCGCAGTGAGAACCGCATGTACTTCCCAGCCTTTCTGCACCATGGCACTGGCTAAATCAGCTGCACGAAAAGCAGCAATCGAGCCCGTCACCCCTAAAACCACGCATGGCCGCTTGGCATCATCCATGATGTAAATCGAGCCTCCGGCTCAAATACCGCTCCGCCCGGATGATGGCTCGGAACTTGATCAGGTCCTCTTCCATCGAGCTACTCAATATCGTATACCGATAGCTCTTCCAATCTGCCATTTCCCCATCCGCTGCTTCGATTCGCGTTGCAATCTGCTTAGCGCTTTCCGTTCCCCGCCCCTCCAAACGTCGCTTCAACTCCCCTAGATCGGGCGGCATAATAAAAATGTCGGCTAAGGCCGCCTTGATCTTTACCTCTTGGCTAGCCCGAATTTGCCGCGCCCCTTGCACGTCGATATCCAGTAACACATCTCGTCCCGCCGCAAGATGCTCCAAAACAAGCTCTTTGGGCGTCCCGTAGTACTCTCCATAAACATCCGCCGTCTCCAACATTTGTCCTGCTTTCATTCGCTTCTCAAATTCAGCCCGAGAAAGAAAAAAGTAGTCCACTCCATCCTTCTCTCCAGGTCGAATTGCCCGAGTGGTACAACTCACCGAATAGATTAAATCTGGAGTTTGACGCACATGCGTGCAAAGAGTCGTCTTGCCAGTACCCGACGGCGCAGAAACCACAAAGAGAATTCCCGAACGTTTAAAATTATTCAAGATTGGCCGCCTGTTCTCGGAGCTTCTCAAGCTCTGATTTAAATCCAATCGCCAGCCGGGTTAAACCTAAATCCCCCGACTTCGATCCCACCGTGTTTACCTCGCGTTGCAACTCTTGAATAAGAAATTCTAAAGTTCTTCCTCCTGGAGCGCGAGTTGAAGCCAACCCCACCGCCTCGGTAAGATGGGCCTTGATCCGACCCAGCTCCTCCGTCACGTCTCCGCGGTCCGCCGCTGCGGCAACCTCCCTCACCACCCGTTCCGGCTCCAATACCACCCCCGCCTCCCCCGCTAACTCCTGAATCCGTTTGCAGATTCGTTCTCCCTGCTTTTTTCGCATCCCTCCAGCCGCTTTCTCCATCTTTTTTCGAATCCCCTCCATCCTCTGCAAATGGACACGAAGTCCCGCCACCATTCTCACTCCCTCCCTCTCACGCGACTCGACCATCTTCTTTACCGCACCCCTGACTCCTACAAGAATTTTGCGGTCATCAGCAGGAAAAACCATCGGCCCACCACTTACGACAACCCCGGGTAAACCCAAAAGATCCGACCAAGAGGGCCCCTCTTTGACTCCCAACGTTTTTCCAGCCCGTTGGAGCTGAGCAGCGTAAGCCGACGCCTTGTTGAAATCAAAAGTTCGTCCCATGCGAGTCACTCCCGCCTCCACATTCACCGAGACCGTCACTTTTCCACGCGCTACTGCCTCCGCCACATCCTCTCGAATCTGTCGCTCGAGCCGAGCCAGCTCTCCAGGGGTGAAAACGATGACCTCTAAGCCTCGCTTATTTACCGATGAGACCTCAATTCGGATGCGGGCAAAGCGAGTGGATACCTCAAACGAACCAAAACCGGTCATGCTACGCATGGATAGATCTTACGGGAAACCCTCCGCGACTCAAAACCCTTTAAACAGATTCCCTACCCCTTGAAAAATCGCCCCAGCCGGTTGGGTGACTGCCCCGGCCGCTCCTCCCGCTGCACCACCCGCTCCTTGCAAAATTCCCACGGGTGCATTGAGCAGAAGGTTGATACCACCCTCCGCCAACATTTTCCCTACGTCCATATTGACTTGCGGGTCTGCCAGAGGCCCCGAAATCCGGGCCTCCCCCGGAATCTTGGTATAGTAGTCCCCACTCGATCCAATCAGCTGCGTCATCACCCCCTGTAATTGGCCGCTGCTTTGCATCGCCTCTTTGGTTAAGGCAAATCGTAGTTTGAAATCGATGGTTTGAGCCCACCAGTTGAGCCATCCATTGAGGTCAGCCATCAAAGCGCTTCCCGTAACCTTGAGATCCGGCACAGAGATGACCTCTCCTTGAAGAGTGAATTGGGAGCCCAAATCATTAATTTCACTCCCCGCAATAAAACTAGATCCCAAGATTGCACCTGCGCTTTGCAGAGCTTTTGCCAAAGAGGGAAGCCTCTCGAGATGTGCCTGATACAGGCGAAAGGTCCCTCGCCCGCTTAAGGTTCGACGAATCTCTGCCAAAGTAGGCTTTGCGGCTTGGGCTGATACCTGAAGATCGATCCAACCTCCGATGGGTCCCTTGGCATCGGTAATGACGCTTCCCAAAATTGCCCCCAAGGGAAACTTGCTCATAACAATTTTGGCATCGACTGGCTGATTCACCCCCCCGGGTTGCGTCACCGAAGCCTTCACCACCCCACCCTTGACTTCGACTGTGGAGGGCTCCAAAAGAATTCCCTCTGGACCCCACCGAAATCGTGGGACTCGCACCGGCCCCACCGCCGCCTCTTCCACAATGATGTTTTGCAAATCTACGCCTAAATCCACTTTCCAAGGCTCGGTTGACGCTGGACTCGCCCCAGCCACAGGTTTGGCATTTCGAATAACATCGGTTTGCGCAAGGATTCCACGAAGATCGAACACCCCCCCTTTGATCTGTGCCGCCACAGAATGATTTCCAAATCTTAAAGTTGGAATCCCGACGGGATCGTTCGGATAATCGGAAAAGATCAATAATCCATCTTGAAAGGACAAGCATTTGCTTCGCTTGTCGAAATCGAAATTTCCACTTAAGCGGGCAGAAACTGCCGATTTTTTTAAATCCTCAACCAGCCGCGCGTCTACCAAAGATAGGTCAATCTCCCCGCTACCACCAAATTCCCGAGGCTGCCAAAAGCCAGCACCTAAAATAGCATCCCCGTCCACCCATCGCGACGGCTCAATCCATGGATTGATCATCCACGCAATCCAACCCTCCGCAATTCTTCCACCCTCCCAAGCCCACGCTCCCTCTCGTGCCCACGTCAGCTTAGTAACCGACATGTTTCCCTGCTGACTTTTTGCACTCAACTCAACGTCTTGGATCGATTGACACCCCTTTTTCCACTCCACAATGCCTTGGCTTTTAACCTCCGCCCCTTGGATCCCGCCACGCGCCGCAGGTCCACCCGAAAAACCGCTAATCACCGTGCTGTAGCCAATTTTTCTAAGTCCATCCTTGGGCTCTCCGACCTCCGCCTTCAAGGCCAAATCCCCAGCCGAAATAAATTCCGAGAGTCCCGGAACAACATCCTTAAATACCGCTAGGTCCAAAGTTCCATCCGCCAAAAGTGCGGGGCGGGCTTCCTTGACCACGGTGAAGTTGAGCCAACTCTTTCCACCCTTCTGAACCGTTAGACTTACCTTGGGAACGGTGATGTCCCCTTTTTCGCTCAAGGTGACACCAGCTTTTAAACTGACCTGATGGTCTCTTAATTGGACCCGCGGCAGGTCGATTGTGAAATCGGGCATCTCCACTTCAACTTCCCCTTGGAGCAACCCCTTTTGAGGATCACTTTGGACTTTAACAAAGCCGGATGCTGTTCCAATGAGAGATGTCTCTTTGGCCTCAGGAAAAACTAGAGGGGTAAATAGACCAATCGGCCAACCCGTATAAATCACCTGCCCAGTCGCCACCCCTTGACCACTCGGGCGCCACTCACCGTTTCCAATCTTCTGCAGCGATAAAGGTTGATCGAGAGAAACTCTCAAAGCATCACTTCCATCTCGGTGCTGCGCCTGCACAGAAAGCTCCTGAATCGAAAGTTGTCCCGTGCTGCCCGATGGCGACGTCACCTGCCCTTGCCCTTGAATCTTGGAGAAGTCTACCAACCGGGAATGATCCGGGGTTCCTGTCTCTACCGTGATCGATCCATCCAACTTTCCCTGAATGCGATCTTGGCTCCCCTTCCTTTCAAATTGCAGCGAACCCGAACCCGATGCCTCTTGCCATTTCCAATGCGGCGTCACCACACCTAAAATCGGTACCAAACAGGAAGATTCGACCCGACGAAACTCCAAACTTGCCCGACCCTCCCCTCGAGACGGAGACCACTCCAACGCCCCCTGACTTTCCAGAAGAACCTGCCCCGTTCGATCCGCTTGCACCATAATTTCAGGCAGGGTCCACAGCCCAGCTTGCAAGATCACCTCGGTGGAAGCTTTTGCCTTCCATGGGGAGGCGGTTTCTCCTGCCCAGTGCATATTGTTCAAATTGACGGACGCTAGACCCCGACCTTGCTCTTGCAGATTGCCCGAGAATTCAAGATGCAATTTTGCCAGACCAGAATCTGGCCAAAGCTTCGCCCCTGACCACGCACTTGCCAAACCGGCTAAGCCCACTTCACCGTCTCCCATCACCCAACCCGCCCCTTTGGACCAATCCCACTCCGCACTCACTTTTGCGCGAAAATCCTCTGTGGCACCTCCGGGCCATGCCGCTTGGGCTGAAACTTCCTCCAACCGAACTTTACTCGACCCCTCAAATACACCTCGGAATTGCGCAGCTACCGAATCCACTTGAACTTCCCCTTGTAACCACGACCCCCCAGCCTTGATTGCACGGCTTTCAGCCCGTCCCACCACCTGCACCGTACCCCCCTGAATCTTTGCTTCCCCTTTTGCCGAAAGTTGTCCCCCCTGCACTTTGAACTGAGCGGGGGCAACCAGAAGAGGAGCCACCGCCGCTAACTCAACCCCTTGAAAAATCCACTGAAGGGTAGCTGTATCTGTCGAAGTGGGCACTCCACCCTGCAAAATAAACTGAGCCGGACGATCCAACTTTGCCTGCAGATCAGGCATTCCCCCTTTTTGTCCCAACTCCACCTGAAAAGATTCGATTTTCAGGGCATGGCTTTTTTCTACCCAAGTCCCCGATCCATTGCCCAGAAAATCTGCAGGCCTCGCAGGCCACAACAAACCTAAGCCCGAAGCAATTTGCACCCCCTGCCCTTGCAACTTGGTTCGCCCAACCAGCCCCTGACTTCCCCCACCCTCCAGATGAATATCCCCGCCGAGATTTCCAATCACCGATTTGACTCCACGGCTCTGGAAAAGAACACCCACCAAAGCTAAATCCACAGGATCAAGAGTTAAGTCTACACCCCACTCCCCCGTTTTTGACCATTGCCCCGTCGCCAGAGCGGAAATCTTTGCTCCGCCCATTCCCTCCCAAGAGCCGTGAATACGCTCCATTTTCCAATCGGTTCCCAGAGAACCAATTGCTCGTCCCTCCAAAACCAACCGGCAAGGTACAACCAACTCCAGGGGGGACAGATCGACCACGCTTTTGCAATCGACGGTCAGCTTTCCATCCCACTGATCCGCACCCACCCCCACCGTTTTTTTCAGTACCTGAAATCCTATTGTTCCGCTGATTTCCTCTTTTCCTAGGCCGCTCCAAGAAAGTTTTTCGATTGCGATCTGAATCTCGCGAGGCGAGCGCCCATCCCACCCCTTGGCGTTTCCCTTGACCCCCCCAAAGATCCATGCCCCAGCCCCTTTCCGAACTCTTCCCTCCTGAATCTCTAAAGTAGCTTCACGCAAAGAAAAAGGAATGCTGGGAACAGACATGCTCTCGGAGCTCTCACTTACCTCGAAATCGATCAGCCCAAATTTTAACTCTGCCTGAACAATTTCTGGTTTTCCCGTGAGTAAACTTTGCAAATCGACCAGCACAAGAGCCGAGTCCAAATCGATCCTCGATTTTCTCGGGTCGACCGCCTCCATCCCCTCAATCTGTAATTTTCCAAAAGGAGTAAGTCGCGCCGACTCCGCGCGTGCTTTCCATCCCAACGACTTGGCAACCAGTGGAATCGTAACCCCGCGGAATACATTGGGCTCAAATAGAAGGGTCGAGACAATGCCCAGAAACCCTAGGACCGAGGTTGCTATCAATTTTAAAAAAGGTCCAAGCCTCATCTTAGGAAGCATGCCTCAGCATCCCCCCCTTTCGCAATCACCGACAAGGACTCGCCTCTTCCGAGAATCTCTCTTTACTCGATCCATGTCCTCGCCTCTCTTTTTCTGCCTTCTTTGCCTCCCCCTTTCTCTCATCGCAGAAAATGAGACACCCGACCTTCGCGCACTCGCCAAACAGACGCGCCCCGCAGTGTACCTCCTCGTCCTGCAAGACGAAGATGGCAAAACCATCGGCGCAGGCACCGGTTTCGTCATTTCCTCCCAAGGACTCCTCGTTACCAACCAGCACGTCATTGCCGAAGCACACACCATCATCGCCAAAGCAGAAAATGGAGGCCTTTTCCCAATTACCCGGGTCGTGGCAACCGACTCCCGTAACGACCTAGCTCTTCTACAGCTCGAAGCCAAAGATCTGCCCTTTCTTACCCTTGCGCCTGACGGATCAGCCGAGGCAGGCACAAGAATTGCCGTTATTGGCAGCCCCCTTGGGCTGGAGGGCACCTTGACCGAGGGCATCGTTTCTGCCCGACGCAATCTCCCCAAAGAAAAGCGTGATGTCCTCCAAATCAGTGCACCGATATCCCAAGGATCAAGCGGCTCTCCTGTTCTTGATTCCCAAGGTCGGGTTGTTGGTGTCGCCTCCTTTCTAATCCAAGATGGCCAATCCCTTAATTTTGCATCCCCGTCTGAAAAATTGCGCCGCCTTCTCGGCCAAACCAATTCGCGCGAACCCACCCCGAAATCCAGCCCTGCCAAGATCGTATCCACTTATAAAGTAAAAGCGGGTGATACCCTGATGCGCATCTGCCGCGAGATGGGAAAAAGTGGCCTTTCCATCACGGCAGAACAAATTCGTACCCTCAATCATCTTCCCTCCGATGGAACAATCTATCCTGGGCAAACCTTAAAAATCCCTTCCTCTTCGCCTTGAAAACCTCTCGTTTCCTTCTGCGCCCAACAGCCAAGCGTGGATTTTTAAGTCACACTTTTCACGCCACACGAATGGGGGATCCAAGACACTATATTTTAAAAGTCGGCACAGAAGATTCTTTAGCCCAAAACTTCGCCCGCAATATTCGGCCCTTTCGCCGGGAAGTTGCCGCCTATCAGCTTCTGCGCTCCTGCAATCACCTTGCCTCCCCTCGCTGCTACTTATCCTCCGCCACCCCTGACGGCTCCAGCGGCATTTTTCTCTTAGAAGAGATCCTCAATGGCCAAAACTATGATCAACTTCGAGGCCTGACTTGGCCCCAACTTACTTCAACCGCCCAAGCAGTTGCTCGTGTCCATGCCCGTTTTTGGAACTCCCCTTCTCTGCGTAAAGCCAAGGGGTTACCTCTACATCAGTACATGCACGCCAGACAAGTTGGCCAACATCTACCGCGCTTTTTCCGCTGGGCGACATTACCTGCCTCCACTCGATCGATATTCAATAAACTACCTCGCCAAGTGGAGGCAGCCCTCGCTCGACTTCGCAAACGCCCGATCACTCTTGTTCACGGCGATTTACGGTCTGACAATATTTTCTTTGAAAAAAGATCGGTGCGCCTAATCGACTGGGGCCTCGCTTTGGCAGGAAACGCACTTTTCGACCTCGCCCGTGTTACCGGAGGAAGCTCTCAAAAACCCCTCTCCCTTCTTCAACACATTAAGCTTCTGGATCTTTGGCATCGGGAACTTGTCCGTCGCGGGGTGCGGGGTTACCCGATTCACCACGCTTGGCAGGATTACCGCGATGCCGCCCTTCTTACACTCACCATACCGGTGACCAACGCGCCCACCTTAGCTACCCTCTCAAAGAGGGGCCAAAAGTTGGCTCAAACAATCACCAAAAGATTTCTATTCATGGCCCGTGAGATGGGATCTAGCTAAGATCCGAATCGGAAATCTTCTATCTCAGTTAAGCGGCCGTTCGACTACTCATCTTTCAAAAGGAACCGTGCCGCTTCGTTCACATCCTTGTCTCCGCGCCCAGAAAGATTCACTAAGAGAATCTGATCCTTCTTCAATTTAGGCGCCTCCTGAATCGCATAAGCCACTCCGTGAGCCGTTTCCAGTGCCGGTAAGATGCCCTCAATTTTCCCCAGCAGAGAGAAAGCAGCCAGCGCTTCATCATCCGTGGCATAGGTGTACTCCGCCCTGCCAATATCGCGCAAATGACAATGCTCGGGGCCCACTGCCGCATAATCCAACCCCGCCGATACCGAGTGAGTTGACTCAATCTGCCCATCCTCATTTTGTAGTAAGAACGATTTTGACCCCTGCAAAACCCCCAGCTTGCCTCCTTGGAAGCGTGCCGCATGCCTTCCAGGCTTGATTCCCTCCCCACCCGCCTCGACTCCCACGAGCCGAACATCAGGGTCGTTCAAAAAAGCATAAAAGATGCCAATCGCATTACTTCCCCCGCCTAAACACGCACAGATCACGTCGGGAAGTCTCTCCTCTCTCTCCATTAACTGAGCCCTTGCCTCTTCTCCAATCACCTTATGAAACTCCCGAACCATGTAAGGATAAGGATGCGCACCATACGCCGTTCCTAAAACGTAGTGGGTCGTTCGCACATTCGTAACCCAATCCCTCATCGCCTCGTTCACCGCCTCTTTCAG
>CAMBGW010000003.1 GCA_945866245.1 Verrucomicrobia subdivision 6 bacterium | reverse complement strand
ACCTTAAACTGGCGCCCCACCTCTTCCAGAGTCCTTGAGTAACCGTCGACCAACCCAAATCTCTGCTCTAGCACCGCCCGTTCCCGGTCGGTCAAACTATCCAACACATCCTTAATCTTTTCTTTTAACATGGAGTACGCCGTCATATCAGACGGGTTCTCCGCGCTCTTATCCTCAATAAAATCACCGAAGGTGGTGTCGTCGCTATCTCCTACCTGCGCCTGCAAGGAGATCGGCTGCTGAGCCATTTTCAAAACCGCACGAACTCGCTCCACCGGCATTCCGGTTTCATCCGCAACTTCCTCGGGGGTCGGCTCCCTTCCAAACTCCTGCACCAACTGCTTCTGCACCCGCATCAGCTTGTTGATCGTTTCGATCATGTGAACGGGAATACGAATCGTCCGAGCCTGATCCGCAATGCTTCGGGTAATCGCCTGCCGAATCCACCATGTCGCATAGGTAGAAAACTTATATCCCCGCCGATACTCAAACTTCTCCACCGCTTTCATCAAACCCATATTGCCCTCTTGAATCAGATCCAAGAACGACAGCCCCCGGTTGGTGTATTTTTTCGCGATCGAGATGACTAACCGTAAATTGGCTTCCACCATCTCTGTCTTGGCTCGCATCGCCTTTCGCACCCACTCCCGCAGATCCCTGTGATGGGTAAAAAATTCGTCCCGCGAGAGCCTGGCCCCGTGCTCAATCTCCTCAATCTCCTCTTTCAGCGCCTTTTTCCGACCCTCCTGCTGCCGACTTCTCGATTTCGATTTATGAATCGACTCCAGCTCCGCAGTTTTTTCCTGCAGTTGGCGATGAATGTTATCCGCCACCGCAATAAATTCCTCCAAAACTTTTTGCTTAAAGAAGAATTTGATGAAAAGCTTTTCCGCTGCCTCCTGCTGCTTTCCTAAATCTTTTAGAACTCGGCTTTTCGCGAGAGCCGACTTCGCATCGAACATTCGGGCATAGACCTTGTGAGATTTTTCATGCACTCCGTGCAACTGCTTCACCAGCGTCTTTAACGCGGTCATGTATTTTTCGCGACCCTCGATCTTTTTGTCCTGAATGACACGATCAAATCGTTCGCGGGAATTTAGCAATTTTTCCCCAAGGGAAATATACTCCTTCGCGATGAAGCCGAATTTATGCAGATGAATCACTGCGCCGATGTCCGACTCCTCGATTCGCTTGGAAATCTCTACCTCTTGCTCCCTAGTCAAAAGCGGCACCTGCCCCATCTGGCGCAAATACATTCGCACTGGATCATCTAAAATATCCAGCTTTTCGGGCTTCTCTTCCGCGACCACCGCCTCACTTCCATCCTCTTCCCGAGCAGGTTTTTTATACCGATCTACTTCGCTGGCTTCGATAACATCGATTTCGAAGTTTCTTAAAAAGATGAGAACGGCCTCCACTTGCTCAGGCTTGGTCACCGTTTCAGGTAAAGCCTCGTGCAAATCATCGTAGGTCAAATACCCCTGCTCCCGCGCCAGCTTGATCAACTCGCGCAAACGTTCTTGTTTCTCAGGGCTTTGCGCCCAAATACCAAGCCCTTGGTTTTCTGCCGTGCCAGTCGCCCCATTACCATTCAAGGCCTCTTTTGCCTCCACCTCTGCCGCCGCTAAATCCGCCTCCGATGGCTCCTCAGAGGGGATCGAAGGCTCCGCCGCCTTAATTTTCCCCCTTGAACCGCTCAACTTGGGGGCCTTAATTGACTTACTTTTTGCTACTTTTTTCACTCGGTTGTTATGGGATAAATCTTCGTTTTAGGCATTAGGGTAAACATTAAGCATTAGCTTTCGCAGGCCCTGCTGTCAAACGCGCCCTTTTCTTCAGCAGTTCTCCCTGCTGGCGAAGGACTTCCACCGCAGCAGGATCTCCCGCCGTCATCGCCCGCAACTTGGCCGACAATCTTTCTGCCTCCCTCCTCAAATAGTCTCCTTCCAGCCGCGCCCCCAGCCCTTCCAAAGCCTTATCCCAATCCTCCTCCTCCGACCGCTCCCAAACCCCAGACTCTAGCCCAGTCAAAAAATCCTGCTCCACCGCTTTTAACTGTGGCAACAGATCCCCCAATCCCGTCCACAAGTCGTTTCGATAAAGATCCCGCACCTTCATATACAACTCCTCCCCGCCCAGATTTTTGAGCCACAACTCGTTCACCCGCCGCTCCACCTCAGGAAATTTCGATGGCTGCCCCAGAACCAAAAGAAAAAGCTCCTTCATCACAGGATGCACCTCCAGCGGTTTTTCGATCTGAATTCCTGGAGGCTCCTGTCGCTCGCTACGTATGGCAATTTTTGCTGCTACCCCACGCGCCTTCTCCACCTCATCCATAACAAGGTTTTCTCCCAACCCCAGCCGGGAGGAGGCGCGCGCCACCAGCCCAGCCCGACTCACTGCGCTCTCCACCATCCCCAGCAACTTTGCCACCGCCTCCACCACCCTTCTTCGGCCAGCGGGACTCTCCCCCTCCTGCTGCGTCTGCCAATCCACATAAAAATCTAAGAAGTCCACCGCCGCATCCAGCTTTTCGCGAAACGCCTCCGCACCCCCTCGCCGAATCAACGAATCTGGATCATCCCCTGAAGGCAATCGCACTACCTTCACTCCTAACTCCGCCTTGGCCAACCCGCCCCACCCTTGCCCTCCCTCCACTAAGATCCCCCCCAACCTCCCCGCGGCACGATCTCCCGCCACATCCGCATCCAGACAGATGACAATCTCCTTGGCAAAACGACCAATCAACTTTGCATGCTCTTCCGTAAATCCCGTTCCCAACGGTGCCACCGATTCCAGAAACCCCGCCGCCTGCGCCCGCAATACGTCGAGCTGCCCTTCACAAACAATCGCCCGCCCCTCCTCCGCCATCGCCCTTCGTGCCCGATCAAACCCAAACAAAACTCGACCCTTCTTAAAAATCATCGTCTCAGGCGAATTGACATACTTTGGCTCCTCTGGCGCAGCCCCCGCCAAAACCCGCCCGCTAAAAGCAATCACCCGACCCCCTTCATCCAAAATTGGAAACATCAGCCGATTGCGGAAACGATCGTATACCCGACCCGACTGAGCACGCAGCGCCACCCCAGAAGCAATCATCTCCTCTTCCGAAAACCCATTTTTCTTTCCCCAATCCAACGTTGCTGTCCATGCCGCCGGTGCATATCCCAAGCCAAACCGAGCAATCCACTCCAAAGGAATCTCCCTCTCTTTTAAATAACTCCGCGCCCCCTCAGCCGACTCATCTTTCGCTAACAAATCTCGCCAGTGAAGCGCCAACGATGCGTGGATCTGCCTCAACCGCTCCCGCTCCGCCCCACTACCGCCATCCCCACCGCCCTTGCCCCCCACCCCCGGCTCCTCCTCCAAATGGACTCCCGCTCGCTCCGCCAATCTCCTGACCGCGGCAGGAAAATCCAGCCCCTCCGTCATCATTAAAAAGCGAAATACGTCCCCTCCCGTTCCCGTGCTAAAACACTTAAAGAATTGTTTGTCCGGGTGAACATAAAACGAGGGCGTCTTCTCCTTTTTAAACGGACTTAAACCCCGAAAGTTCGACCCCACCCTTTTGAGTTGAACCACAGACCCAGCCACCTCCACCAGATCGCTCGCCCTTCTTACCCTTTCTATCGCTTCTGCAGAGAACCCCATATCACTCCGTTCTCTCTCGCCCCCGCCAGCCCGCAAGCCTTTCCCCCTAGTTGCTCAACTCCCCTCTTTCCTGCATCTTAATAACTCCATGTCCTCACTCCTCTGCTCCACGCGACCCACTACCTGCCCCGGCCTTCTCCTCCTTTTCCTATGCCTCTTCACCCTTTCCCATACACAACTTTTTTCAGCCGACTCCCCAAAATCCCGCGTCGTCATGATCGAGGACCCCTCCCTCCTGACCAACTTCGATCCTAAACCGGACCGGATCAAAACCGCTCTCAACTCTCTCCTCACCACCCTCACCGGAAAACCTACCTCGAACGAATCGTGGAAAGACCTTGGAATTAACCCAGATGATACCGTAGCCGTTAAAGTCATCGCCCGGGGAGATCCTCGGACAGGGACCCGACGCGAGCTGGCCGATGCGGTCACCGCTAGCCTCATCGCTGCAGGAGTTCAACCCGACAAGATCACCCTCTGGGATAAACGCGAAGTCGACATGACCAAATCCGGCTACCCGGTACGACAATCACCTGGAAAAATCCAAGTTCGCGCCGTCATCGCCTCCGCCGCCTCCGATGTTCCAGGACTTGGCTTCGACCCAGACTCCACCCCCTACTTCAACCCCACCATGGGCCAACTCATTTATGGCGACCTAAAGTTTCAACCCTCCCTCATGGACGGCCTGCCCCTCAGCTCAGGCGGCAGTGGATCCGCCGCAGACAAAATTCCCTACTGGTCCTACTTCACCAAGCTGATCACCCCTAAAGAGGTTAAAGTCGTCAACTTAGGCTCCATGACCAGCGACCCAGATATCGGTATCTACGGTTGCTGTGCCTCTCTCGCCTTCGGCAGCGTCGACAATGCTCGTCGCCTTTTAAAGCCCAACGCCGAGCAGGATACCACCGTGGGGGAAATTTTGATGAGCGATCCCCTCCTCAAACCCAAAACCGTTCTCCATATCTCAGACGGTCTGATCCTCAAATTTGCCGGGGGCAAAGATTTCGATGCCAACTACTCTTGCACCCCAGGCCTTCTTCTCGCCTCGACCGATCCCGTCGCGCTCGATGTCCTCGCCCTCGCCCGATTTGAAAAGATGCGGCTCAACCCGGGAGTTGGAATCCCTCCCATCCCGAAAATCGGAAAAGTACCCCACCTCGAAGGTGCTGCCCTAGTCGGGGCGGGCGTAAGTGACATTGGGAAGATCGAAATCATCCCAGCCAACTAGAGCCTGGGTAGACTAAACTTTGGGATCGGTTGAACCAAAGAACCGCTTCAACTCTGCCTGTGCGGCCTCGGCCGAATCGGATGCATGTAAAACATTATGCATTTTATCTTTGCCTAAATCCCCACGGATCGTTCCTTTGGGGGCTTTTGTGCTGTCAGTCGGTCCGAGCAACTCCCGCACTCTCGTGATCGCATTTTCACCCGACAACGCCACCGCCACCACCGGCCCAGAGGCCATAAAGGTTTCAATCTCAGGGAAAAACGGCAGACTCGCCAAGTGAGCATAGTGCTCTTGCAAAAGAGCTGGGGTAAGTCGGAGCATCCGGCAGTTCAGGATCTTGAATCCATTTTTTTCCAGCCGTTGGAGAACCTCTCCTGTAAGCCCTTGGGCTACCGCATCCGGTTTGACCAAAATCAGTGTAGTTTCGTGTTGTTTCATATTAATCCTCCCGAGGGTTGAACTTCTTAACCTGCCGAACTCCGGGTCCCTTCGCAATCAGCTCTTTTACTCGGGCCAACATTTCCCGCGCTTCCACCGTAGCATCTTTTTCAGAACTATCACCGGGTCGGGCTATTCCAGGTGCGGCGATCGCCTTTTCAAATTGAGCCTGCGCACCCATCAAATCTCCCTTCCGCCAAAGATGATTTCCGTAACTCGTATGAAAAAACTTCCCGTTCGGTCTCCTCTGAATCCCTAGCTGATAGAGGACTTCCGCTTCTGAAAACTTTCCCTGAAGATCCAGAACGCTCGCACGCCGTACATAGTACACATCATCCTTAGGACTTCTCTTCTCTGCGCTTCGATACCATTCGATCGCACTCTCCGCATACTGGCTCACCTTCTCCTGACGCTGTGCGATCCCCTCAGGCGTAGCCGTAGCGGGGGAAAAATACACCTCAATCAACTTCAGCCGATAGCTGTCCCCCATCAGCTCTGCAAACACGGGCGAGCGAGGATCCCATCGATTCCCCTCCATCCCAATCGCCAGCAAAGTTTCGTCCGATAGTTTCGCCACTTCGGATGCCTTCTCTGGAATCAACCTCCAGCAAGCCCAGGTTTTCCATCCATGAAAGGCCGTTGTTCCCGCCAAACCCAAGGCCGCCGCCGCAAGGAGTCCGTTGCAGAGCTTCGCCCGCGCTTTTCCCCGCTCCGGCCAAACCGTCGCGGTCGCGATTCCTAAAAGAAGAAACGAGGAGATGGCCGTCGCGGGAATATGATAATTAAAATCCACCACCGCATGCACCAGCATCGCCCCAGCAATCGACCAGCCTAATCCCGTACATAGATCGGCCGGACTATCTTTTTCGCGGGTCCTACTCCGGTGCCACAGAAAAAAAACCAAATAGATCCAAAAGAGGGAGACTAAGAAGAATCCGACCACCCCGTAGTCGCACAAGGTGTTGATATAGTCGTTGTGGGTGAAAACTGCGCGCGTTCCTTTGTCCCAGCTTGCCCACCGTAAATGTTCCAAATCAAAGCTACCCGGTCCATGCCCAAACCAAGGAGCCTGTTTCCAAATTTCCAGACCGTTGCTTGCCAGTTCGATTCGAAAATCCCCGTCCCCACTCAACACCTTGGCCCAACCCTCCCCTTTCGCCCCCATCGTCGCTTCCCACCGCTTCATGATCTTTTCATCCCCCTTTGCCACCCAGAGCGCTCCGCCTAATCCTGCTGCCGCCAATAAAATCACTACACCTCGCCCCATCCAATTCAAAGGACCACGCCGAAGCCAGCGTCCCAACCAAACTCCATTTCCTGAGAGCCACGCCAGAAAGCTGCCTCGCGAAATCGAGAGACCAACTCCTACCGCGCTCACCGTCGCACTCCAACCAGCCAAAAACCGTATCGGCCAAACACACCCTGGCCATGCCATTAGGGTCAATGCGGCCAGACTTGCCTGAACCAGATAATTTCCAAAATGGTTCGGACAACCGAAGGTTCCCGACATGCGAGCCTCATAATCAGGCCTCTGCACCAGATCCCACCCTAAAACCGGCACTGGACCAATTGGATAAACACCCACACGAAAGTGCAAGAACCCATACAACTCGGTCAAAAGTGCTACGACCAAGAACCAACCCAAAATCCATGGCACCAGACGTCGCCCACCTAACTGATGTCGCACCGAGAGAAAAACCACCCCATAGATCGACGCCCACAACCACTCGACTCTTGCGAAGTATTCACATGGAGCCCTCAAGGTCGCCCATCCCGCGTAGGCTAAAAAAAGAAATATCGGTAGATCCATCCATCCCAAAATTCGTCGCCCGCTTTTCCACCCCTCCACTGCCCGCAGGGCCAAACAAACCCAAAGCCCTGCCGAAACTAAGAACGCCGGTCCCGCAAACGCCCTCCTCGCTCCCCCCAGATACAATCCACTTCCCGTGATCAGAGCTAAAAGGAAGACCCATGTCACCACGGCCAAAGCACGACTCGCCCACGATTCCCAAGGCGAGGACTCACCCTCACCCTGGCCGATCTTCTCTTGGCTCAGGCTTGCGCCGGCCGCCGCGGACGAACCCGAATCCGCTTCAGACGGGACGGGCTCTCCGGACTCACCGTCTCCACTTGCGGGTCATCCCGGAAAGCTTGGTGGATGATCCTTCGCTCGTACGCATTCATCGGCGGTAAATCCACGATCTCACCCGATGTCCGAACCCGCTCCACCATCTCCCGAATCTCCGCGAGCAACCCCGCCTCCTGCTCTTTACGAAAGTTTTCCACATCGACAATCACCCGCCCCACCGCCTCATCACCCCGCGCCAGCATCCGATTCAGTAAGAACTGCAAATCATCTACCGTCTCACCATCCCGGCCAATCAACCTTGCCGGATTTTGCATTCGAATGTGAAGGACAGCGTCCTCCCCCCGCTTCTCCTCTTCCAAGGTGAAGGAGAATCCCAAGTGTCCCAGCATATTTTCCAAAAGTTCTTTCGCCCCTTGGGGTGCCGTTGCGCTACTCATTTTCGCCCCCACATCCCGCCTTTCCAGCGACCCCTCTTCACAGCCTCTACCGGTTTCGCCACCTTCTCCAACCTCGGCATCGGCTGCTTCAGGTTGTACATCAACTGTCCAATGGAGAGGAAGTTTTGCACGGTCCAGTACAAAGATAAGGCAGAACTGAAATTATAGCAAAACACCAACATGATCACCGGCATCAGCTTCATCATCTTTGCCCCCGGATTGTCCACTCCTTGCGGCTGAGGGGTCAAATGCATGCTCCAAACCATAGCTGCGGTCATAATCAAAGGCATCGGATTGATGGGAATTCCTAGCCCCGGCAAATATCCGATCGTGTCGGGTCGCGACAAATCATGAATCCAAAGGAAGGCTTGCCCGCGCAACTCCACCGAACTGAGGAGCATGTAATAAAATCCCAAAAATACCGGCATCTGAATGAGCATCGGCAGACATCCCCCCAAAGGATTTACCCCGTAATCTTTATAGAGCTTCATCATCTCCGTATTTAGCTTCGCCGGCTCCTCCTTGAACTTCGCCTGAATCTCTTTCAATTTTGGCGCCAAGACCTGCATCTTCTTCATGCTCTGATTGGCCTTGGCTTGCGGCACCCAAAGAATGGCTTTCAGTAGAATGGTAAGAATCACGATCGACCATCCGTAGCTCCCCACCCCCTTTTCGATCATGTTCATCACCACGAGAAGCGGTCGGCTCACAATCCCCATCCACCCGAACTCCATCACCTCGTCCTCACCATGCGCTAAGCGACGCAACCGCCAATCCTCCTTGGGCCCAGCATACAGTCCAAAACTGCGAACGTGCTTCGCCCCCGCCCCCAAATCGAACCCGGCCAACTTGATCCACGTCTCCAAAGCGGTGACCACACCTCCGCCATCTTTCATCTTCTCCCCTGGCAACTCCACTTTCCGTGCTTCCGCCCCTTGCGCAGGCGCATCCAGCGCCGTAATCACCATGGCGAAGAATTGGCTTTTTGCTGCCACCCACTTGACCGATCGATCGTCCCGACTTGCCACCAGCTCCTTTCCTTTTTGCGGAAAGAGAAACAGAAAGCGCGAATCGATAAACTCGGGAAGTTTATGGGTCGTATACGTTCCGTCCGATGTAAACCACCCCGTTCCCACATACGCCTCCTCCTCAGAACGTAAATGCACCGGAGCCCCAATCCCTGCCGACAAGGCGTAGCCCGGCAAAGCCAACGGCCCTCCACCCCGATTTTCTACCTCCTGAACCAAACTGACATCATACTCGCCCGTCAGACGAAAAGTTCGCCGTATGACAACTTCTCCCCCGACTTGCGCGGGTGCACTGAAAATAACTTCCGACCCATCCGCCTTCTCCACCGCCCAAGCCAATCCCTCCCCAGGCGGAGTCCAACCTCTCAATTCGAAAATCGCATCCGGAGATCCCAAATTGAGTCGAACCTTCCCCTCCCCCTCTGTCCCGTGCTCAAGCAAAACCATCTCCCGGATTCCACCTCCCCACGTCGTAAAGATCACCCGCAACGTAGGATTTTCCAAAACCACCGTCTGCTCTGCCCCTGTCCGATTCACCGATCCTGGCGCCAATGTCTCCTTGGGAGTTAATACCTGTGCAGGGGTTGAAACAGGGGCAGGGGTTGCCACCACGCCCGCCTTCTCAACCGCAGCTCCCTTTTTAGCAGGAGCCGGAGGATAAAAATGCGCAACGATTTTCGGGTAGAGAAGTAAAAGCAGAAAACAGGCCCCTGCGGCGACCCAAGAGCTGCGGTCCATTCCCCCTTTTTTCATAAAACCTCCTCAACCGCATCCCAGCCCGCTTTCCCCCACGGATGACACTTCCCCAGCCGCCCTAAAGCCAAACCGATTCCGCGAACCACCCCGTGCTTCTCAATCGCCTCAATCGCGTATTCAGAACAGGTCGGATGAAATCGGCAACACGCCCCCCCACTTCCCAAAAGAGCTCTCCAAAAGGGCGCTAACCCTTGCTGAAAACGAATTAGAAAAATGAAAATCGGCTTCATGCTGCATCCATCCAAAGCCCCGCACGTTGATAAAGACGGATCATCTCCAAACGCAAAATCTCACTGCCCGCTTTTCCTGCCGAGGGACGTGCAATCCACACCGAATCCGACCCAGGAGCCAACTCCGCTTGCAGATTCCGCCACCCTTCTCTTACCCACCGCTTAATTCGATTTCTCACGACCGCGTTCCCACAAGCTTTGGGCACCACGATGGCCATACGGCGGCTTTTTCGCGGCTCTTTTCGCCAGTTAAGTTTAAGTTGGGTGCCACTTTGAGTCCCTCCTTCACGACGGATGGCCAGAAACTCCGGCCGACGACGAAGAATGCGCGCCCGGGGCAGGCGCCGATCACGCCCCGGTGTGGCGGGCGTAGTGTCGCTCCACACCTTTGGGTAGAAGGCGACGACGACCACGCGCACGACGACGCGCGATCAAGGCACGCCCTCCCTTAGTTTTCATGCGAGCCCGGAAGCCAAATTGGCGTTTCCGAGTTCGCTTGGAGGGGTTGTATGTCGGTTTCATTACAGATAAGGAATAAGACTCAAATCGTGCCGAGGAAACCGATTGGAGTCAACCCGCTCTTCCCAATACTTTTAGAAATTCATCCACCTCCTCCGCCGTATTCGAAACGTGAGGAGAGACCCTACAAAGCATCTTTCCCTCATGCTCCCTCCTCCAAGAAACCCGGATTCGCGCCGCTTCCATCCGCTTCATCCCATCGCCCCATCCCCCAGACGGCTCCCGCAAGCTGGTGATCGGACGCATCTCCTCCGCCCCGCCATAAATGGAAAAACCGCCGACCCTCGCCCCTTCCCGTATCCGCTGCGCTAACCCGAGCACATATTCGCTCGTATTCTCTCTTCCCAAACGATCCAACAATTCAAGCGAAGCTCTCATCCCATCAATGCCAGGCAAATTTAAACTCCCCGGCTCATACCTTCTTCCCCCCTCTTCCATCACCATTTGAGGTTGAGCCAAAAAATCTGGGCTGACCACATTCCATGACCCCAATAACCGCGGGGATAACCGATCCCACACTCTCCGCCTGACCATGAAGACTCCCGCCCCTACAGGCCCCAGCATCCATTTGTGTGCATCCGCAGCCAAAAAATCCGCCTCAGCCCAATCCGTAGGGAGTACCCCTAAGGTCTGAATTCCATCCAAACAAAGCAAAATCTTGCGCGCCCTCAACTCCGGCCCAATCACCGCTAAATCTGGAACCAAACCACTTAAGTAGTGCGCGGTCGCTAAAGTTACCAGTTTTGTTCGATTGGTTATCTGAGGCAAAAGAGTCTCCCACCGAATTTTCTCCCCTGGACGACGATCGATCGGAACAGGCCTGACTCCGCACCGTGCTAGATCGACCCACGGATAGACATTTGCAGGATAATCCAGTGGATCATAAATAACCTCATCACCCTCTTTCCAATCCAAGCCCAGCGCCACCAGCCCCAATCCTAACGCCGTAGGCCCCAGCAACGAAACTTCATCCCATTCACACCCTAGGAATCGAGCCGCTACCTCCCGTGTTTTTTTCACCCGCCGCCAAACCTCATCCCCCTCCTGCCTGCCCAGTGCCGCCTCCGCACCCCACTCCCCCATCGCCTGCTGCGCCGGCCCGCTAATCGGCGCCACCGCCGCATGGGCCAGAAAAATCCCCTCCCGAGTTACTGGAAAAAGCCTCCTTCGATCCTCCCCACCGAGAGGCAAACCGCCGCCCTTCTTCAGTCGCTCAACTCCACATTCCAGTAGGCTAAATCCAAAAAGTGCCTCCATGTCTCAGGCCCATTTCGCGAAATTTGCACATTCAAGAACGTTCGTAATTTGGGTCTCTTCGGCTTCCGAATTAGCTTCATCGAAGCCCCAGGCGGCCGCCGATTCCCCTTCCGTGTGTTGCACGGGATACAAGAGCACACCACATTTTCCCAAGTGGTCGTCCCCCCATGATCCCGCGGAATCACATGATCCAAATTGAGGTCCCGCCGATCTTTTAACTCCCCACAATATTGACAAGTGTAAGAATCTCGCTCGAAAATATTCTGCCGCGTCAACTTGACCTCTTTTTTTGGAATCCGGTCAAAGAGCATTAAAACAATCACCCGCGGGATCCGAATCCGAAAGCAAATCGTCCGCACCGCATCCTCCCCTTCATAATCCTGACTCAGCTCGCGCCACCGCTGAAAATCGAAAGTTCGAAAATCATCCCCCGCCCCATTGCCCTCGACCACCTGCGCATGCCCCATGTAGAGCAAGCTGAAGGCCCGCCGAACAGAGCAGATGTGTACCGCCTGCCAAAAGCGATTCAGGACCAAAACTCCCTGCGGGGTGGCTAAATCCATACTCTCTACCTTTAGACGGAGAAAAGTTATCGTCAACGGGGGTGATTTTCTCTTGCCCCAACCCCCGTTTCCACGCCTAATTCCACTCTGTATTCATGAAGCACTTTCAATGGATTGCTCTTCTCGCCTGCCTGACCTGGGCTGCCCCTGCCTTAGTCCACTCCGCCGCCTCTCCCCAAGACGATTACCTCCAGATCTATGTCATGATCCAAGAGGGCGATAAGCTCACCGCCGGCGGCCAAAACTCCCAAGGCCGCGAAAAGTACGAAACCGCTGTTCAACGCCTGGAAAAGTTAAAGAACGAAAACCCAGAGTGGGAACCCACCATCGTCAAATATCGGATCAAATACCTCAACGAAAAACTGGAAGCCCTTAAATCGGCGAAAGATCCTGCCCCCACCGCAAAGCCTGCTCCAACTTCCTCCCCCGCAACCGCCACTGAAAAACCTACCCCTTCGGAGCCGAAAAGTGAGACTCCCCCCGCACCAGCCCCCACCTCCGCTCCAGCACCCGTGGTCTCAGATGACCCTTCCGCACTTCGCCAAAAAATCATCAGCCTCTCGGGAGACCTCGAGTCAGCACGCACCGAGTTGCGCCAAGCCAAAAGTGAACTCGATGCCGCAGTGGCTGACAAAAAGCAGCTCCAAGAAAAACTTTCTGCCAGCCCCTCCCCTGATGCCAATCTGGCAAAACTCCAGGACGAGAACACCGCTCTTCGGGGCAAGCTTACCTCTGCGGAGGAGAGCCTCAAGAAAGCTGCCGGGGGCGAAATCGCGGGCGAAATGACCTCACTTCGAGGCCAAGTCGACCAGCTGGAAAAGAAACTTGCCGAAGCCAACAACAAATCCGCCGAACTGGCTCGTGCCAACGACGAGTACAAAACTAAAATCGCCAGCCTCACCGCTCAACTCCAGCAGGCTGGCCCCTCGGGCAAATCCGATACCGCCTTGGCTAAAGAGAATGTCATGCTTCGCTCAATTCTAGATCGCCAACTCAAAGAGCAGGCTCGCCGCGAAGCCGCCCGTCGCCTGGTTTTAGATGAATTTAAAAATCTGGCCGTTTCGACCGATGCCCTCAAAACCCAAATGGAGGTCCTCAGCTCCCCACTCGTCGCCCTTACCGAGGAGGAGCAGGGCATGCTCAAGTTCTCCGCCCCCACTCTCGTTGCTCCTGAACCCGCGGCACCCGCCCCTACACCCACCCTTGCCAGTGCCGCGGATAAACCGGCAGGCCCCGAAACTTTCTCAGAAAAACCCCGTATCCCAGATGAGTTTAAGGAGACAGCCGCTCAAGCCACCTCTCTTTATAATGAGAAAAAGTTCGATGAGGCGGCTGCAGCTTACGAAAAAATCTTGGTGAAATACCCGCAATCGATTTATGCGCTTTCCAATCTGGGTGTCGTCCGATTCCAGCAGCAAAAGTATCCAGAGGCAGAGAAGGCGCTTCGCGAGGCGATCCGCGTCGCGCCCAGTGATGCGTTTTCCCACTCCGTCCTCGGAATCGCTCTGGTCCAACAAGAAAAGTATGACGATGCGATTCAGATCCTGAGCCGTGCAGTCGCTCTCGACCCATCCGATGCAAAAACCCGAAATTACTTGGGCATCTCCTCCTCCCGAAAAGGTCTCCAAGAAGCTGCCGAGCAAGAGTGCCGAAAAGCCATTGAGTTGGATGAGGGGTACGGTGACGCCCACTTTAACCTCGCCGTCATCTATGCCACGCAAACCCCCCCAGCGAAAGAGCTAGCCAAGCGTCACTATGGCCGTGCCCTCGAACTTGGAGTCCCGAAAGATTCGGAGCTCGAAAAGCTAATTAACTAGCTTTCCTTGCCTGCCCAAGCGGGCAGGCGGATCTCCACCTTGGTCCCTTTTCCAGGCTTCGTTTGGATTCGTAATTTTCCCCCATGCGCCTCAACCGTTCGTCGGACTAAAGCCATGCCTAATCCAGTCCCCCCCGGGCGCCCCGACAAAAAGGGCTCAAATAACCGATCGGCTTCCTCTTTTTTCATCCCCTTGCCAGAATCCTCCACGACAAGAAACACCTCATCCCCTCGCTTCATAGCGCCCAAGGCTAAGGTTCCTCCCCCATCCATCGCCTCTTGCGCATTTAAGACGAGATTTAAAACCGCCTGCTCCAGTTGGGATCGATCCCCCCGAATTCGAATCACCCCAATCTGTGGAAAGTTCAATTTTAGCTGAATTTTGGCTGCGGAAAGTTTGACCCGAACCAGTAGAGCTACCTCCTCTAGAATATCTTTCGCACTCACCTCCCCCATCTGAGGATCTGCCGATCGTGCCAAATTTAGAACCCGATCTAAAATTCCATTCATCTGCCCCAGCTTATTCTCGATCAACTGTAAATCCCGCCCCTGCTCGTGGCTCGTTTGTAATCCTCGAATGGCCGTATGCCATAGCATTCGAATCACCGCCAAGGGATTTCTCACCTCGTGCGCCACCTCCGCAGCCAACATCCCTAGGGAAGAAAGCCTCTCCCGATGCCGCAACTCCTCCTCCGTTTGACCCAACCTCACCGCCATTTTTGTTCTCTGTAAAGCCGCCGCCGCTAACCCCGCCAGCCCTTGAAACAAGCGCGTCTCCGCATCCGAAAACCGGCGTGATCTTTTCGTTCCCACACACAAGACCCCCAACGCCCCCTTTTTCTCCGCCAGAGGCACTGCTAGGAATGATAAAATTCCCTCCCTTTGCATCAGTGCCGTATGGGGATCTTGAGGGTTTTTCGCAATCTGGCTTACCGCCCATGGCTTTTGCCTTCGAACGACAAAACCCAATCCTGTCTCATCCCCATGGAGTGGAGGCTGCATCTGATACCGCTTGGATCCCCCCTCACAAACCTCCAGCCGAAGGGTGTCCGACTTGCCATCAAACAAGAAAAGGGACGCCAGATGAGCCCCACATAACCGGGCCGCTTCCGCTGTTACTTTTCCCAGAATGGCAGACGATGTCTCCTCCGCTCCAATCGCCGCGCCCACCCCTGCTAAAGCAGCTGCTCTCTCCCCCTCCTCTTGGGTGCCCGCTACTTTCCACGCCAACTCAAGCCAATGGGTAGCCTCTTGTGCCATGGCAGCGAGCTCCTCCTCTTGTCCTATCACAAAAAAGTTTTTCTTTTTCGTCCCAACCGCAATGACCCCCAATAAGCTCTCCCCCTCATTTAACGGGGCCGCCATTTCACTGCCCCCCTTTCCCAAACCTCCTGCCGTCTTATGCAGATCAGCCCGCGCCGCCGCACCCCGGCTCGCCACCCAACCCACAACCCCTTTGCCCAAGTCCACCCGCTTCGCTCGCGACTCCGCCCCAACGCCCAGCGCCATATCGATCTCTAAATCCCCAAGATTCGGGTTGTAAAGATAGAGGGCTGCCCGCTCGACGCGAAAGCGCTTCCGAGCTATTTCTAAAATCTTCCGCACCAGTTTTCGGGGATCAGCTAGGTCGGTCGGCTGAATTCCAAGTGGGCTTAGGTTAGTTTTCACTGGCTGATCACACCCTTGAGTCTTTGGAAAACACGACTCAATCGATCCTCATCACACGCCGCCTCGCCTGAATTTTCCACCAGGACGAACGTATCCCACGCCGCCCCTTTTTCCGTGGTAATCCTTGCCCCCGAGATCTGCATTCCTTCGTCCGCAATTGCACGCGTCAACGCAAACAACAATCCCACTCGATCGGGTGCATCGATATGAACCAGAGTCCGCCCTGGCTCGCTACTTTGATCCAGCCTTAAGCTGGAAGGAAACTCCGCCTCCCCTAACGATTTTTGCCATAAAGCAGGTCCCACTTGGGCAATTCGCTCCGTCAAATGATCCTCCGTACCCTCCAAAGCTTCCGTCAGGCTTTTCTCAAATATTTCACGATCCACCGGGTGACTGACTGCCTCCATTCGTTCGTTACAAACTCGAAAAGTATCCACGACAACATCGTCCCGTCGCGTAAAGATATTTGCGCTTAAAATATTTAGCCCTGCTAAGGCAAAACTTCCGGCAATTTTACTGAAAAGCCTCTCTCGATTCCAGGTCACCACCAGTACCTCCGTGTGCCCCTCCTCAGGCTGATCCAACCACTTCACCAGTGGAACCAGCGCATCCGGGCCTGAAACTCGCCGCTCCATAAATTCGTGAACTGCTTGCAAGTGACGCAAGACAAGGTCGGCAGGACACATTCGTAAGTAGGCTGGCCCCATTCGCTCGAGATGCTCACTGGCCTCGTCCGGCGTGAACTCTCGCGATAAAATCTCCCTTACTTCCTCTCTTCGTTTTTTCTGCTTTTCCTCTTCTGCCTTGAGGAATTCTTCCTCACCCGCCAACATTTCCCTGGTCTTGCGATAAAGATTCCAAACCAAAAGTTCTCGCCATCCTGACCAATTATTCTTTCCCGCAACCGCTCGGACATCCGCGGCCGATATTAGCATAAGAAGGTCTAACTTCTCCGGATCCTGCACCAGTCGGGCCAACTCCCGAATGGTCTCCGGTTCATCCAGATTCTTTCGTGCAAAGGCACTGAGTGTCATGTGGTGGTCGACTAAAAAGGTCATCAGGCGCAATTCTCTTCCCCAAAAGCCGAAACGCCGGGCCACTTGGGCCGCGTTAGCCGCGCCCAACTCCTCATGGTTACGCGTGAGCTCCGCCTTACCTGTATCGTGTAAGAGCACCGCTAAGGCGAGGATCTCAGGAACTTCCACCCTCGCATACAACTCAGCATACTTCCTTAAGTCTGGCTCCTTCGAACCCAGCATTGCATCCAACTGCTCTAAACAGACTAAGGTATGCTCATCCGCCGTGTACCGATGAAAGAACTCGTGCTGAACCAAGCAGGTCAACGGGGCAAACTCGGGAATGATTCGGCCGAGAACTTCGCTCTCATGCATCGCTCTTAGAATTCGCCCCACCTTCCCTTTTTGTTTCAAGATGTGCAGGAAGGTTTCCTGAACCTCTTTCTGCTGCACCAGCGAGTCGGTCAATAAGGTAAAGTTCGCACGAATGAGCGCTTTCAGCTCCGCCCCAGGAACCGAACCCTGATCCTGTAATATTCGAAAGACGCGAATCATCCGTGTGGGATCCTCCGCAAATACCCCTGCGTGCTCCGCCTGCAACTCTGCCCCATTAAGTAGGAACCCGTCCGTTGCCCTTCTCGCTCCCCTCCATCCCGCAAAAAAGGACCAAAAACCCCGAGGCCTTCCCAACCTCTGCTGACATAGCCGTGTGGCCGTTGAATTACATAGAAGATGCAGCGTCCGCATCTGGCCATAGACCTCCCGCATCAAAGCCTCACTCTTTCGGAGAATATTGGGTTGGGGATAACCCATCGCCTCAGCCAACTCTCCCTGACGACGTAAGGTCAACACATCCCCTGGCCCTCCTTGCCCATCATGCAACCACTCCCGCACCATCATGAGAAAGGCAAAGGCCTGTTCCACCTGCCTGGCTTCTGCCTCACCTAACCACCCCCTCTCCACCAACTTCTCTAAAGTGTCCCCCTCCCCACAGACCTTGCCTACCCAGCGTAAATTATGAAAATCCCGCAGCCCGCCCACACCCGACTTCAAATTCGGTTCCTGCACGAAAACGGTTCCCCCTTCTTTCGCATGCCTGGACTGCTGATTTTCCAATCTCCAAGAGAGATACTTTTCAACCCCATTCTCTAGGCCACGCCGCCGAAACTCCGCTTGGAACTTTTCCCAAAGGAGACTCGATCCCGCCAAATAGCGTGCGTCGATCAGGGCCGTCTTAATCATGGGCTCCGATTCCGATCGATCCATCGTCTCGCCGATCGTTCGACAAGCGTGACCCACTTTGAAGCCTAGATCCCAAAGCACATAGAGTACTTTTTTTACAACTTCCTCAGCGACTCCTGCTTGTGACCCCTCTCGAATAAACATTAAATCCAAGTCACTTGCCGGGCTCATCTCGCCCCGCCCAAAACCACCCACCGCACCCAAGACCAGTTGATCCCCAGTCCTGTCTCCTCCCGCCCGAATCCATAGCTCTTGCAACAGGGCGGAGTAAAGGAACGCTCGCTGGTGGGAAACAGCCAGACCCGAACCTCCCGCTCGGATCTGTTGAGCCAACTGGGCCGCCTCCGCTCCTAGAAAGAGCCGGACCGCTTCTCGCAACTCCTCCGTCTTTTCAACCGCCACCCCCGCAAGGGCTTGGCTGACTCGGGCCCGCCACTCCTCTTGGCTTGCCCCTGTTGGCAAGGGCACCGCCACTACGGAATGCGCACCCAGGTCCTCCATTACTCGAGAGGTTGATCCGTTGCCGAATCGAGGATTTTAAAGTCCTCTATATTGGCTGCCGGATCCGCTTTAAAGCTAAAGGCCCCCGAGCAACGCCTCTGCAACTGAATCAGAAGTTCGTCATCCTCCGTTCGCAACCGATGCAGAACACCCGGATGCACCACCACTTTGATCTCATGGACATTCGGATGCGTGCGCAGTACGCGGCTGATCTCACGCTGAATTTCCACACTCATCGTTTCATAGGATTTTACCATTCCTTTTCCACGACAAGCAGGACACTCCATATAGACCGCTTTGCGAATACTTTCCTGCACTCTTTGCCGCGTCATCTCCAGTAGGCCTAACGGAGAGATCGGCAAGGTGTGGGTTCGTGCTCGATCCCTTCGCAAACAATCTTTGAACTTCTCATACACGGCCAATTGATCTCGCCGAGCCCGCATATCGATAAAGTCGATCACGATAATCCCGCCTAAATTTCGCAAACGAAGTTGCCGTGCGATCTCCTCCGCCGCTTCCAGATTCGTCCGTCGAATCGTATCGTCATGATCTTTGCCTCCACGCGATTTGCCTGTGTTCACATCAATCGAAACAAGTGCCTCCGTCTCGTCGATCACCAGGGAAGCACCAGACTTTAACCAAACTTGGCGCCGGAGTGCGCTTTCGATCTGCCGATTGACCCCGAACGCTTCAAAGAGCGGTTCGGCTGCCAAATGCCGCTTCACTTTTCTTAGGGATCTTTTGGAGATCGCCCCCACCAGATCCCGAACCCGTTTTTCCGCATCCTCATTATCGACCAATACCTCATCGACCTCCTCCGTGAGGAAGTCTCGAACCGATCTCTCCACCAAATCGGGCTCCTCCAATAAGACCGCCGGAGCCTGCTTGGTTTTCATTCCCTCTTCTACTTTTCTCCACTGCTCCAAGAGGAGTGCCAAATCACGCACGAAATATCGCGCCTGGAGTCCTTCTCCGTTCGTTCGCAAAATCACTCCCATTCCCTCGGGGACATCCAACTCCTGCAGAATCTTTCGCAAACGCTTGCGCTCTTCGGGATCCTCAATCTTGCGAGATACCCCACTCATTTCCCCAAATGGCATCAGCACAAGGTATCGACCCGGCAAACTTAAATTCGTGGTCACGCGGGCCCCTTTGGTGCCAATCGGGCCCTTGTTTACCTGCACGATCACCTCGGCCCCGGGTGGATAGAGCCTGGGAATGTCGTTGCTTGTGATTCGGGGTTGCCTCCCTCGGCCACCTTTTCGCTCAATCGCTTCGATCTGCTCATCCATCGCTGCAGGCACCGCATCCCAAAAATGGAGAAATCCATTTTTCTCAAGACCAATATCCACAAAAAGAGCCTTGAGCGAGGGCTCTACGTTGTGAACCCGAGCTTTGTAAATACTGCCAGAGATACTGCGATCTCCTTCTCGCTCGATCGAAAATTCTTCCACCACTCCTCCCTCCAAAAGAGCGACGCGTTTTTCCAATGGCTCGACCGAGAGAAGAAGGCTTCGCCTCTCCTCTTTCTGTTTCATTCCCAAGATTCGTTTAATGGTTTCTAGTATCATTTCGTTACCTTTCTCGCGACTTGGCTTAAGGGCTTAGCCCAAATGCCGTTGTCGCCATACGCTTTGCATCAATCCCATCGCGGCCATACACACAGCCAAGAAGGTTCCTCCGTAACTGACAAAGGGCAGGGGAATGCCGGTGATGGGTACCACCTTGATTGTCATTCCCACGTTGATGAAAAAATGTGTAAAAAGCATTCCCAAAACACCCCCAGCTAAAAGCCTGCCCGTAAAGTCCGGCGCCCTCCACCCAATCCAGGCAATACAAAGCAGCAACCCCGCCTGACCCAAGATAAGCGCCGCCCCACCCAAAAAGCCCCACTCCTCGCCCAAAACAGAAAAGATAAAATCATTGTAGGCAATGTTCTTGGGTAAAAATCCATAGAGGTTCTGATCCCCGTGCAAATATCCCTTCCCCGAGAAGCCCCCCGAGCCGATGGCGATGATCGATTGACGAATCGTCCACCCCGCCCCCAACGGATCCAGATTGGGATCAAAAAAGGTTCGAATTCGGTTGTTCTGGTAGGTCTTTAAAAAAGGCAGCTCCTTACCCAAATGTCCTACGTAAAAATAGATCGCTAAGACCCCGGCAAGTCCCAGCCCCGCCGGAATTAAAAGATATCGCAACCGCGTACCCCCAACAAAGAGGAGCCCAAAACACATTGGAAGAAAAACTGCAGCTGAACCTAAATCGGGTTGCCGTAAAATCAGAAAAACTGGAATGAGAGCCAAGCCCACCAAGGCAAGAACGGTGCTAAATTTTTCGATCCGCTCCCGCAAGGTTACCATCAATGCACACGCCCCTGCTAAAAAGGCTAGCTTCATCACCTCGGCTGGCTGAAACCCAACAGGTCCGATTCGAATCCAACTCTTGGCCCCGTTCACTTCTCTTCCAAAGAGCAACACCAGCAAAAGCAAAAACAACCCTCCCCCAAACCAAAACCACCCCTGATCCACCCAGCGATGATAATCAGCCAATGCAAAAACAAAAAAGCATATCAGCCCTAATCCGACCCAAGCCGCCTGCTGCGTTGCCGCGTTTCGAAGGTCCGCAGCCTCACTGGTGTGAGTCGCGCTGTAAATGACCATTACCCCAAAAAGGCAAAGCCCCAACATCAGCAATAAACTGGGCCAATGCATTCCTCTCCAAGCTCGCTTAACTTTCATCGGCGCCTCAATCCCCGGCCTGCACCACCACCAAAACCCTCATCCAGCCAATTAAAGAATCCTCCCAGACCACCCGCGTCATCATCCCCTGTGGGCCCCCCACCCGGACTATATGAGCCGTCCGATGCTGTTACCCCATGAAAATGCCCCACGACCGGTGCTTGGTACACCAACGCAGGAGGAACCCCTTTTTCCATTTCAAACAACTTGAAAAGGATCTCAGAAGCCAAAGGAGCGCAAGTTGATCCGCCAGACACCCCACCCTCCACGATAACAATCACCACATACTTAGGCTCTTTGAGCGGGGCAAAACCGGTAAACCATGTTCGGGTATCTTTGACCGTACTGCCTCCGATCGTCGTGACAAACTGTGCTGAGCCCGTTTTCCCAGCTACTTCAATGTCTTTCACCGCCGCATTTTTTCCCGTTCCCTCTGTGACCACCGCACGTAATCCCTCCCGAACCGCCGTCAAATTCTCTGGCTTCACTCCTAAATCGCCCCTCTTCACTGCAACCGGGTACTCCTTGGTAGCCTTCGTCCCTTTTTCAGTTGTTCGCCCCACTCCCTGGACTAAGCGAGGTTGATACACCGTTCCTCCATTCGCGACGGCCGAAACCATCACGGCCATTTGCAGGGGTGTCACCCGCACATACCCCTGCCCAATCGAAGTATTCGCCGTATGTCCATCACTCCACCTCTCAACAGCAGGTGGGGTGGGTCGCGGGACCTTCTGCCCTTCCTCCACCCACTTCTCAATTTTTGCTTTGTACGCTTTCTTTCTTTGCGCCATCCGGTTTTCCATCCACTCCCTACCTGGCATCGTTCCCGGGTCCTCCCCCGCAAGTGCCGACTCCCCATCCTTGCGAAGCAAAAGTTTCTCACCAAAGCCAATGCGTCTTCCCATCTCGCTCATCGACTCAATTCCCGTCCGCACCCCGAGCTGATAGAAAAACGTGTTGCACGACATCGCTAATCCACGCTTTAAGGAAATGCTTCCCTGCCCATCAGGATTCCAGTCGTGCCAAGTCCGTCCCGCCATTTCAATCGAGCCGGGACTATGGATGATGGTCGCAGGGGTAAATTTTGCCGCAGGGTTTTCTAATGCCGCCAGCGCCGTTAAAGTCTTAAAGGTTGAGCCGGGTGCGTAGGCTCCCAAAGCACGATTCAGCATCGGCTTGGTTTCTGCAGTCATCAACTGCCTCCAATCGGTCGACTTGCCCGTACCCCCGGGAACAAAACTGTTTGGATCAAAGTTGGGCACCGAACACATCGCTAAAAGATCGCCCGTGTTAGGATCCATCACCACGCAAGCTCCCCGCCCGACCCGCCGCATGACCCCCTCCACAATCGTTTGCACCCGAGCATCCAAGGTTAAATACACATTATGACCAGGGATAGGAGCCTGGTAGCCCTGCTCTTCCATGATAAATCCTAAATTATTTTTCTTAAGAATTTTTCCTCCTGGCACTCCCTCCAGATCGACTTCAAATCCTTTCTCGATTCCCTCTTTGCCAATCACTTCTGGTTGGAACGTCTCCAATGTTTGCTCCTCGGGTGCTCCGACAAATCCCATGACATGTGCCGCCAAAGCCCCGTAGGGATACCAGCGCACGGGCCGAGCCGCTTCTTGCACCCCTGGAATTCGCGGATCCCGCTCCGCCATTCGGGAAAGGGTGGCAAAATCGATCTGGGTCGCCAACTGAAACGGTGTATTCGGTCGCTGCTGGCTATGCTTTCGCAGCTCATCCACTTCGTAGTTCGGCACGATCCCCAAATTCCGGAGTGGCTCTGTCGAAGTCTCCGCCACTATTTTTGCTATATCCACCTGCTTTTGCTTTCTTTTCTTATCACCCACACCCACCTCCACCATCGTCATGGGGAGTCGCCCCCGATGGGCCCGGGCGTAATTTCCTGTCAACTCACGCACATACAAATCAACGTCGTACCGAGCCCGATTTTCCGCCAAAGGCAAACCATTGCGGTCCAGAATCAAGCCCCGCGGGGGAGACAAAAGAATCGGAATCGTAGTTTGCTGAAGCAACGTCTGCGCGTGTTTTTGCCCCTCGACAACCTGCACGACAAAAAGTCTCTGCAATAAAATCAGCGCAGCCAAAGCCACGACAATCATCGCCGCACTCATGCGTTTCGGCAGGTTGGCTTGAGGGCGAACTAACAACATTACCGCCTCCTCCCCAGCCCACCGACCCGAGCCCGCTCAGCGATTGGCTTCAGCCAGATGCCCAAAAGAACTGAGACCAGACCATTCGTCATTCCCGCAATCACCAGAGCCACATTCAGAGAAAAGGGCCACGCCCAGGCTCGGACCTCCCAGCAGTGTAAAAAACGGTCCCACGCAAAAAAAGCAACTGCCGCCAAAATCGATCCTACCGCTTGCTCTCCCCACGATGCACCCACCCACCACCCTTTTTGGGTTCGGACCAACATTCCCACAACCCCTAAGACCAGTGCGTGATGCCCCAAGGCAGAAAATGTCGCGAAGTCCCAAAAAAGCCCCATCCCCAGCGCCCAAAGACATAATCCCGGAACCGACAGATTTAGCCCTGCTTGAATCACCACCGCCCCCATGAAATTGGTCCCAAGAGCTGTCACCCCGTACCAATCGGGGCCCGCAGCCCTGACCAACCACGCCCCCAACCCAAGCAAAATGAAACGAACAAAGTTTGTCTTCATTTTTTGGTGGGAGCTCCCCCCGTTAAAATAAACAACTCTCTCAAATCATTTAAATCTGCTGCAGGCCCAACTTTTCCCTCGCGATAAAGGCCCGAATTTTTTTCCGCCGTCAATGGGGGCGCCTCACTGACCGTTCCCACCAAAAGATTCGGAGGAAATGTTCCTCCCAATCCTGTGGTTAACACTCTCTCCCCCACTTCAAACTTTGATTCCCTCGTGACAAAGGTCATTTTACACACAGGAGCTCCCCCATTGAGTGGAGTATCCCCTAGTAAGATCCCTCTCGCTCCAGACGCTTCAGTAAAAACACTCACTTTGCAGTTTTCATCTGAAATGAGCATCACTCGGGTGGTGGTTCGCCCAACGGTACCCGTTTTTCCGATTACCCCACGGGGGGTTACCACCGGCTGATCTTGCGCCAAATTCGGGTCATCGTTCCATCCCCGATCGACCAACACCGAGTTCCACCAGTTTGATGCATCTCTTTCCACGACCCGACATGCCAAAAGTCGATAGGACTGCTGGTCCCGAAAAGCCAACATTTCCCGAAATCGATCATTTTCCGTTCGCAAATAATCCACCTGCCGAATCTCCGTTTGCAAGCGGACGTTTTCCGCACGTAGGTTTCGATTTTCCTCATCCAAAGAATCTGCCCGACGCAGGCTTTGCCTAAAGTCTCCGAGACGCACCTTCAGATCGCTCCATGTTCGGGCCATGGGAGAAATTGTTTCCAAGGTTACCCGCTCGGTCCGACGAGAGCTGACGGGCGCAAAAAAGATCACAGCCCCGCCCGCCATAACGGCGAGACCCGCCCCGACCCAAACCCACTTCCGCGACATTTTTTATTTTTTTTCGAAACGATCTCTTCTGGAAGCGGTTACCCGCGCCCATCCGAGGTAGTTAGTTTCGTTAAAAACTCCAGTTCATCCAGCACTTTTCCCGTGCCCTCGACAACAGCACTCAGCGGATCCTCCGCCACATGGATCGGTAGTCCGGTTTCCTCCGTCAAAAGTCGGTCAAATCCCCGCAACAAAGCTCCCCCACCCGCCAGCACTACTCCACGCTCCACCAAGTCGCTCGATAACTCGGGCGGGCATCTCTCCAAAGTTAGTCTGACACTTTCGAGAATAATCTGAACCGGCTCGAGAAGGGCCTCCCGCACTTCTTGCGATGTAATCGTCAAAGTTTTGGGTAGCCCCGCCACTAAATCCCGACCCCGAACCTCCATGGAAATTTCTTTCTCCATCGGATACACCGAGCCGATTTTTACTTTAATGTCCTCTGCGGTTCTTTCCCCAATCATTAAATTATAAGCCCTCTTTAAGTAATTCATGATCGCTTCATCCAGTTCGTCCCCTGCCACGCGAACGCTTCGGCTAAATACAATTCCACCTAAGGAAATGATCGCCATCTCCGTCGTTCCACCCCCGATATCGATGATCATGTTGCCCGAGGCATCTTGTACCGGCAGACCTACGCCAATTGCTGCGGCCAATGGCTCCTCAATCAAACGTACACTCCGCGCCCCCGCATGGGCCGCTGATTCACAGACCGCCCGACGCTCCACCTCGGTGATTCCGGAGGGCACCGCAATGACGAGGCGAGGCCTAGGCCTCCAGCGGTTTTGGGATTTGGAAGCCTTCTCAATAAAGCACTTCAACATTGCCTCGGTAACTTCAAAATCACTGATCACCCCATCTTTGAGGGGGCGCACAGCAATAATCGATCCTGGAGTCCGACCCAACATCCTCTTCGCCTCATCCCCTACGGCCAGCACCCGCCGAGACGCTTGATCCATCGCGACTACCGAGGGTTCCCGTAGTACAACCCCCTTACCACGCACGTAAACAAGGGTGTTGGCTGTACCCAAGTCCACACCCATGTCGTTCTCTAGAAAAGGGAAAAGCTTACTCAACATAAACAAGTAAAAAGTCTCCACTTTGTTCCTCTTTTCGTCAATCCCCAAAAGGGCGCTTTTTTTGCCCTCGCCACTACCAATGACCCCAACCCAGTGTATGGGTAGCCCATGAATTTACCTGAACAGGTCGGCGTTATGGTCCTTCCCCAGACCGTTTTCTTTCCCCACCACCTTCTCCCCCTCCATATCTTCGAACCCCGCTACCAAACTATGTTGCGACAAGCCCTTGAAGGATCTCGCATGTTTGCTGTCGCCAGCGAACTCCACCCTGTCGCCAAACCTCCTCAAGTGGCCGGCCTCGGCCTCATTCGCTCTTGTGTTCAGCAACCCGATGGCACCTCAAATCTCGTACTCCAAGGATTAACTCGAGTCCGTCTCCAACACTTTCTCCAAACCACCCCATTCCTCATCGCATCTCCTGAACCAGTCGAAGATCCCGAACCCACTACCCCAGCCTCTCTTGTAACCCGAGAGGCTTTAGTCGCAAAAATTCTCGAGAAAGTTGAGCAAATCGATAATCCTATGGGCCCACCCCTTGATGATCTTAAAAAATTTATCCGTCACCTCGAAGACCAGCACGCCTTTGTCGACTTAATTGCTGGCTGTTTTGTACGAGATCCTAAGACACGCCAGTCCCTCCTACAAACTGCTCCCATCACCGACCGCCTCCGCCTGCTCCTCCAAATCCTCTAGTCAGACCGTTGCTTGGAAACTAATACTTTGTTTGACAGCATCCTTATGTATGTTACGTTTAGGATATGAAAGTTAATTCACTAACAAGTAACGCTTTACAGGCATATTTTCAGTTTTATCTAGAGCGTAATTCTAAATAAAAAGGGTGACAATTTTATGCCAATGACCCCCACTGCTTCTGACGTATCCAGCGATATTCGCCCTCCCGCGAGGCAGTCGGTTCCATGGAAAAATACCCCCCTGGTAGTTGGCACCATCTCCACCGCCCCAGGCCTCTCCCACCTCATGAAAGCACCCGAAGGTATTGATCTTGTGGAAGTCCGCCTCGACCTGCTCCTCTCCAAAGGGGTCCACCCAGACAAGATTCAAGAGGCCATGGCCAACCGCTCAGTTCCTACTCTTCTCACCTTACGGACCCGAGATGAAGGCGGGGCCTTTAACTGGCGCTCCCGCCAAAGGGTTCTTTTCTTCTTAAAATTTATTCCCTTTGCCGACGTAGTGGACCTTGAACTGATTAACATCCCACGATTAAGCCGCGTCTTGCGAATGGTCCGCCGAACGAAAAGAGACCTCATCATTTCTTCCCACTCCCTCAAACGAAAACTAACTACTCTGCGCCTTCGTCGACTTCTTTCTCAATTTCGCAAAACACGAGCCCGCCTTTACAAAATCGTTGGCTTAGCTCGTAGGAAACGGGATCTCCTCACTTTGGCTGAACCCCTCCTCAACCAATCCCATATGCGCCTTGCCATTATGGCCTCCGGTCCTCTGGCCACCGCATCCCGGCTCTCCCTACCCGCTCTCGGCTCCCGCTTGCTTTACGTTCACTTGGATGAGCCCGCTGCCCCCGGCCAACCAGGCCATAATACCGTCTTCACTATCTCTGATCTAAAATCCAATTTTTCGCCTAAAAAGGCCTAATCTTATCTCAAGAAACACTGCGCTTCGGTCGAAGCGCACCAGGCACCGAGTTCTCCACTTTTCCCGCACTTGTCGAGACAACGGGGAACCCCCCCATTCCAGCCCCTCCCCTGCCAATAAAGCCAACCAACAAACCGTGTAATCCCAAGAAAATAAAAAGAACCGCAACCCCCCCCGACCCCTTCTGCGCTCTTTGCAAACGAGTCGACATCTCTCCCTTCTCTTTTCCCTTCAACTCCTCAACCGCTTTCAATCTCTTCTCTAACTCTGCCCCCAACCGTACCCGTTCCACCCGCCACTCCTCCATCTGACGCAACCTATCTTGCTTCTTCCCCTCCACCTCACGCCGACGGGAGTCCGATGCCCCCTCTTGCAATTCGATCCCCTGCGCCGATTCCCGATCCAGCTGCGCCATTTTAGACTCAACCTCTTGCAGTCGATCCCGAATCGGCCAAGTCGTCTCCACCCCAACCTCACCCACCCCATCGGCTGGGAACTCCACCCCCAGGGGTACCGCTGCCAAACCATAAATGGCAGCTGCCACCAAAAATCCTAAATTTAAAAATTGAAAACCTGCTACTCGTGCCACGCTTCGCCTTGCTGGAAGTGGCCCACGCAGAAAGAAAAGTCCCAATAAAAAGAAGGGAGCCAATCGAAACATCGCTTCTCGGTTTTCTAACAACTGCCCCTTCGCCGCTAAAATCCCTCCCGACTCCCCCAACTGCCAAATCGCGAGAATCAGCAGGCACAAACCCGCAGCCCGAAACAAAAACCCCTTGTCCCCTGCCTCGTTCATCCACCTACCCTACCATGAACACCAATCTCCTCGAGCAAAAATCACCCACCCCATTTCCGCATCTTTACTTCTCTTTTCCTCCCACCACAACCATCGCCTCCTTACCTTTGTCCAAATCCTTCTTCTCTGGCTCCTTCCCCTCCCCAGCTAACTTCGCTTTCAGCGCCTTTTCAACCCGTGCATACAGCGCCGGATCTTTTCGCAACTCCTCCTTCGCCGCATCTCGTCCTTGAGCCATCTGCTTGCCTTCAAAAGCAATCCATGCCCCCTTCTTCTCCACCGCGCCATGTTCGATCGCGGCATCAATCAGAGACCCCGTTCTTGAGATTCCCTCATTATACATGATGTCGAACTCCGCTTCGGCAAAGGGCGGTGCAACCTTGTTTTTCACAATTTTAACTCGGGTCCGATTTCCCACCACCGTTCCATCCGGCAACTTGATCGCCGTGATACGCCGAATGTCCACCCGCACACTCGAATAAAACTTCAATGCCCTTCCGCCAGGAGTTGTTTCAGGACTTCCAAACATTACTCCGATCTTTTCCCGAATCTGATTCGTAAAGATCGCCACCGTTCGGGCACGACTGATCAGGGCGGTCAACTTCCTCATCGCCGCACTCATCAAGCGCGCCTGCGCCCCTACGGTGACGTCCCCGATCTGCCCCTCTAGCTCATGCTTCGTCACAAGAGCAGCCACACTGTCCAGCACCACCACGTCCAACGCGTTCGAACGAATCAACGTCTCCGCAATGTTGAGTGCTTCCTCACCCGAATCCGGCTGGGAAACCAAGAGCTCATCCATATTCACTCCCAACTTTCTCGCGTAGGCAGGATCTAAAGCGTGCTCCACATCGATGAAAGCCGCCGTTCCGCCCTCCTTTTGTGCATTGGCAATCGCCGTCAGGGTCAGAGTTGTTTTTCCAGAGGATTCAGGCCCGAAAATCTCGATAATGCGGCCCCTCGGAAAGCCCCCTGCCCCCAAAGCCTGATCAATAGCAAAACATCCCGTTGGAACTACATCGATCTTCAGCTTCGCTGCCGCATCCCCCAAACGCATGATCGCATTTTCCCCATACGTTTTGACGATCGATTGCAGAGCCAGATCCAGATTTCGCCGCTCTGAAGCTTTCGCACTGTCCTTATGTGCCTGAGTTTCGTTTCGTTCGTTTTTGTCGGTTGCTGATGTTTTGATTGCCATAATAGATTAGACCTCCGTTTTTTGAAAAGGGTTCGCTAAAAGTTTTACTCTAAGCAGATTCAGGGCTGCCTGGGAAGCCATCGCCTTAAATGTCTTCCTCTCCGGAACCAACTTCTTCTCAATAGTTTCCACCCCACCCACCCCCGCGATCCCTAAATACACCAGCCCCACCGGCTTCCCCGGACTCCCTCCCCCCGGGCCCGCAATCCCCGTCACCGCCACCGCCCAATCCGCCCCCGACCTCCTCCTCGCTCCTTCCGCCATCTCCCCCGCGACCACCCCACTCACTGCCCCATACCTTTCCAAGCTCTCCGCTTTTACCCCCAGCTCCCGCATCTTGCCCTCATTCGAATAGGTCACCCAGCCCCCCATAAATACCTCCGATGCCCCCGCCACATCCGTAATCCGACTCGCCACTAACCCCCCCGTGCACGACTCCGCTGTCGCTAACTTCACCTTCGCCACCCGCGCCAACCCCACCACCACCTGCTCCATCGTCTCCCCACCCTCCCCATATACCGCTTCCCCCAAAATTTTTCGCAGTATTTTCACCCCGTCCTCTAAAATCTTCAAATCCGCCCCCCTCAACCTCACATCCACCTCCCCAGGCCTCGCACAATATCCGATCTCTCCCACCCCCAACTTTCGCAACTCCGCTTCGCACCGCTCCTGCACCGCAGACTCCCCAATCCCCGCCACTCTGACCACTTTGGTGATTTGCGCAGGCTTAGCCCAACCTCGCAACCTCGGCTCCACCCACGCTTCAAACATCGGCCCCAACTCCCTCGGCGGCCCCGGCAACAAAACTAAAATCTTACCCTTCTCCTCCCACAAAAGCCCTGGAGCCGTCCCCATCTCATTGGGCAAAACCTCCATCCCCTCAGGCACCATCGCCTGGAGTCGAACCATCTCCGGCGCGTGCAATCCCCTCCTTTGAAAATAACCCAGAATCTTTTCCAGAATTTCAGGATGAAACTTCATCTCCTTCCCTAAAAAACCCGCTACCGCCTCCCGCGTCACGTCATCCGAAGTCGGCCCCAGTCCCCCCGTGACAATGACTAGATCACTCCTGCCCCACGCCTCCTTCACCACCTCTCCAATCGCCTCCTTCCCATCCGTCACCGATGTCTGCCTCGCCAGCGCTAACCCCATCGTCGCCAAGCGACCCGCCAGATACCCCGGATGGGAATTCAACACCTGCCCGAGCAACAGCTCTGACCCCGTCGTGATGCACTCAATCTTCACCCTGCCTAGCATACTCGCTTTTGGAATCTGCCAAGCCCGACCTCCAGCTTTTCGCAGATCCACCCGAATCCTTTTGCTCTTTGTCATGGGAAGATCATCGCATCGACCCAAGGACATTGGCTGTCCTACTCAAAACTTTTATTCTTCTTCCCACCTTTCCGTGTTCCTGCTCCCCATCCAAGCTTGAGTTCACCCCCAACCAAACCGATGCTTCTCTATGCCCAAAAAAGAGACCCGCCCGTCCAAGGATCTCTATAGGGAACTCCGCCTCGTGCCTTGGCTCCGCTTGTGGCAAGAAGAGGTTCCCCGATACCTTGCCTCCTCTCCCGAGGAAAAAATCCAACGTGTCGCCCTCATCCGCGCCATCGGCGCCGGCTTTTCCGAGGCCGATCAACCCACCCTCAAAGAGCCGGTCCGCCAATGGCTACTCTCTCTCCTTCAAGACCCAGCGGAAAAAGTTCGCCGCTATGCCATGACCGCCCTCCCGAAAATCGGCGCCGGCCGTGCCGAAGAGCGGCAACTCCTCACTCTTCTTTCCAAAACCTCCGCCGATCGGGAAAAGAAGTTTCTCGGAAAAGCCCTCGAGAAAATCGGCGGCCACGCCACTCTCGACCTCATCCGCACCCAAGGCTCCTCCCTCCCTCACCTCAACGAACAGCGGGCCAAGGCCAATCTCGCCCGCCAACAAAAGCCCAGCACCATCCGCCTCACCACCCCCTTCTCCGATATCGCCCTACTCCGCCTCCACCTCCGTTGCCGAACAGGACTCGAGCCTATCTTATCCGACGAAATTAAAGCTCTCGGAACTCAATTTCGAATCATGGAAATTCGCCCTGGCCTCCTCACGCTCGCCCCTACCTCCCCCTTCACTCTTGAACAGCTGTACTCTCTACGCACCTTCTCCACCGCCTCCTTTCTCTTAGGAACTCTGCCCAAATCCACCTCTCTCATCGAACCTCTCGCCAATCTGATCGCCTCCCCCCTGAGCCGCTCCCTCTTTCAAACCTTTACCGACGGCCCCATCCGCTACCGCTTCGAGTTTGTTGCCAAAGGCCATCAGCGCGGCGCCGTTCTTCAGATCGTCCAACGCGCCTACACCCTCTGCCCCGACCTTTTGAACGATTCTCGCGAAGCCCCTTGGGCCATCGAGGTTCACCCCAGCCCAATCGGAGACTTCGTCGAACTACGCCCCCGCATCTCCCCCGATCCCCGCTTCCCCTACCGCCAACAAGATGTTCCGGCCGCCTCTCACCCCCCACTTGCCGCCGCCATGGCCCGACTCGCCGGACCCTTCCCCGAAGAAGTTGTTTGGGATCCCTTCTGCGGCTCCGCCCTCGAGCTGATCGAGCGTGTTCGATTAACTGGTGTTCGCCGAATTCTTGGGACCGACCTCTCCCCCGACGCAATTCAAGCCGCTCGCGCCAACTGGAGCGCCGCCCACTTTCCAGGGATCTCCGCCGAATTTGTTCCCCGCGATTTCCGCGAGTTTGAAAAGATCACGGGATTCGGCCCATCCAGTATCTCCCTCCTCATCACCAATCCCCCACTAGGAAAACGGGTTCCCATTCCCAACCTTCGCGGCCTGTTCGACGAACTTTTCGCAGTCGCCGCCATCGCCCTGCGCCCGGGCGGCAGAATGGTCTGGATCAACCCACTCAAAATAAAACCCCCCGCCTCCTCTCTTCGCCTCGAATTCCAGCAAACTGTCGACCTCGGCGGCTTCACTTGCCGTCTCGAACTACTTCGCAAACGCTAGCCCACCCTTGCCACCCTCTTTCTCTTCCTGCGAAGATTTACTCGTGGATCGGAAAATCATCAACCTCTCCTGCTACCAGTTTGCCCCTCTGGATCACTTGGAGGACTGGAAATCCCTTCTCAAAACAAAGTGCCTCGACCATGGAATCAAAGGCACCATTCTCCTCGCTCCCGAGGGAATCAATTTTTTCCTCTCCGGGGCAGTTTCCCAGCTCGATCCCATTCTCCAAATCATCCGCTC
>CAMBGW010000002.1 GCA_945866245.1 Verrucomicrobia subdivision 6 bacterium | reverse complement strand
GCGGCCTTCCTGTTCGCCCAAGGTGAAGACACGAATGATGTTGGGGTGTGCCAGAGAAGCGGTGACCTCGACCTCTTCAAGAAATTTCCGAGAAAAGGAGGGATCATCGCCCAGATCCGACCGTAAAATCTTTAGGGCAACATACCGGTTGAGGCCGCTATCTTTGGCTAAATAAACTGTTCCCATTCCCCCTTGGCCTAGTTCCCGCTCCAGCTGATAATTCCCGAAAGCCTGCCCGACTTGGGTCGCCGTGATTGACATCTCTGGAGGTTGCCCGATTCATCCCCATGGGGCGAGTCCGTTGGCTTGCCTTTGGGCTATTTAGTTTCTAGCTCAAGTATATGCCAATTAGTGTCGTCACAGGGGGTTCGGGCTTCCTCGGCTCCCACCTAGTCGATCGTCTACTCAAGGAAGGGCACGAAGTTCTTGCAGTGGATAGCCTCCTGACTGGAAATGAGAGAAATTTGGATCATTTACGGGGTGAAAAGAGGTTTCGTTTCCTCCGGCATGATGTGACCAAGTTTATCGCCGTGGAGGGAGCGGTGGATTACGTTTTCCACTTTGCCTCCCCAGCCAGCCCGATCGACTACCTGGAGCTGCCCATTCAGACGCTCAAAGTAGGTTCGCTGGGAACCCATAACGCGCTCGGATTAGCCAAGGCAAAAGGGGCCACCTTCCTTTTGGCCTCGACCAGTGAATGCTATGGAGATCCGCTGGTGCATCCCCAAAAAGAGGATTACTGGGGTAACGTGAATCCGATTGGACCTCGCGGCGTTTATGACGAGGCGAAGCGCTTTGCCGAAGCGATGACCATGGCCTATCACCGATTTCATAAGGTAAACACGAAGATTGTTCGCATCTTCAACACCTATGGTCCACGGATGAGACTACGAGATGGGCGAGTCGTTCCTGCCTTCGTGGGGCAAGCTTTGAGGGGAGAGCCGATGACCGTTTTTGGGGAGGGTAAGCAGACGCGCAGCTTCTGTTTTGTCAGCGACCTGATCGATGGAATCTATCGTCTCTCCCAAGCCAACTTCCATGAGCCAGTGAACATTGGCAATCCGCTTGAGCTTACGATCTTAGAATTTGCAGAACGAATCCGCCGCCTCACTGGAACTAAAAGCACAATCGTCAAAAGCCCCCTGCCGGTGGATGATCCCAAGCAGCGGCAACCCGATATTACCCGCGCTCGCACCATTTTAGGTTGGGAGCCAAAAGTGCTGCTGGAAGATGGTCTTCGCGAGACGATTCGTTGGTTTCAGGCGCATCTTGATTCAACTTCCAGCAAATGAATTTAAACGCACGGGCAGCGGGAATTCTTTTGGCTTTTGTTATCACTGGGGTGTCCTCACAAGGGGCGGAAGTAACCCAAACCAATCGACCGGTCCCAAACGAGGAGGGGCGTTATCGTAGCGCACTTCTCTTTGCCAGCGTGGTGGAGCTAATTCGAGACGAGTATCTCGAGCTGGAAAAAACCGATTACGACAAGATGACTTATTCCGCTCTACGCGGCTTACTCACTTCGCTTGATCCCCATAGTCAATTTCTCGACCCAGAGCATTACAAGATGATCCGCACGGAAACAGAGGGGCAGTTTGGTGGATTGGGAATATCTGTGGGCATGGTCGAGAATCAGTTAACGGTGAATGTGCCGATTGAAGGTGGGCCGGGTTATCGGGCGGGCCTGCTTCCTGGGGACCGGATTACAAAAATTGACGGGAAAGGGACCCAAAAACTTTCGTTAGGCGAATCGATCCGATTGCTACGGGGTCGTCCAGGAGTCCCTGTGCAGATCGCGATTTATCGGCCCAGTGAAAGTAAAACGATCGAATTGTCGGTCATCCGAGAAATGATCCAAGTGCCCACTTTGCAAGAGACGAAAATGATTTCAGCGGCGGAGTCTCAAGGGGAAAAGATCGGATATGTCCGCATCACCCAGTTTGGAGAAAAAACAGGCAAAGAGTTTGATGGGGCGATAGGAAAGTTGGAAAAAGATGGGGCCACCGCCCTGATTCTCGACTTGCGCGATAATCCCGGCGGGTTAGTGGATGCAGCCGTGGAGGTTGTCAGCCGCTTTGTTCCTAAAGGAACGCTGGTTGTGGCAACGGAGGGCAGGAAAGCGGGCGCAAAGCGACAAGAGTATCTTTCCCGGGAGGCCGCTTTAAGAGTTCGCTGGCCCACGGTGGTGCTGGTCAATGGGAATACAGCAAGTGCGGCGGAAATTGTCGCAGGGGCCCTACAAGATCTGGGGTTAGCTGTGATTGTGGGGGAGACTACTTTTGGTAAAGGTTCGGTACAAACGGTGCAAAGGGTGGACCCGAGTGTTATTCCCGATGTGGGGGTGCGACTGACTACGGCGCACTACACAACGCCCTCCCGAAAAAAAATCCATGGGGTGGGAATTCAACCGGATGTTGTGGCGCGATTAACGCGTGCGGAGGAGGAGGCGATCTTTCAAAAAAGAAGTCCAGGATTAAAGAAAAGCAGTGAGGAGGAGCTGGAGGTGAATGATGAGCCGCTGGATCGTGCGATCGATCTTTTGCGTGGTTGGAAAGTGGTCAAGCGGAGAGCCGTGTCCGATCGCTCTTCTTAGATTTGTGACCGTTTGTACGATCGGAGTTGAGACCTCCTGCGACGAAACGGCGGTCGCAGTTATCGAGGCAGATGAAAAGGGGTGTCGTCTTTGTGCAGAGGCTTTGGCAACACGCCCCGAGGAGCATTCGGCCTTGGGTGGAATCGTGCCTGAGTTAACCGTACGGCAACATTTGGAGCTCTTGCCCCGTCTCATGGTTGAGGTGCAGGAAAAGGCGGGAGCTAGAAAGGTTCAGGCAGTTGGGGCTACCGCCGGGCCTGGCTTAGCACCGGCTCTCCTCGTGGGGCTCTCTTTCGGAAAGGCTCTGGCTTGGTCTCAGGGAAACTCATTCTTTGCGATCAATCACCTTGAGGGTCATCTTTTTAGCCCGTTTGTTTCTCAAGGAATGTGGCCCGTCTATCCCCACGTAGCCTTGATCGTCAGTGGCGGCCATACGTTGCTCGTCGAAGCTTCCGGACCGCAAAGGCGAAAAATCTTGGGCACAACAAGAGACGATGCTGCGGGGGAAGCCTTCGATAAGTTAGCCCGTATGGTGGGGCTGGGATATCCGGGGGGAGCGGCACTGGAAAAAGAGGCGCGGATGGGGAAAAAGGGGCGGATGTCTCTTCCCCGTCCGATGAAAGGGACAGAAGGGTGTGATTTTAGCTTTAGTGGATTGAAAAATGCGGCTCGGCTCCTCTTAGAAAAGAATCCAGAGATTGCTCAGCCGGGAGAGGCTCGCTCGAACTTCTGTGCCGAGGTGCAGGCAGCGATCACCGAATCGCTCGCCGATCGTGCTTCAGCAGCTTTAGAGGAAACAGGGATATCAACATTTACGGTAAGTGGCGGGGTCAGTGCGAATCAGGGAGTGCTCCAGGCTTTGAAAAGCATGGCGCAAGATCGTAGGGTCACGCTTCACTGCGCGGCGGGTGGTTGGAATACTGATAATGCTTCCATGATCGCGGCAGTTGCAGCTCGACGAGCTTTGGATGGACTGCCCTCTGATTGGGATGCAGACGCAGATCCCCGCTGGTCGGTAGCCCGCTAAGAGGGAATCAGCCAAGAAGGAAGAGTGGGAAGATGAAGGGCAGATGAGGGCAAAGAGAGGACGGGAAGTGCTGTCAGCTCCTGCAGAAGAGCGGGATTCGTGAAAGAGGATTCATCCGATTTGGAAAAGTGGTCGTTTAAGATGATGCCAAGAATCGGCAAACGGCTTTGACGAATCGATTCGACGGTAAGCAGGGTGTGATTGATTGTGCCTAGGCTGTTCCGCGCAACCACAATAACGGGAAGTGCCAGCTCTTGGGCCCACTCGCGAATTCCGAGCGACGAGTCGAGAGGGACGCGCCAGCCGCCCGCACCCTCAATCAAAAAAGGGCCAGGATAGTTCTCCGTTAGATTTTTCATTTTTTCTCGCAGGATTCCCCAAGGAAAAGGGCGAGATTCGAGCATCGAGGCGGCGTAGGGGGAAAGCGGTGCAGTGAAGTGAACCGGATTCATCTCTGCAGGCGAGACCACTCCTCCGCAGGCCTCTGAAAGTATGATCGAGTCGCTTCGGTCTCCCGCTGAAATCGGCTTCAGAGGAATAGCAGGGATCGACTGTTGTCGCAGAGCGCGAGTTAGAAGTGCGGTGAAGTAGGTTTTACCCACGCCTGTATCGGTTCCCGTTATAAAAAATCCCTTCATGAGCCAAGCTCCCGGACAATGGCGGAGTGAAGTGCGTTGACCATCTGCTCCAGCTCCTCTGGTTGGGTGCAGTAGGGTGGGACGAGAACAAGGACATCGCCAATCGGGCGAGTCAAAAGACCAAACTCTCGTGCGGTTTGGCAGATTTTGGCTCCGAGCCTTTTTTCAGTCGGGAATGGGGTTTGGGAGGCCCGATCGGTGACAAGCTCGATGGCTAGAATCGTGCCCTCTTGGCGAACGTCACCCACATTCGGATGAATCCAGAAGGTGGAGGCAAGCCGTGACATATTTTGGGCAAGATCTTCTCTTTTCTGAATTTCTGCGGGTTGAAGCAGTAAGTCGATGCTGGCGGATGCTGCTGCGCAACCGAGGGGGTTTGCAGTGTAGCTATGACCGTGAAAGAAGGTGTGCTGTGGATCACCACTAAATGATTCGAATATCTTTTCGGTGGTAAGAGTGGCCGCGAGGGGCAGGTAGCCCCCCGTTAATCCCTTGGCCAGTGCCACGACATCGGGGACGACATTTTCGTCATGAGAGGCGAGGGGGGGGCCGGTTCGGCTGAAGCCGGTGAAGACTTCATCCAAAAGCACTTTGGCCCCAACCTCGCGTGCGGCCTGCGCCGTTCGAGTGGCGTAACCGTGAGGATGCATCACCATGCCAGCAGCACCTTGGACACGTGGCTCAAGCACCCAGGCAGCCAGCTGATTTCCAGCTTGGTGAATTGCCTCTTCCGCTTGAGTGGCACACTCGAAGTTACACTTGCGAGTCAGGCGGGCATCTGCCTTTTCAGGCTTGGCTCGGTTGTAAGGGCAGCGGTAGCAGGAGGGAGTCATCACCTTTTGGGTTGGAAAGAGAATGGGCTGGAAGTGCCGATGGAAGGCTGGGCTATGGCTGAGGCTCATCGCGCCGACAGTGTCCCCGTGATAAGAGCCTTTTGGTGAAATGAACTGGGTGCGCTGCTTTTCCCCGCTTTGGGCGAAGGATTGCAGAATCATTTTTAAGCCTGCCTCGATGGCGGTTGATCCGTCGTCGGAAAAGAAAACGCGGCTAAGAGTAGGGGTTTGTGGATTCAGTTGCACATAGTGGATGAGCTGTTCGGCTAGGCGGACTGCGGGTTCGTGGGTAAGACCAAGAAAAGAGGAGTGGGCGATTTGGTCGAGCTGTTGGCGGATTGCCTGGTTGATTTGGGGATGGGCGTGGCCGTGTAGATTGGTCCAGATCGACGAGTTGCCATCAAGGTATCGGCGACCATCGCTGGCGGTTAACCAAGTTCCTTGCCCCGAGGCTATGGATACGATCGGAGTCGAGGGATCAAGCCAGACGGAGTTGGGTGTGAATGGATGCCATAGGTGTTGGCGATCCAGTTTTGTGATTTCGGAGGGAGTCACGAGGTAGGAAGGGATCGCAGTGCCGCCGTGACCTTTTCAATCTCCTGGGGCGTATGGCAAGCGGAGAGACTAAGACGAAGTCGAGCGGCTCCTGAGGGAACCGTGGGGGTGCGAATGGCAGGAACAGTGAGGCCATGTTGCAGAAGATATTGGGATGCGGAAGTGGCGGCGGAGTTGGAACCGCAAAAGACAGTTTGAATTGCGCCCTCTTGGGGTGATGGATAGGCCGTGCGGAAATGGGAGATATTTTTATGGAGAGTTTGGCGGAGTTGATCACCCTCTTTTGAGCGAAGAATGGAAAGTGCGCTTAAAGCGGCGTGGGCAGCAGCGGGGGCGAGTGCAGTGTCAAAGAGGAAGGTCCGAGCTTCATTGAGAAGGTGATCGATAATCTGACTTTGCGCCGCGACAAAGCCTCCTGAAGATCCTAAGGCTTTACCGAGAGTGCCCATTTGCAGATCGACTGAGGAGGTGAGGCCGTATTCTTTGGCATATCCTGCGCCTTGGGGACCGCAAACACCGCTGGCATGAGCTTCATCTAAAAGAAGCCAAGCTCCTGCTTCCGATTTGAGTCGAACAATTTCTCGAAGTGGGGCGATGTCTCCATCCATGGAGTGAAGGGACTCAACGACTATGAGAATCTTTCCCTTCGGGTTCAGCGATCGGGTGGAATCAAGTATCGTTTTGAGTGAGGTGGGGTCTTGCCGAGAAAAAACTCGTAGGCGGGCATTGGCAAGCTTTGCCCCATCAAAAAGACAGGCATGCGCTTGGCGTTCGAGAAGAATGGTGTCCCCCGATCCAACGAGGGCCGGAATGACGCCAAGGGGAGTGAGGTATCCCGAGGAAAAGAGGAGGGCCCGCTCCGTCTCTTTCCATGAGGCAAGAGCGGTTTCAAGCTTTTCATGTTCGGGGCAGGGACCAGCGAGGAGGCGGGCTGCTCGAGCACTTGCCCCATATTTTTGCAAGGCTTGCTGGGCAGCCTGAATCACTACGGGGTGTTGGGAGAGACCAAGGTAATCGTTATGCGAAAAAGAGATTGGGGAGATTTCAGTGGGAAGCAACCGTTGCCGGTCCTCTTGGTGGCGTGCGGCGTGACGAGTCTCAATTTCGGCTAAGAAAGAGGCGGTCTTCATACTCCTCTATCGTGCCGAGGAAAGGGGGTGGGGGACGAGGTTAAATCTTTTCGTGCTGGGTAATCTTTCCGCCGACACAAGTGAGCTCGGCAGGCTCAATGCTTTGCAAGATGGCGGAAATAGGATCTTGATCAAGAGGAACACGCCATCCCACCCAATCGGCCCATCGACCTGGTAGCAGTGCGCCCAGTGTCTTCCCTTGGCCGAGGGCTTGAGCGGGCAGGGTTGTGATCATTTGCCAAATCTGGTGAGGAGTCACCGCAGGTTGGGATTTTTGAAAGAGGCGAGCCTCTTGACGAAGATCGAGGCCAAGATTCGATGAGCTGGCGGGACTATCTGTACCAAGAACGACCGGAATCTGTTGAGATTGAAAAGTGGTGAGAGGAAAGGGTTTTCGCTGGAACCAGTGGTGGGAGGCAGGGCAGTGGACAATCGTGGCATTCTTTTCTTTGAGAAAAGGAAGATCGGTCGGGGAGATTTCATTTCCGTGTGCAAGAATAGGATTAGCGGGTAATGCATCGTGCTGGCAGCACCATGAAACGGGAGAGTTCTTCTCGGCAAGATCAGGACGTTTTAAGTCGGCAGGCAGAAGTTTCCGCAGGGGTGTATCCACTCCTGCCAGCAGTTCCGACTCCTCCGTGGATTCGCCTAGGTGTGTGGTAAAAGGAAGATGATTTTGGGCAGAAAGAAGGGAAAGTTGACGAAAGAGGGCTGGGGAGCAGGTATAAGGCGCGTGAGGAGATAGGGCTAAGTGCCAAGGAGCATTTGGATGGCGCGAAATCCAAGAGGTGGCTTGATCGAGTAGTTCAGTCGCGGAAGGCTTTTCGTGCAGGTCGATCATTTCGAGGGCCCACCAAACGCGAGTTTGAGTGGAGGTTAAGCCAGCCAGCGCGGCGCGCTGAGAGAGAATGGAGAGAATCGATGTTGTCCCAGAAAGGGCGGCTAGGTGGGTGGAGTTTAGAATCGATTGTCGGCGAACCTCTGGTGTAAGGGCGGGTAGTTGTGAGAGCAGTTGCTCAAGCCAGCTGGCAAAGTCTTTTCCAAGGGTAAGTTTTTTATGGAGGGAGGCGAGTTCAAGGTGTGCATGGAGATTGATCCAACCAGGGGCCAGGGTGATTTCAGGAAGATGGAGAACCTCTTCGCCCGCTTGGGGAGTAAGAGCAGAGCCGACTTCTGTGATGATCTCTCGGTTGATTCGCAAGCATCCGGGGCGATGAATCTTTTCTGTGGATTCGAGCAGGGCGCCAGCGCAGATCAGCACAGCAGATTACTTTCTCGCGAGCTGTTTCTGTTGAAGTATTTCAAGTTCTGGGGATAGGGCACGCCGGACGTCTGGAGCCATGCGATCGATAAAAAGGATTCCCATGAGATGATCGACCTCGTGCTGAAGGGCACGAGCTAAAAGGCCTCCTGCAGTGAGTGTCACGGGGTGACCTTTCAAATCGAGGTAGTCCATTTGAATTCGAAGACTTCGGCGAACAGGTCCGTGAAGGTTGGGAAAGCTAAGACATCCTTCGTCCTCATCGTCTCTTTTGCGGGTGAGGGTAATGACGGGATTACAAAAAAATAGGGGCATGTGGACACGCCAATCGACTGGTTTGCCCATAAGCTCCATGGTTGATGGGCGTTTTTCAACCTTCCGGAGGTCGACCACTGCGATTTGAAGCGAGACACCAATCTGCGGCGCTGCCAGGCCGATACCCTCCGCTTCTCGCATGGTATTTTCTAAGACACGGGAAAGTTCATTCAACTTCTCGTTGGGAGGTGTGACCCGCACGGCAGGCTGCCGGAGAACGGGATCTCCGTACAAGCGAACAGGGAGAACGGGGGCGGTCGCCTTCAGGGGGTGGCAGTAGCGCCACCGATCTTGGATGTACGGACGGAGATCGGGACGCCGGCGTCCTCACACGCATCGAAAAACTTGAAGAAAATGGCGATAGGAGTGGTCTCATCGAAATTGAGGATGATATTCTTTACCTTACGATCCTTGAGAGTTTTTGCTAATTCCGCCCGGAAGGTGTCGGATTTCACATTGAGATTGAGGGTCTGATCCCCGAGGTAGAGAGGAAATTTGTCATCGTCGTAAAGTTTCGCATATTCGGCCGCCTTGGCGGACTTTAGGGTGAGTTCGGGAGGAGCGGTCTTAGCCTCTTCCACCTTTTCGGTTCCTTTTTCCGATTTGGGAGGAGTGACGTCGACGGAGGCGGTTTTCTTTTTAAAGCTTGTCGTGACGATAAAGAAGATGAGGAGCATGCATAGAATGTCGATCAACGGAATGACATTGATTTCGACTCGGCGTCGACGGGTGGATTTAAACTTCATCGCGGGCGGACCCGGGAGGGGGTTAGGCAGGGACTTCTTCGGTGTAGAGCTTCTTGAGGAGTAGCATGGAGTACTCTTCGAGCTCTACGGAAAGAACGTCGATCTTTTTGCTAAAGAAGGTGAAAGGAAACAGCATAATGATGGCCGTGCCGATACCCAGAACGGTGGTGTGAAGGGCTTCGGCGATACCGGCAGAGATTTTTGCAGGGTCACTGTTCTCGCTGCCGACGGCGGCAAAGATGGTGATGAGGCCGGATACCGTTCCCACGAGGCCGAGGAGAGGAGAAGCACCCACAAAGATTTCTAGGTAAACGATGCCGCGTTCGAGTCGGGCCACTTCGGTGCGGGCGAGGGTTTGCAGAGCCTCCACATTTTCACCGCGAGGGAGAGAGGAGTGTTCCAACGAGCTATTGACGAGGCGGGCGAGGGGGGAGTCGTTGCGCACGCAGAGGCGCACAAGTGTTTCCGTATTTCCGCCAGCTTTGAGGGCACGAATCGCATCGATAATATCTTTGGGAGCAACACGATCACGGCGCAGGCGGAGGAAGATGACGGTCGATAGAAAAAGGCCGGAAATTAGACATGAGACGAGTGGAAAAAGGATGGCTGCGATGATGAAAGGGCTGACCTTGGTCAGATCTTGCAAAGTGCTGATGACATCGAGTCCCATAAGAGTATGAATCTAGTGAAAGGCGAAAGTTTGGCCAGCTTTGATCTGCTAGTAGATACGAAAGGCTAGTTGCCATGGGAAGCCGCCGGGTTTTTCGGCTTTTAGATCGGCAGGAAAGGGGCCGATTAGGTCGCTGGATTGCTTGATCGAATCGGAGCTGATCATACCAAGAATCGAGTTGGGGTTCCCTTGAACGATATCGAGGTCGGAGATTGTACCGTCGGCGTTAACATGGAAGCGAACAACGACTCGGTCGACTCCGATCTGCGCCATTGTTTGAGCTACCTTCAGATTCCAGCGTGAGCCAATCGCCAGATAGAGTTTGTGTTGGTAGCGACCGAGGGCGGTGCCCATGGAGGCGAACGAGGCATCTTGTCCCATAGCAGCCCCACCGGAAACGGCGCTTCGATCCCGAAAGATGTCGGGAGGAGGTGCCATGGCCGAGGAGGAGTCAGAGGCGTTGGAAGCGGCTTGGGCGGCTGAGGGTGGGGAATCATTTTGCGATTGAGAGGGATCTTCTTTTGCCTCAGGGGTGTCGTTGGCTTTTTCGATCGGTGTGCCTGGGCCGGGGGTGGGCTTGAGAAGTTCGGTTTTGGGTAGGGCAGGGGCAGGTTTAGGGGGTTGTTGGGCGGGTTTGGCAGTGGAGGGGCTGAGGCGGGCCGAAGGAGGAGGGGAGGCAGGGTTGGGTGAAAACTGGGAATCGCGCATGGTTAAAGAGTCATCTTTCTTTCCGTCTTGGCCTCCTAAAGTCGTGTCGGTCCCATTGACGACCTTGCTTGAGGCCGCGGTATTGCGATCGCTCTGGAGGGCAGTTCGCGGGTCGGGCTTATCTACCTCCTTGAGTCCAGAGGCATCGACAAACTGGCTTTGCATCGGGGGAGCCATTTGGGGGGGCTGAGCCAGCCGTTGAATTTTTATATTTGTTCGCACGACATTCTCTGGGGCTTTTTTTTGTAGTGCGGTCAAAGTTTGGGAGGAGATCCAAAAGAAGCCAAAAAGTAAGAGGTAGAGAAAAGTAAAAAGAGACGCAATGACCATGTCCCGTTTGTCGCGCGCGTCTTCGTTCGCATAGGGCAAGGGAGAGACCCCCTCTGGAGGCATAGCCATGGTCATCCATTGAAAGTAGGAAACAAAAGGGTTTAGGACAAGGGTACTGGTGTGGCTTTTCGACCAGGAAGAAGACGATCGATGATGACGTAAAAAGCGGGAACGAGATACAAAGTCAGAAATGTGGAGGAGAGCATCCCACCGACAACGGCAACACCTAGAGGGCGGCGACTTTCCGCCCCCGCTCCCAAGCCTAAGGCGATAGGCAAAATGCCGATAATTGTGGAAAGTGCCGTCATGAGAATGGGACGTAGTCGCACCGCTCCCGCCTGGCGCATGGCCTCGACTGCCGAAATTCCTAAGGCACGTCTTTGGTTGGCAAACTCAACGAGGAGAATGGAATTCTTTGTGACTAGGCCCAAAAGGAGAACCAAGCCGATTAGGCTATAAAGATTGAGATTCATTGAAGGGATTTCGGGCAAAACTCCGAAAAGCCAAGCGAGAGGGGCCGGAAGAGCCCCGGGGGGAGCATACTGGGGGATGACAGCTAGCTGGTTGATGAAACCCAGCGAAAAAATAAAGAGAAGTGCACCAAAAACCGCCAAGGGAAGGGCGACCATAATCGTGAGGGGATGAACGAGGCTTTCAAACTGTGCGGCGAGCGCCATGTAAACGATGAGAAGAGCTAAAATGATGATTTGCCAGGCTTCGCCTCGACCCGAACGAAGCTCTCGGGCCTCTCCGTCAAACTCTAAGGTCACTTCAGGTGGAAGAATGCGCCGTGCGATCTCCTCCGTCTTTTCAATCGCCTGTCCCAAGGTGACACCTTGGGGTTGACCGGTAACAGAGGCGCTTCGTTGTCGCAAAAAGTGGAAAATCGAGTTAACCGAACCTTGCTCAGAAGTTGTGACAAGATTACGAATTGGCACCAGCTCACCACTTTGGGTGCGAACATAGAGCGAGTTGAGCTCATCGGGGACAAGGCGATCGGCTCGCTTGAGCTGAGCAATGACGTCGTACTGTTTGCCTTCATAATTGAAACGGGAGATATCAAGTCCGCCCAGAAGGATTTGCAGGGCTTCGGAGATATCGCGAACGGAGACTCCTAAGCTGGAAGCTCGTTCCCGATCGATCTTCAGACTGAGTTGAGGTTTCTCGTAATTAAAGTTTGTTCGCGGTTGGCTCAAAAATCCAGCCTCGGCGATTTCGTCCCGCAGTTGGCGGGCCGTTTTTTCAAGAAGTGCCAGATTGGAGGATTGTAGAATCACTTGGAAAGACTCCCCAAAACCGCGCCCGACGGCCTTTGGCAAAAAGGGGATAACCACAGCGCCTTGGATTTCGGAAATCATTCGGGTGAACATCGAGCCCCTGGCTCCCGGACGTGCGAGGACAAGCGCGGAGCGATCGCGGTCTTTTTTCAGGCGTATGAACATAATTCCAAGGTTTGCCTGGCCTGGTGCCCCACGAGACAAAGCAACCGCGCTGAAGTAGCTCAGGACTTCCGGATATTCGGAGGCGATCTTTTCTGCCTGACGAAGATAGCGGTCGGTGGACTCTGGGGTGGAACCCTCTGGCGTAACAATTACGGCTATGATCGTGCCCTTATCCTCGTCTGGAAGAAACTCTTGGGGAATCGCTCGGTAGAGGAGGATGGTGAGGGCCAGAATACCCACCCCGAGTCCAAGAAGAATTCGAGGGGAGCGAAGGGCAGCGGCGAGGCTTTTGGCGTAGGCGGAAGAGAGACGATAGAGAATTCGTTCGACCCAGCGGGAAAAAGCGGTCGTGTGATCGGTTTTTGGTTTGAGAAAGTGAGCCCCCAAAGCTGGGCTGAGGGTCAAAGCGACAAAAGCGGAAATGGCAACTGAGCCAGCTAAAGTGATGGCAAATTCGCGAAATAAGATTCCAGTCGTCCCGCTTTGAAAAGCGATGGGTAGAAAGACGACAATCAGACTGGCGGTGATGGCGAGGACGGCGCCGGTAATTTCCTTCATCGAAAGAATGCTGGCCTCAAAAGGGGACATGCCTTCTTCGATATGGCGCATGATATTTTCAAGGACGACGATCGCGTCGTCCACCACGATTCCGATGGCTAGGACCAGAGCGAGGAGGGTGAGGATATTGACGCTGTAGCCGAGAAAGTAGAGGAGCCCGAAAGTGGCGAGGATGGATAGAGGAATCGCAGCCGATGGAATGAGTGTGGCACGAGCGTTGTGCAGGAAGAAGTAGATGAGGAGCACAACGAGGACAAAGGAGATGCCCAGAGTGGCTCCCACCTCATCAATCGCGGCCTCGACGTAAAGGGACGAGTCGTAAGGAATATCGATGCAAACATCGGGGGGGAGAGTCGGCTTGATCTTTTCCAACTCACGGCGAACCCCGCGGGCGACATCCACCGCATTTGCATCCGACTGTTTGACAACCCCGAGACCGACGGCGGGTTGGCCGCTAAAACGGGCGATGGTATCTTCGACTTCCGGACCAATCTCGATCGTGGCGACGTCTCGAAGACGCACGGGGGAACCATCGCTCTCCCGAACGATCAGGTCGGCGTACTGCTCGGGTTGGTCCATTCGGCCGCGGGCAAGGATGCTCAGGGAGCGGCTTTGGCCCTCGATTTTACCGGAGGGAAGCTCCACATTTTCTCTTTGGAGAAGACTGCGAATATCGGCGGCGGTGACTTGGCGAGAGGACATTTTCGCCGTATTCAGCCAGATTCGCATCGAGGGACGCTTCTCGCCTCCAAAGTTGATTCCACCCACTCCAGGGAGAATTTGCAGGCGGTCCTTAATTTGCCGCTCGGCCAGATTGGAAAGTTCCAAAGTGGATCGGGAGGGACTGGAGAGGGCCACCCACATGACCTCTTGGGCATCGGCATCCTGCTTGGCGACGATGGGCTCCTTAATGTCTTGGGGGAGCTTGTCTCGAACACGGCTGATTCGGTCTCGGATGTCTTGTGCGCCGATATCCACGTTACGATTGAGTTCAAATTCGATGGTGATGGCGCTGACCTGCTCGCGGGACTCGCTCCGGAGAATTTTGATTCCGGGAATGTTGTTAATCTCCTGCTCCATGGGCTCGGTGACGTCTGCCTCGACGAGTTCGGCATTGGCCCCCGGGTAAATGGTGGTGACCGAGACAACAGGTGGATCGATATCGGGCAACTCACGAACGGGGAGTCGGGAAAGACCAACGATGCCGATGACCGCCAACGCCAGATTCAACATGACGGCGGCGATCGGGCGCCGAATACAGAATTCGGGCAGATTCATCCGCGGGGGGCTTCGGTTTGCAGGATTAGTTTTCTGCCTGGAGCCAGGCGTAGATTCCCAGAGCGCGCCACCTGATCACCAGGTCGAAGGCCCTCCAGAATCTCAATTCGGCCAGGAATTCGAAGGCCTACTTTGACCGGCACGAGCTCGGCAAGGCCATCGGTCGCGCGGTAGACGGCAAAGCCGCCATTGTGGGGAAAGAGGCAATCCTCCGGAATGGTGAGGGCGTTGGGTTTTGTCCCGATGGCAAGGGTGAGGTTTGCGAACATGCCGGGTTTCAGTCGGTGATCGGAGTTCGGAATGAAGGCGCGAACGGGAACAGTCCGCGTGGCGATATCGATCTGGGGCTCGATGAGGTAAATCTCTCCAGAAAATTTTTCCTCGGGATAAGCAGCAACCCGCACGGCGAGAGTTTGCCCAGGATGAACGGTTGCGCTGCAACGTTCGGGGACGGTGAAGGTGAGCTTCATTCGATCCATGGCATAGATGCTCACGAGGGTGGTCTGGGGATTAACGTACTGGCCAATACTGACGTTGCGGTGACCGAGAACTCCGTCGAACGGGGCGGTGAGGGTGTATTCCCGCATCCGCTTTTTTGCTAGATTGAGAGTGGCCACACCCCGTTGGTAGGCAGCGCGGGTTTGGTCGTGTTCTTGTTGAGAAATCGTCCCGTCCTGAAGGAGGGTATCGGATCGTTTCAGGGTTTCCTGGCTGTAGTTGTAGTCGGCTTCGGCCTCGGCGACGGCGGCGGCCTGTTTCGACTCATCGATTTGAAAGAGTAGATCTCCTTTTTTGACAGTGTCCCCCTCCGTCATCTGGATCGAAGTGATCTCGCCGTCTACTTCGGGACGCAGGTTGACGTACTCATCTGCTTCGAGGGTGCCGATTGCTTCGAGGGTTTCACGCAAGGGACCTACCTCCACGGTGACGAGTTCAGCCGGGACAGGGGGATCCTTGGGGGGTCCGCCGCCTTTCATGCAGCCCCCAAGGGCAAGAAGAAGACATGGGATGAAATAATGTTTCATACTATGAATGGTTAATAATGTGAAGTATCTAGCCTACCGGGTCAAGCCGGTAGGGATTTCCGAACGGCGTCGAGAAGGGCAGGTAGGCCCTCTCCGCTTTTCGTGGAAATAGGAAAAATGGCGCGTCGGGCAGCTGCGCGAAGAGCCGCCATGTGTTCGGCAGATTCGGGAAGGTCGCTTTTATTAGCGGCGACAAGAAAGGGGCGTTTACCAAGAGCGACATCGTGTAATCGTAGCTCTTTTCGCAGGAGTCGATAGTCCTCGACGGGATTTCTTCCATCCACCCCTGCGGTATCGATGACGATAAGCAGTACGGAGCAACGTTCGATGTGGCGCAGGAAGTCGTGTCCCAGTCCCTTGCCCTCATTCGCGCCCTCAATCAGCCCCGGTATGTCTGCTAAGGTAAAACGTGTTTCTTCGGGCGAGCCTACGACTCCGATGTAGGGGGCAAGAGTGGTGAAAGGGTAGGATGCGATTTTGGGCCGTGCAGCGGAGAAAGCGGCCAAGAGGCTCGATTTTCCTGCGTTAGGAAGCCCAACCAGACCGACTTGCGCGATCGACTTAAGGATAAGAATGAACTCACCGGCTTCGCCCGGACGGCCATCTTCTGCGTGCCGAGGGGTTTGCCGAGTCGAGGTAGCGAAGCGGGAATTTCCGCGACCCCCGCGTCCCCCTTTGCACAGGACAAACTTTTCTCCTGGGTTGGTTAAGTCGACGAGAGGGTCTCCCACCTCACCAGGGGGTAAGGGATAGACGACAGTTCCTGGGGGAACTTTGAGCAGACAATCTTTGCCGTTGCGACCTGTGCACTGTTTGCCACCTCCGCTTCCCCCGTGTCCGGCGCGAGCGTGAGGGCGGTAGCGGAGATCGATCAGGTTATTGAGCTGGGGGTCGACGATGAGGACGACGTCGCCACCTTCGCCTCCATCGCCGCCGTCAGGCCCGCCTTTGGGTACAAATTTTTCCCGCAGGAAACTGACGGCTCCACGCCCTCCATTTCCCGAATTGGCATGAAGGCGGACTCGATCAACGAACATGAGAGGATTCCATCCATTGGTAGAGACGCGGGGTGACGAGGGTGGTGAGCAAGACACCGAGGGCCAAGGGAAAGGCTCCAGCGTAACCTTCTGTTTTTGCCGCGATCCAGCCCGCGCCCATGACGAGGCCGGCAAGGGCGATGGCTTCACCCAAGCAAACTCCGCCCCGTTTTCCGGAAGAAAAGCCAAGAGCTGAGGCAAGAAAAAGAGCTAAGAAAATGGTCCAGGAAGGAGGATGCAGCACGGGGGCAGGGCCGCGGGTTAATCCGGTCCAGGTTCGCACTACCGCTTCGGCAAGAGAGCGGCGACCGATGGGAGAGTCAATAATGGGATCTACCTCGGCTAAGCCACCCGCGAGGATGGCGGGTCGTTTTGAAATTCCTTTCAGATCGTAGTAAGGGCGAACACCGATTCGCTCCTGTTCCGCCGCGAGGACAACTCCCCGAATCTCCATTTTTTCTGGGAGCTGATCGGGTCGGCTCCAATCGATCGGCACGGAGCCTCGGCGATCCAGAGGAATCGCCTGCAGCTCAAAATCATTTTTGTCGCGCAAAATGAGGCGGCGACCGGCGAGAGTGGAGTGGGAGAGGTCGGCTCCTAGGGCTTGTGCATAGAGCGAGAGAAGCCAAGAGGGGGTGACGGCGTTTTCATGCCGAAAGACAAGGGGCAGGCGGCAGAGAAGTCCGTCTGATTCAGGGGTGACTTTCCAAGCGGCGGTTTGCGCGGCGCGTTGAATGCTTTTTTCAGGAGCAAAAAAAGAGTCAGCGGCGCGCAGGGAGGTGATTGAGCCGGTGTGAGGAATTTTTGGGAGAGAGAGAGTATCGGCTTGGGTGGGGAGGGAGAATGCGGTGGCGGAGAGCGCGGGGGAGAAATAGGCAGCGAGGGCACGGGCGAGCTGGTCATCTTGAGCGGGTTCAAAGGTATCGGGAGCGTCGAGCGGAAGAAGAAGGCCAACAGGCTCGGGTCGGTAAGGGGACATCGCGCGTAGGGCGAGGGTCAGGTCGAGTCGAGGCCAAGGCCAAGATTCACCAGCAAGATCTTCGATCGAGATGAGGACGGGGGCGGGGGGAGCTTTTGCGGGTGCAGAAAGGTGGGGAAGAAAAGCTTGGGAGAAGGGCACGAGGCTGACAGCGGCGAGAAGGCCCAGGGCAACCGCGGCAAGAAAAGCAAGGATACGGGAAACGAACATAACTCTTTGTAGCGGGAATTGGTCCTAAGGCGATGCGGGAAGCAGATTGAAAAAAGCGCTGGAGGAAGTAAGCTCGAGTGATGCGCGCAGGGATGATTGAGACACCAGTTGAATCTCCGACTCAAGAGAACGATTTTTCAGAAGCTTTTGCCAAAGGATGGCAGGTATTGGTATGGAACGACCCGGTGAATTTAATGAGTTACGTCGTATTCGTATTTCAGAAAGTTTTAGGTTTCGATGAAGCGAAAGCAAAAAAACATATGTTGGAGGTGCATGAACTAGGAAAAAGTGTGGTGGCGTTGGAGACTCGTGAAAAAGCAGAGATGTACTGTCACCGATTGCAGGAGTTCGGATTGCAATCGACGCTCGAGGCTCGTCCCGTTTGAGAATCGAAAAAAAAAGTTCTGGAAACCGCCATTTTGAGTTGGCGGCTCCGGAGGCGGCGCTTTTACGACAAGCTTTGGAGAGTACGGTCGCGGCCTATCGGACACCGCCGGCAGAACTAGATCCTATGGTGGGTAATGTTTGGTATCGGCAGGCGGGTTTACGAGAAGCGGGAATTCGTGGGGAAGATGCTTTCCATTGGGTAGAGGGACTGCACGAAGTTCGTCTAGGGCGTGAAAAGATGGCTCAGGGTTGGATGAAAGGTCTTCCGCCGATTGGGCAAGCTGGCGGGTGGGTTTTAGATGGAGATGAGGTAGAATCCTTCGTGGCGACATTAAATGATCATCGTTTACGTCGGGCAGCGGAGTTTGATCTTGGGGAAGGGGACCTCGAGGTGCGTGCTATGGAAAAATCTAAAGGGGATAAAAGAGTTGCTTTGGTGGAAATTCACTTCTTAGCCTGGATGATCGAACTCATTCTCCAAGAGTAGTTTAGCATAGGGCACGGCTCCTTTTACTTGGTGTTCTGAGAATCGGTGCTAGGGATGAAGGGGCAATTTTGATGACAACAAACACAGATATCGTGGTGGTAGGAGCAGGGCCTGCGGGTTGTGCGGTGGCGCGGGCGTATGCGCTGGCGGGCCAGCGAGTGGTTTTGTTGGAGGCTGAGGAACAGGGGAAAAGTAGAAAACGTTTTGCGGGAGAGTGGCTCCATCCGCAAGGGGTCGATGCGCTTAAGAAGTTGGGATTTGATGCGATCACGGCGATGCAGGGAAGGCCCCAAGGGCGTGGTTTCGTGGTGTATCCCGGGCATGGGGAGTCGCCGGTAAAATTAGATTACGTGGAAGGGCAGAGGGGTTTGGCATTTCATCACGGAGATTTGGTCGATGAAATGCGGCAAGTCGTTGCGCAGACCGAAGGGGTAACATTTCGGCAAGGGGTGCGGGTTGCGTCGGTGGATGACGCTGGCGTGACTTTAGAGAGTGGGGAAAGAGTTGAAGCCAGCCGAGTGATTGGTGCGGATGGGCGGTCGAGCGTGGTGCGGAGAAGTTTGCGTGGCTCTGGATCCCACAAGGCGATGTCTGCCATGACGGGAATCCTTCTGGAAGGAGTCAAAGCTCCGTATCCGGAATATGGCCATGTTTTTTTAGGGAAGCCGAGTTTTCTATTGGGATACGAAATTGCCCCTTCCGTTGTCCGCATCTGCGTCGATGTTCCCTTAAAATATAAAACAGAAATGAAAGATCCGGAATGGCTCATCGCGGCGACGCGGGATACGCTGCCGCCCGTTTGGAGGAAACCGTGTGAGGAGCAGATTCGGGGTGGTCATCTGCGTTGGCAGGCCAATCACTTCTTGGCACGGGCGGACTACGGCAACGGGCATCGGGTTTTGATTGGGGATGCTGCGGGACATACACATCCGTTGACGGCGACTGGGATCACCAATGGGCTGGTGGATGCGATGGAGCTTGTGGAGAAAAAAGATTTCCGGGAATTTGCACGCAGTCGTCGCAGGGCTTGTCGCGTGCCCGAGCTACTTTCTCGTGCTTTGTATGACTGCTTCTCGAAAGAGGATGCTTTTTCCCAATCGCTTCGGCGGGCGGTTGTTTCCCTTTGGCGCAATGACCAAAAAGAGAGAGACCGGACGATGGGCTTGTTGATGGGGAATGGTCGTTCGTTCCTCACCTTCGCAGGGCCATTCTTGAAGGCACTGATTGGTGCGTGGAGGGGTCGGGATAATACGACTACGATGGGTGCCGATCTGGCCTCAATCGCAAGTTGGATACGTCTGCCGATGGCCTACGCCATGGCCGGTTGGGTTCGCACGAAATCGTAATCTCTTCTAATCCCCAAATCCTCCTCAGTCAGAAATCTGAGTGGATCAATTTAGGGCGACTCACTTTTCAAGTAGGAAGCGAAGGCTTTCAGGGAAAAGGCGCGCTTATAGTGGTCGTAACGAATTAGGGTGGTTCGATAAAAAAGCCCAGGGATCGGTTGAGGTGGAAAATCACCATCCTCTTGCTGATTTTTGATGAGGAACTCTAATCCTCTTTGAATGGATGGGTCTTCTTTGGGGCCGCTGGCAAGGAGCGCGATGATCGCCAAGGCGGTGGGTTCGACCAGACCGTGTGACGTCGGAATCGGCCGACGTTCCAGACAGGACTCGGGTTTCTCGCCCCAGCCACCATCTGCTAGCTGTTGGGAGAGAAGAAAATTCCGCCCGCGGACGATTCGAGGATCATCGATCGGCAAACCCGCCGCGCGAAGGCCGGGAATTGCGAAAGAAGTCCCATAGTTAAAACAGATTCCCCAAACCGCTTCCCATGAGCCGTCAGGACGTTGTGTCTCACTCAAGTAGCGAATGCCCTCCTGGATCGCACGATCCACCCCGCCCCGTTCCATCTCTGCATCATGCTGGCGAATCAGTGCCAGTGCCGAAAGGACCGAGCCGGTGCATTCGGCAAAGGAGTGGTCGACCATGATATCGGCAAAAACATGCGATGCGTTGAAGGTTTCAATCCAAAGGGGCCCGACGACACGATCGCAACTTCCCCAGCCTCCATCCCTGTTTTGATAGCTCAAAATAAAGCGGACTCCATCCTGGAGGACACTCTTGGCGGTCGGTGCATTGAGAAAAGGTCGAGCCGCAACCAGAGCCAGCAAGCTTTCTGCTGTGCAGTCAGCAATCGACCACCCGTTTCTCCGCTCACTGAAGGGCCAACCCCCTTTTCGAGGGAGGCGGTGGTATCGTCGGGGGTTGGGCAACTCGTCGATCACCTGATTTTCCACTAAGTACCGACATCCCTCTTGAATCGATTTTTTAGGGGCAAGGTTTAATTCCAGATGGGTCATACCCTGCAATGTGAAAGCAGTGTCCCAGACTTTGGATGAGGTGAAGCCTTGGCACGCGATGTGGTCGGTATGATTCCAGAGGTATCGGGGCAGCTCCTGCCAACTGCGGTGCAGTCGATTGGTTTGACCTTCGACAAAATGTGCCAGCGTATTGTAGCAGGCGTTCACCGGTGCTTGGCGGATGTATTCGGACTGCTCATCCTCATAGCAGATATGCTCGTAGGTTAGACGGAGAGCTTTACGGCGAAGAAAGGCAGGAATGAACTTTTCAAGCTGGCGCACAAGGGGCATGGCAATCCGAACGAGGAGACTTTCCGGCACAATATGGTCGGTGGAAGCCAGATCTGCGCGGTGCTTGGGCCAATCGATCTGATCGAATCCCTGTGGGAAAAGTTCACTGCGTAGCTCCTTGAGAAGGGGATCAAGGGGGGCCTGCCAGCGCCTTCCGTAAAAGTAGGCCATGGGGAGATAAACGATTCGGACATAACCCGAGATGTTGATCGGCTGGACCGGAACCCATTTCGGTAAAAGATACAGTTCAGGAGGGACAGGGGTGACACCCGACCAGTCGTAGAGATTGAGAATCGAAAGAATAAATTTTCCCCAAGCGGCTGCTTTCACAGGGGTACCAGATGCGTGAATCCAGTCACGAAGGCGAGTCAGCTCCGGTCGTTTTGCTTTTTCTCCAAGGATGCGAAGGGCGACGTAAGAGATGGCGCTGGTAAAGACAGCACCGCGAACCGACTCCTCATGTAGACCGATCGATCCGTCTGCGAGTTGGGGCCGAAGAAGACCAGCGACGAAGCGGGGTCGCTCCTCATCCAAGATAGAGTGGTGAGTGAGGTAGGTAGTGATGACATAGAGCGGAAGAAGAAAGTTTGGCCCAGTATACGGGACGGACCAGCTGCCGTCTGGAAGCTGAGTGCGTTGTAGAAAGCCGAGGAGACGTTGGGTCGCCTCCGTCACCGAGGAGTGCAGATTCTTCATGGCTTTGCGGAAAGGGCTTCGAGGCGAGCGAGCGTTTCTTTACGGAAGAGATCGAGAGTGGGGGCAAGAAATTCGGTGGGAGAACTTTTTGTTTTAAGAAGTGGGCGAAGATCGAGTGCCAGAACAATTTCCTCATCGGAATCGGGCTGAGTTGGGTTGCCAAAGGTGGCTTGCGCATGGCGCCTCCCCAACGCGGCTCGATCATACCGCTTGCCGCCCTCGATCTGGGATTGAAAACAGTTGAGAAGAGAACTGCCCAGGGCTGCCGGGGCGTGGCAGGGCAGTCGCACGATGTGGGAGGCAGGAACCCAGTCGAGATCTCCCCAAACTTCGCACCCGTAGATCTCTTTGGGGTGAGCCGCAGCAGAAACTTTATGAAGAGCTTCCAGACAAGCCAGGAGGACGGCGAGGTGAGTTTCGTGGCGATCTGCCGGGTTGTGAAGATAGAGGACATGGGGGCGAGTCGATTCGAGGATCTTTACCAAGTCCGCGACAACTTGGGATCGATCCGCTTGTCGAACGGCACTGCTGGGGTGAGCCAGTTGGATGACGGAGGCGTACTGTCCGAGATCGGCAGCTTGACGCTGTTCTTTTTGGCGTTGGGGAATCATTTCCGCATTACTCATCGCGGCGAAGGCACCGGTTCGGGGGGCGCCAGCGCCATCGGTGACGACTATACCGGAGAAACGATTTTTTGCGTGGCCATAGCAGGCGGAGATTCCTGGGAAGGCGAGAATTTCGAGGTCATCCGCATGTGCACCGATTCCTAGGTGGGTGGTGGAGGAGAGAGCGGTGGGAAAATCTTCGCCACGAGGTGAGTAGAAGTTGGATTGAGTTTGAGAGAATTTCATTTACGGAAGACCCAAAGAGAAGCGAAGAGGTAGTTCAGGAGAGCGCCGGTGGCGACCGCTACGGCGTTGAGGACAGCAGTTTGGATCGGGCGATCGGTTTCCAGAACGAGAAGAAGAAAATTTAGAAGAAAGAGTTGAAAGACCAAGGCCAAGGCGGCGGAGAGGTAGTACTGCTGGGCTTTGTGCCAAGAGGGGGGCCAGGCCCGAAAGGTCCAGGCAGAGTTCAAAAGAAAATTTCCCCCACAGCAGATGATCCAAGCGATGAAGGCTGCGGCCGTGGCAACTCGGTGGCCGCTAGGGTTCAGGGCCAAGAAAGTGCTGCCAAGGGAGAGAAGTCCCCACATGAGGAGGGCATTGAGCAGGGTGCCAAAGCCACCGACAAATCCGAAGCGGAGAATCCGGACAATCTCCTGGGACAAAGGGCGGGTTGCGGCGCGGGTCCGAGGATGAGGATGAGTAGTGCGTATCACCGGTTTAGGATGGCGAAAAAGAGGGCAATCGGCAAACGGCATCAGGGGGGTGGGAAGGGGCTTGCCAAAGTTCTGCGGGGAGCGAAGTTCGAATCGCGGTGCGAAATCTGAGCAGCCAACCCACGCTGATCATTCGCGGGGAGCTCACCGAGCCCCCCACGTGGTTTCCTGCGTATCGAGAGTTGACGATGAAATTGAAAGGAACGGTGGTTTCAGTAATCTTGATTGAATCGGAGCGAAAATTAAGGGACTTATATTGGAAATGGACCGGAAGAAACGGCGGACGGGATTACGTCAACGATCTGATTTTTTCGGACGAGTACGAGCCGGGAATCAAGCTGGACGCACGGCCGGACCAGTTGCATCCCACGATCACGGCGGAGCGGATCGTGCCCGAAAATCTGGTGCAGATCACCCATCGGGTAACGGTTTTGGCTGGCCTAGCCCATTGAGTTCGAAAATATTTATATCATTGTGTCTCTTGGCGGGAGTAGTGGCTTTGGGAATGGAGCGCTCAGGAGAGGTGGTTCCTGCGGGCGAGTTGAAAGGGCGAGGGGATCTGTTTTATCGGCAGGGTGAGAAGGAGCCTTTCAGTGGGGCGGCGGTCACTCAAGTGGCCGGGAAAAAGACCGAGGCAGAGTTTTGGCAGGGGCGGATGCACGGGGCCTATCGGAGCTGGTTTGCGAATGGGCAGATGGAGGGAGAAGCGCATTTTGAAAAAGGGGTGCGGGAGGGGCGGGCGAGGCTTTGGAATGCGAAGGGGCAGTTGGTTCAAGAAACGCGCTTTCACCAAGGGTTACCCGATGGGCCCGCGACGGAGTGGTATCCAAATGGGAAAATGCAGCGGCGAACCTCTTGGCGTGCGGGCAAGCGACATGGAGCCGTGGAGACGTGGTTTACCAGTGGGAATCGGAAGGGAGTGGGAACGTATGAGCAGGGGGAGAGAAGTGGAACCTTTGTTGTCTGGTGGGAAAGTGGAAAAAAAAGGCAGGAGACGAACTATAAAAAAGGGGTTCCGGACGGTTGGTGGGTGGAGTGGAAGGAAAGTGGAGCACCGGACAAAAAAGCATTTTTTAAAAATGGAAAGGCGAGTGAGGAGACAGGTTAGGGGGGGTCTTGAACCGATCGGCAGGTGGGATTAGGATTTCATTCCCAGAAGCACCCGTAGCTCAACTGGATAGAGTGTCGGCCTCCGAAGCCGAAGGTTGCCAGTTCGACCCTGGCCGGGTGCACCATCAAGTTTCAGAATATGAAAAAAAATTGGCTCCGGAGGCTGGGATCGAACCAGCGACCAATGCATTAACAGTGCATCGCTCTACCGCTGAGCTACTCCGGAAAGCAGTTGGGTAACCTACCGAAAAAATTGTGAGGACTCAACTCCCACGGAGGGTGAAATTTAGGTGGTTCGGGGCAAAAGAAAGTAGGACAAACTATCGGTCAGGGCTAGTGCGCTGGCCTCCAAGATATTGGTGGAAACACCGACAGTTCCCCACTCACGAGCCCCATCGCTGGATTCGACCAAAACACGGATGCGTGCTGCGGTACCCCCACGAGAGCTGACGATGCGAACTTTGTAGTCGATCAACTTCATTCTGCGGAGGGACGGGAAGGAGGGGAGCAGGGCTTTTCGCAAGGCAGCATCGAGGGCGTTGACCGGACCATCCCCACGGGCAGAGGTCTTTTGTACTTTTTTACCGATGCGCACGGCAATCTTGGCATGGCTGGTCTCCCGAGCGGTGGGGCGGGAGCGAACGACCTTCACCTCATAGGACTCGATCTGGAAGGGGGCAGGGATCTTCTCGAGGGATCGGCGGACCAGAAGTTCAAATGAGGCGTCAGCCGCTTCAAACTCATACCCATCTTTCTCCAGTTTTTTGATCCTCGCTAAAATAGCCCGAGTTTGCGCTGATTTTTCATCTACGGTGACGCCGAGTTCACGCGCCTTCATCATGACATTCGCACCTCCGGAAAGTTCGCCGACGAGGATGCGCTGGCTGTTGCCGACAGAGGCGGGCTCGATGTGCTCAAAGCTGGCGGCAAGTTTGTTGACCGCATTAACGTGCATGCCGCCTTTGTGGGCGAAGGCAGTTCGGCCAACAAAGGGGGCGCGTGGGTCGTGATGTAGATTGGCCAGTTCGTCGACAAAGGCAGAGAGTTCGGAAAGTTGCCGCAGATTGCCCTGCGGCAGGACTTTCTTTCCAAGTTTGAGCTCGAGAAGGGGAAGGAGGGTGGTCAGGTTGCAATTTCCTGTGCGCTCTCCGTACCCGTTGATCGTACCTTGGACTTGAAGGGCGCCCTCTTGGACGGCGGCGACGGCATTGGCGACCCCGAGTCCGCAGTCGTTGTGGGTATGGATTCCCAATTTCAATTTTGGAAAGCGGGTTTGCACGGCGCGAACGATCGTACTGATTTCGGAGGGAAGGCGACCTCCGTTGGTCTCACAGAGGACGAGATAGTCGGCACCGGCTTCGGCTGCAGCCTCTAAGGTGCGGAGGGCGTAGTCCGAGTCGGCGGAGTAGCCGTCAAAGAAGTGTTCGGCATCGTAGATGGCTTCCCGGCCCTCTTTTTTGAGGAGGGCTACGGTATCGGAGATCATTCGGAGATTTTCTGTGGGGGTGGTGCGCAGGACTTTTTCGACGTGGAGGAGCCAGCTTTTCCCAAAGATGGTCACCACGGGAGTTTCCGCCTCCAGAAGGAGCCGGACTTGGGAGTCATTAGAGGTTTCGGTGTTGGGGCGACGGGTGGAGCCGAAAGCGGCTAATTTACATGAGGTCCAGCGGAGTTTTTTGGCTTCGGCAAAAAAGTCGCGATCTTTGTCGTTCGAACCGGGCCAACCGCCTTCGACGTAGTGGAGGCCATAGGAGGCGAGGCGTTCGGCGAGGCGAAGTTTATCGGATAGGGAGAAGTGAACGCCCTCGCCCTGGGCCCCATCACGCAGGGTGGTGTCGTAGATGGTGAGATGGGGGGCAGTGGACATGGGGAAAAAGGCTAACTCGGAATAAAGAGGCGCGAAAGAAGGAAGGATTTGATTATTAAAGCATCATCCAGCCGCTGCCGGCATAGTCCTCTACCGCTAGGGGGCAAAAACATCACGCAAGTGGCGGTCTGCGCCACTCTCTTTCGTGTGAGGGAATTAAGAAGCTAGTCCCGCTGTTCAGCGGGGATGGGGAGGATGATCGATTCGGCTTCGGGATCGGGTTGGGAAGCGAGGCGGGCTTGGATCCGGCTTTCGGAGATGAGCACCACCTCCTTGACCAGACCGAGCTTTTCGAAAATCCAGATGAGCCAAGCGGAGGAGTCGGGCTGAGTCCAATGCATGCCGTGACGGGCGGAGCGGGGAAAAGCGTGGTGGTTATTGTGCCAACCTTCACCCATGGCAAGAATCCCGAAGAGGAAGTTGTTGCGGCTGGCATCGGTGGTTTCAAAGGAGCGACGGCCGAAGGTGTGACAGATCGAGTTCACCGACCAGGTGATGTGCTGGTTCATGAAAAGGCGAACGAAGCCGCCCCAAACCAAACCACCGAAGGCACCCACTAAAACCGATTTTCCGAAAAACACGGCAGCGAGCGCGCCGATGCCTGTGGGAATGAGAAGACCTGTGAATACCCAGAGCCACCACGTATTGTTGATGGCAACAATGATGGGGTCTTTCAAAAGGGCGGGAGCGTAGCGTTGGATGTCAGGTTTAAAGTTGTCGAGAATCCAACCGGCGTGGGCATGCCACAGACTTTTGAGTGGGCTATGGGGATCTTCCTCTTCGTCCGAATTGGCGTGGTGTTGGACGTGGGTGGCGGCCCAGTGAAGGGCGGGGCCTTGCATGGCCATGGAGCCACAGATGAGGAGGAAGGTTTTTAGCCAGGGATGAGCTTGGAAGCTCTTGTGGGTGAGCATTCGGTGGTAACCGAGAGTGATACCGTAGCCACAAAGGGTAAAAAAGGTTAGGAGGAGGGCGACGTCCACCCAAGTAACGTAGGAGTTCCAGAGAAGGACAATGGCGGAGATCACTCCGAAGATAGGTAGCCAGACAAGGGCCAGGAGGATGGTTTTGGTGAGCGGATCTGTTGCTTGGGCGTGTGAGATGGATGAAGACATCCGATAAGACTGCTCGATATTTTCAACAGAGCAAGTTCTAGAAACCGATTTCTCTAGGATGTTACGGAGGTCGGATTGAAGCGTTTGTCTATAAGCACTTTAAAAAAGCAGGATGGGCTCGTATTAGACACGAGGACCACGTGGAGGGTGGCGCATGACGATAAAGAAAAACAGAAACTCAACCGTATAGATAAGAAGTAGGACGATGAGAAAGAAGTCAAAACGGGCTAACGGCAGGGAGGTGAACCAACGCAGGAGTCCGTACGCGGCCAGAGGAAAGCCAAGCATTTTGATGGAGAGGGCTAGGCGGGGTCGAAGTTCTCGGTAGCGGGGGTGGAGGACGGAAAGGGCAAGGGTAAGGGCAACGGAGCCGATGGTGACAATAAGAAGCAGAACTAGGGCGATCTCCTCGTTAGGTTCCATCGAAAAAAGTGTAGCACGAAACTAGGGATGAGGATTGATTAGGCGGGAAAGTTCTTTTCGGCGGGTTTCGAGATCTTGAGGGGAGAGAGCGGAAAGCCGGTTCAGGCTGAAGTCTTCTACGGTAAATGAGGCGAGGATGGTGCCTTCGAGAACTCCGTGTGCCAGGGTGGAGAGATTGATCTCTTTTTGACCGGCGAGGTAACCGGCAAGGCCACCAGCAAAGGTGTCACCTGCCCCAGTGGGATCGAGCACTTTTTCCAGCGGGATGGCGGGCGCGGCAAAAGCACCCTCTTTTCCGGAAAGATAGCAGCCGTGCTCCCCCTTTTTGATGGCGACGTAGCGAGGACCACGTTCGCGAAGCCAGCGGGAGGCACGAAGAAGATTCGATTCGCCTGTGAGGAGGGCGGCTTCCGAGTCGTTGAGGATGAGCATGTCGATCCGGGGGAGAAGCTCGAGGAGGCGAGGGCGTGCGATATCGATCCAGAGATTCATGGTGTCGGCGATGGTAAACTTCGGCTTTTCCATCTGATCGAGGACGAGGTGTTGGAGGTCGGGAGCGATATTTCCCAACAGAACGAAGGGGAGTTTTTTCTGAGCGGGAGGAAGTTGGGGTTTGAAATCGGCAAAGACGTTGAGATCGGTCGAGATGGTGTGCCGATTGTTCATATTGTCCTCGTAGCGACCGTGCCAGCGAAAGGTTTTTCCTTTGGCGATCTGAAGGCCTGAAAGATCGATTTTGCGTTTTTCCCAGACAGCCCTGTGGTGGGCGGGGAAATCATCACCGACAATCCCGATCAGGCTTGTGGGGGCGTGAAAGCTTGCCGCGAGCCCTGCATAGGAGGCGGATCCTCCCAAAAGATCGGAACGATCCTCCTGGGTGGTTTCAATTCGGTCGATTCCGACCGAGCCGACGACAAGAACGCTCATGGGCGATCAGCATCCTTCAGTTGGGATGAAGTGCCAAGCCGAGAAAGAATGTTACGAGCGGCGGCAGCGGGGTCGGCGGCTTGCAGTAGGTAAGAGACCACGCAGACACGGGAGCCGCCGTGTTGGGTCACTTCCGAAATTCGTTCTGGGGTAATTCCCCCGATACAGAAGAAGGGCAGAGTTACTTGTTTCACGATATCGCTGATTTTTGCGGGGCCGATCGGTTTGTAGTCGGGCTTTGTCCCCGTGGCGTAGAGGGGGCCGAAGCCGAGGTAGTCAGCGCCTAGCGCCTGACCAGCGGTTGCTTGGCAAGGGGAGTGGGTGGAGAGGCCGAGGAGTGTGGCAGAACCGAGGAGTCGGCGAGCTTCTGGAATTCCTAGATCATCTTGGCCGAGGTGGCATCCGGCAGCACCGGATGGGGCGACTAAGTCGGGATGATCGTTGAGGAGGAGGGGGAGGCCACGTTGGGCGAGGAGTGGCGCGAGAATTTTTGCTGCGGTGAGGATTTCGTCCTTGGGAAGATTTTTGGCGCGAAGTTGAAAAACACCTGCCCCGCCGTCTGCCAGTTTGCCGGCGAGTGAGGGCCAAGCGGAGGGAGGAGCGTACGAGGAGTCGAGGATGGCGTAGAGGTGAGCTTGCTGGAGAGCCTCGTGGGCCCGGGAGGGATCCAAGGCTGGCGCCATGGGTTAAGAGGGGGTCTCGACCTTGCGCTCGAAAAACCGCTCTAGGAAGTGGGTGGAGTATTTTCCCCGGCGGAAGTCCAGATCGCGGACGATTCGTTGGCCGAGAGGGATGGTGGTTTTGACTCCGCGTATGATGGTTTCGTCGAGGGCGCGCTGCATACGGGCGACGGCCGTGGCGCGGTCTGGGCCGACGGCAATCAGTTTTCCGATCATCGAATCGTAGAACGGCGGGATGGAGTAGCCGCCGTAGATGTGAGAGTCCATTCGTATGCCGATGCCGCCGGGGGGGTAGTAAAGGTTGACCGTGCCGGGGGAGGGTCGGAAATCGTTGGCGGGATCCTCCGCATTGATGCGGAATTCGATGGCGTGTCGCAGGGGGCGAAGGTTATCGAATTCGGGGCCGAGGCGTTCGCCGGAAGCGATTTTGATTTGCTCTTTGACTAGGTCGATCCCGTAGACCTCTTCGGTCACAGGATGTTCGACTTGGATGCGGGTATTCATTTCGAGAAAGTAAAAGTGACCGGCATTATCGACGAGGAACTCCATCGTACCGGCGTTTTCGTATTGAACGGCTTCGGCCAGTTTGATGGCGGCTTTCCCCATCCGTTTACGGAGATCGCTATCGAGAAGGGGGGAGGGGGATTCTTCTAGAAGTTTTTGGTGGCGGCGTTGGATCGAGCAGTCGCGTTCGCCGACATGGATAATTTTACCGCGCTTATCGCCGAGGATTTGGAATTCGATGTGGTGAGGTTCTTCAATATATTTTTCAAGATAGACGTCGGGATTTCCGAAGGCTTTTTCTGCTTCCATGCGTGCGGCGAGGAAGCCTTTGACGAGGCTGACGTCATTGTGAGCGGGTCGCATTCCTTTGCCTCCGCCCCCCGCGACGGCTTTGATCATGATGGGATAGCCGATTTTTTTCGCGGCTTTGATCGCTTCCTGCTCGGAAGTTACCGGGCCATCGCTTCCCGGGGGAATGGGGACGCCGGCCTTGCGGGCATTTTCTCGCGCGAGGGATTTATCTCCCATTCGGCGGATCGATTCGGGAGAGGGACCGATGAAGCGGATGTTGCAGGATTGGCAAACTTCGGCGAAGTGGGCGTTTTCGGAGAGGAATCCGTAGCCCGGGTGAATGGCGTCCACGTCTCCAACTTCGGCGGCGGAGATGATTCGGTCGATTTTCAGATAACTTTGAGCGCTGGGGCCTGGCCCGATACAGATGGCTTCATCGGCGGCTTGGACGTGGAGGGAGTCGTGATCTGCCTCTGAGTAAACGGCGAGGGAGCGGATGCCCATGTCTTTGCAGGCGCGGATGACGCGGAGTGCGATTTCGCCCCGATTTGCGATAAGAATTTTTTCAAACATATTGGGGTGGCAGAGGGAGTTCCCCGCCGTGGGGGGTTAGGATGGGCGGATGCGGAAGAGCGGCTTTCCGAACTCGACCGGCTTTCCGCTTTCGACAAGGATTTCGGTAATCGTGCCTGACATTTCGGCTTTGATTTCATTCATCACTTTCATGGCCTCGATGATACAGACGACGCTTTCTGGAGTGACGGCTGTTCCGACGGAGAGGTAGGGAGGGGCATCGGGGGCAGGGGAGCCGTAGAAGGTGCCGACCATGGGGGAGTTGATGGTGGGGAGAGTTTCGGCCGGAGGGGGTGGGGTGGCCGCTGGAGCGGTGGGCAGGGCGGTTGGGATGGGAAGAAGAGTGGGGGCGGGGATGAGGCCTGGGGATGAGGAGAAGACTTGGGGTTTCCCGTCCGGCCCGCGCTGGATACGGATTTTGGTTCCGTCTTTTTCATATTCGAACTCGGTGAGGCTGTTTTTCCTCATGAGATCGATGACCGCCTTAATCTCTTTAATATCCATATGAAGGCAATATTAGTGGCTCAAACGGCCTGAAATCAAAATAAAAATACTTTATCATTAAAGTATCAGTGAAATTCGGAAGTATTCTTGAGTATGTGTTAGGTGAGGCCGGCGATGCGGAGGCAGGAGACCTCGATGGCGAGGGTGGGGTCGATATTTCGGGCAAGGGCGAGCCGAAGTTTTTCGAGGGAGTCGACCTCGCGGACAATTTCGGGGCGGAGGCTGGATTGAGCTCGGCTCCAGGCGGAGCGGATTAGGTGGGTGATAATGTCTTCACGAACGCGCACCAGTTGGCCTGCCAAGGAGGCTGATTGAGCAGACTCATTTTCGTCCCCCTCTTCATCTTCCACCTCCTGTTCACTTTGGGCGTTGAGGCGATCGCGAGTGGATAGGAGAAAGGATTGTAGGATGGAGGCGCGTCGGTAGGCGGCGAGCGGGGTGGGTTCGGATGACTCGGCCCAGAGGCGGGTGAGTTCATCGATCCCCTCGATCGGGGCGGGGTGCTTGTCGGGAAGAATAGGAAAGGTGAGACAGCGGGAGCGCACGGTGGGCAGAAGCTGCTCGGGGCGGTCGGAGGTGAGAATTAAGAGGGAGTGATCGGGGGGCTCTTCCAAGGTTTTGAGAAAAGCGTTCGCTGCCTCGGCAGGAGGGAGGCACATCCGCTCAGCCTCTAAGATAAGGGCGACTTTGAGTGGGGCTTTGTGAGGGCGGCGGGAGAGAGAGTGTTCCAGAGAGCGGACTTGGGCGATCGAGACGCGGCGGGATTTGGATTCAGGGCGGAGTACAAAAAAATCGGGGTGTCCCTCTAAATCGGCATCGAGAAGGTTGGCGGCTAGGCCTTTTCCAAGTGACTCCAGTTCGGCCGGCGGAGCTCCGGTGAGGAGGTAGGCGTGGGCGAGGCGACCTTCTTTCGCGGCGGTTTGGAACAGCTCCTCAACGCGGGAGGGAGGAAAAGGCATGGCGGAGCTCCTTTTGGATCATGGCGAAGGTTTGTTCGCGCGAACCTGATGCGTCGATCAGCTTGACCCGCTTGGGTTCTCTTTGGGCGAGGGCGCGATATCCTTCAGCTACTTTCTGGTAAAACCCTAGGTCCAGATCCTCCAGCCGGTCTTTTTGGCCGGCAGGTCGGGGGCGACGAAGGGCGCGACTTCGGGCCTCGGCGGGATCGAGATCGAGGACGAGAGTGAGATCGGGTTCGCGCTGGGCGATGGCGTAGCGGTTGATAAAGGATACTTCTTCCATGGGAAGGCCACGGGCATTGCCTTGGAAAACGGTGGTGGAGTCGTGGAAGCGGTCGGCAATGATCCAATCGCCTCGGGTCAGCGCAGGAAGGATCGTTTGGCGGACGAGCTCGGCTCGGCTGGCGGCGAAGAGGAGGAGTTCCGTTTCGGCGGTCATGGATTGGCCCACGGGATCGTGTTTGAGGAGGTGGCGAATGACCTCGCCCACTGGGGTACCGCCGGGTTCTCGAACCTCGTGTACGGTGAGCTTTGCCGAGCGAAGCCAAGCGAGGGTGGATGTGATTTGAGTGCTTTTGCCGCACCCCTCGCACCCTTCAAAAGTGAGGAAGCGACCTGCGGAGGTCATTCGGGAACGTCGAGGGCGGCCACGGCAAGAGCGGCGATACCATCTCCTCGACCAATAAAACCGAGCTTCTCATTGGTGGTAGCCTTCATATTGACTCGATCGACGGGCAGACCGAGGGCGGCGGCGATTTTTTGGCACATGGCGGGAAAGTGGGGGAGAAGCTTGGGGGCTTCAGCCAGCAGAGTGGCGTCGACGTTGAGGATGGTGGCTTTTTTTGCTTTGGCGAGGCGGGCGGATTCAGCCAGGAAGAGAGTACTGGCGACATTTTTCCACTTGGGGTCGGTATTGGGAAAGTGGGCTCCGATATCACCGGCGCCGAGGGCACCGAGGACGGC
>CAMBGW010000001.1 GCA_945866245.1 Verrucomicrobia subdivision 6 bacterium | reverse complement strand
GTCTTCCCCCCGCCCCTCGCATCCCCTCCACCCCGCCAATCCCTCCAAACATACTCTCAAAAAAATCACTAAAACCTGTCCCCCCAAAGTGCACCTCCTCCATTCCTGGCCCAGCCTCTCCCCTCGGCACTCCCCCCGCCCACCCATATCCTCCCCCCGGCACCTCTCTTCCCACCTGATCATACTTCGCCCGCTTCGCCGGATCACTCAACACCTCATACGCCTCATTCACCTCCTTAAACTTCTCCGCACCCTTCACCTTATCTTTGGCTACATCGGGATGATGCTCCCGCGCCTTCTTGCGAAACGCGGAACGTATCTCCTCCGCCGTCGCCGTCTTACTCACCCCCAGCACTCCATAATAATCCTGAAAATCCATTGTCTCCTCCTTACTCCCAAACTCCGCCCGTGGTTCCCTCAGGCCCTAACTCCACCTCTCCCTGCTCCGACACCGCCGCCAACCCATCGGTGAAAGCACGCGCCTTGGTATACTTTGGCTCCAAGGCCCAACTTCCATCCGGTTTCAAATATCCCCACTTCCCCCCCGGTTCCTTCGCCGGTGCTAATCCCCCGTGGAATACCAGCGCCCGCTCAAAACTCGGCGCAATGGCCCACTTTCCATCCAAATCTAAATATCCCCACTTCCCCCCCGGCTCCTTCGCCGGCGCCCGATGATCCCCATAGGGTCCCACCGCCTCCAACACGTCCTGACCCACCCCCTCACCGTCCTGATTTTTTATTCCTGGGCGTATCTCCAAAACCCGCTCCTGCAGATCCATCAAACCCCACCCTCCACTTTGCCTCCACGCCACTCTCTTCTCTCCCAACAAAACCAGCCCCCCATAATTTTTTGTCGTTCGTGTCTTGATCTTACTGTCGATTAAAACAAAGGGCATACTTTCCCCCAAACCCTGCACCACCGCCCTTCCATCTAAAAAATCTCCCGCCACCGCAAAGTCGAGCCTGCCCCACAACTTTCCACTGGGTAAAATATACCCCCAGGCCACTGGCCCTTGCGCTTTTTTAGCCTCCTCCTCGCTCTTCACCTCATTCACCACCTCAGTGCCATCCGCCACAGGCGCATCTTCACTCTCCTCTACCGCCGCCAGCCCCTCCGAGAAATCTTTCGCCTGGAGAAACCTCGGGGCAATCGCCATGCGTATTCCACCCTCCTGATAGGCCACATATCCCCACCGATCCATCACCCGGACAGCCGCCAATCCTCCCCGAACTTTTCGGGCAGCGTCATATTCCGCTTTTTCCACCATACCCAGATTAAAACCCTTTCCCTTTTTTCCCTCCGCCGCCTTAGGGATCAATCCCCCTTCGCCATCCACGAAAGCCCACTTCTCTCCCACCCGTACCGGAGCCATTCCTCCGAGCATCGAGCCCACCTCTTGATACCGATCCTGCGTCACTCTCGTTCCCCTCTCATCCGCATAAAACCACTCCCCCCCCAACTTCACCGGCACTCGCCCGATTCCCATCTTCGCTACCGCCTGACCCACCTTTGCCTCCTCCCCATCTTTGACCTCAATCTTCACCAACGTCCCCGAACCCGGTGCCTGCAACATCGCCATCGCCTCCTTCGGCCGCACCTCGGCAATCTTCTCCCCCTTTGCCACCGCATCGCCTTCATCCTTGATCCACCGCACCAACGTGGCCGACCCAGGATTCGGTCCATACCCAGGACACACCACATCGAACTGCTTTTTCTCAAACATCCCCACATGGGACAAATTGCGGACCGATCCCAAGGCCGAACCCGGAATCGCCGCTCCACCCGCCGGCACCCCAATCTTTACCAACATCCCCGAGATGGGAGCCTCCACCGGAAGCGCCGGCTCCGTTAACTCCACCTCCGCCAATGGCTCACCCCCCTTTACCTCATCCCCCTCCGCCTTCAGCCACTTCTTCACCTTTGCTCCTTTCACCCCCGGTAAAAACTCGGGCAGGGTGAACGATCTCTTCAAATCCCCTCGAAATTCCCCCACCTCCTCGTACTTTTCCGACAATCTCCACGTCCCATTTGTATCCACCATCCCCCACTTTCCCGCACCCCAACTGACCCCCATCCCCAACCCCCAAAGAAAAATTAGAGAAAGCTTCACCTCTCAAACTCTGCTTCCCCCACCCCAAAATCTCAACCCCCTTTCCCGCTCCCACCACTCTTAAATATATTCGATCTTGGGCATCTCGACCCCGCTCCTCTTAGCAAACTCAGCCATTCCATCCTTCTCCTCCCGCCCTAACTCATACCGAATACACTTCGTCAGATACTCCCGCTCGAACTCCCCTTGGACCAACTCCCCCCTCCTCTCAATCCCATGGTTGCACTCATTCCGAAATTTCTCGATCTCCCCAGACCCTGCAACATAACCCTGGCGCATCGCCCATACCCCGAAAACAAACGGTTTTTGCGTCCACTCCCACCACGCTGCCCCAAGATCACTTAACCCATGTCCCCCTTTTTTTCTCCACTCTCGCAACGCCTCATCCCCGATCTTCAACCTAGCCTCACCATCCTGCCTCTCCTCCATCTCCAAACCCCAAGCTCCCTTTGAAATCACTCTCCACAACTGCACCGAGCTCATCGAGCGCGGAGATAATTGAACTCCCCGACACTCGGCTAACGGCTTTTCATGAAACACCGCCACACTTCTTACCTCCCCACGAGATCCCACCGCCAAACCATCCACCACGCGATAAGGACCCCCCGTCAAAACCTCCCACACGGGAATCAGAGCGAGATCCACCTCACTCCGCTTCAACCGCCCCACCAACCCCTTGGGATGATCCCAGACCACGTCACCTTTTCCCCAACCTCCCGCAAAAGGTTTTGCATGATCATAGGGAACACATCCAATTCTCATTCCACAACTCTACCATACTCAAACCAACAGGTAGGTCACTTTTGACACAAGTGGCCGCGTCTCTTCTCCTATTTTCCTTAGAACCACGCAACAAACTTACTCAGTGCCCGATGAAGTCGAAATCTGCCCAATCTTTTGGGAGGTATATGAGTATCGCTCTACCCTCTTCATCCAAATCCAACTGCCAAATCCCACAAGTAGTGTGATGAGCAAGATAGCGATCGCTCGGTACTCCAAAAGTTGACCCGTTGGCACTCCTGCACCCTGATGTCTTACCTTTCTTACCCCAAAAAGCAGCTTTAAGAGGGTCATTACTATAATAATACGCCTACCAATCGAAATTTGCAAACCCTATTTTAGGCTTCGCCTATTCAAACTATCTCGTAGAACGTATTCCTCTGCACTGGCTCCCGCCCCGCTTCCCGAATCGCACTTTCCAAATTTCCACGAGTCTGCCCCTTCGGCGTTTGCGCCCCCGCCATATGAAAAATTTTCTCCTCCCCAATCGTCCCGTGCAAATCATCTGCCCCATAACTCAAGGCGATCTGAGCCAAGGGCAATCCCGTGCTAATCCAATAAGCCGTGATGTGATCAAAGTTGTCCAGAATCAACCGACTCGCCGCAATCACCCGCAACTCCTCTAACGCACTCGCCCTCCGGATCTTTCCCAACTCCGCCAACCTCGTCTGCGAAGGCTCAAAGGCAAATGGAATAAATCCCGTAAAACCCCCCGTCTTATCCTGCAATCCTCTCAGCTTTTCTAAATGATCCACCCTCTGCTCCGCTGTCTCCACATGGCCATACAACATCGTCGCCGTGCTCCGTCCCCCCATCCCGTGCCAAATCCGATGTACCTCCAACCACTCCTCACCCGACTCCTTCCCCCGACATATCCTATCCCTCACTCCCGCATCGAAAATCTCCGCACCACCCCCGGTCAAAGAATCCAATCCCGCCTCTTTCAAATCAGATAAAACTTCAGGGATCGACTTTTTGGCCACTCGCCCAGCCAAATGCCGAATCTCAATCGCCGTAAAAACCTTCAACATTGGCCGCGGCCTCAATTCAGCCAACGCCCGTAACATGTCTAAATAAAAACTGTACGGCAGACTCGGATGCAGTCCCCCCACAATGTGAATCTCCGTCGCCCCTTGCCCCACCGCCTTTCGCCCCTCCTCCACCATCTCTGCTACCGATAACTCAAATGTGCCCGGTTCCCTTTTTCGCCGTGCAAAAGCACAAAACTGACAGCTCAACACGCAAACATTCGAATAGTTTAAATACCGGTTAAACACATAACTCGCCCGCGTACCCACTTTCCTCTCCCTGGCTCGGTCGGCTAACTGACCCAAGGAATGAAAATCCGCGCCCTGAAAAAGATAAACTCCCTCCTCAAAGGAAAGCCTCTTCCCCGCTCCCACCTTCTCTTGAATGATTTTCCACACGCTCATTTCCAGAAAATCTCCCACATTACTCCCAGCAAAACGAGCAGACTCACCGCCGCATTTGCCTGAAAAAATGCCCTGCCCCTTGTCTCTCTCTTTCGGGCCCAAAGGGTTTCCAGCCCTAAAACTGCCACCATTAGCCCACACACCACCCCATATCGCCACCCAAAACCCGCCATCCAACCCGCTACTCCCAAGCCCAGCACCGCTAGCCCATGCAACCCTGTCGCCATCTTCAATGCTGCGGTTTCCCCAAACCGAGCGGGAAAACTTTTCAACTCATGCTCCCGGTCAAACTCCTGATCCTGCAGCGCATAGATCAGATCGAATCCCGCCACCCACAACCCCACCGCCGTCCCCAACACGATCGGCACCCACGAATCAAACTGACCTCTCACCGCCAGCCACGCCCCGACAGGAGCCGTTCCCAATGCCAACCCCAGAAACCCATGTGACCCCCACGTGAACCTCTTTGTCAGGGAATAAAAAAAGACAATCCCCACCGCGACCGGACTCAACATCAGACAAAGCGGATTCAAAATCCACGCCCCACCCACCAAAGCTAAAACGCCCCCCACCATCGTCGCATACGCGGTCGTTTTGGAGATGAGAGTCGACCGCACAGCCGTCCGTGGATTCTTCTGATCGATCGACCAATCCGCCAAACGATTGAATGCCATCGCCGCCGTCCTCCCGCCCACTAAGCAAACCACCACTCCAAAAAGCACACTCCCTCTTGGCACCCCTCCCGCCGCCAGAAACATTGCCGCCAATCCAAAAGGCATCGCAAACACGGTGTGCTCAAACTTGATAAACTCAGCCCACCTGTAGATTGCTGAAGACATTCTCTGATCTTACCACACTCTGCTGTTGCAAGTTTAGGATAAGGTTTAGTTTATCCGTGAGGTCATGAAAATCTCCTTCAAACCGAATCAAAGACCCATGCTCCTTTTGATGCGTGCTTGCCTCCTCATCACCCTACTCCTTCTCCCCTTTCACAGCCGTGCTCTCGCCCAAGCCGAGGTGGGACTTATCATCAATGCCATCCTTCAAGGCCTGCAAACAGCTGAGGCCATCCGCCGCTCCGTTGATGCCTCCAACCAATTTCCTAATCCCCCTAACCAACCCGCTGGCGATCCGATCTGGAACTACGACGAAGCCTCTCTCGTTCCCACCCAAGTCCTTCGCACCGGCCCTTACCGAAATGTCCAAGGCCAAATTATCCTCAGCGCTCGAAAAACGAAACCCCGCGAAATCGAACTTATCTTCTACCGCTCCGACGAATCGGTCTACCGACGCGAGTTTTGTCAATCCGACCAGCGAGACGGTCGCCGATTCGACCTAGATGAAAAGGGCAAGAAGACAGCCGAAGGCCCCATTCGAAAAGGTGTGCCGGAGGGAGATTGGCTCTTCTTTTCCGCTGAGGGTAAAATCAAAGCCGAAACCCGAATGCAGGCAGGCCAGATGACCGGCCCTCAAGTTTTATTTGGCGAGGACGGGAAAACCCGAGCTTCCAACACTCTCCTCGAAGGAAAACGCCAAGGCCCCTCCACCCTTTTTCATCCCGACGGCTCCGTTTCCGATAATCTTTTCTACTCAGCCGATAAGCTCAACGGCCCAGCCACCGGCTGGTGGTTCGACGGTCTTCCCCGCTACACCGCAAATTGGAAGAACGGTCAACTCGACGGCCCCAGTGTGGAAAACTTCCCCTCTGGAATGAAAAAGTCGGAAACTTTCTATCTCCTTGGAAAAAAAGAGGGCCCAGCTCGCCTCTGGAATGAAAAAGGGGCCCTTCTTACAGAAGAAAGCTGGAAAAAAGATCAGCTGGATGGAATTGTCCGCGAGCTTGATCCCGAAGGCCGACCCCGCTCTCTCACCTCTTATCTAGCAGGAAAAAAGAGCGGTTCTTACCAAAGCTTCAATCCTGACGGAACGCTGGCCACCTCCGGAGAGTTTCGAAATGGAAAGCTGCTCGGCCCCATCACCCTTCACTACCCCACGGGCAAAGCGTTTGCCGAATGCCACTATGAAGGAGATCGCCTGACCGGCGGTCGCCTACTCTACCCAGACGGAAAAGTACTCGGTCAATTTGGCCCGATTCTTGGGACAGACGGAAAAGTCAGCTCTCTTTTGCTGCAATATCCAGATGGCAAACCCCTCTCCTCCTCGCGAACCGACCCACACCTCGGCAAAACCGATTGGCAAGGCTGGCGCCCAGATGGCACCGTCCTAGGCACCGTCTCGCTTACCCCCACCGCCAACTCTCCACTTCAGCCCGACCTCCAAGCGTGGCGGGATCAGCAAAGCTCCATAGAACAGCAGATCAATCTCACCCTTCCCCCAGAATTCGATCTTCTTCCTCGATAAGCCGGCTTTTTAGAGCTTCTTGACTGCCGAAACCGCATAGTCCCGATTCATCCGCCCGATCCAATCCGCCGAAATCTCCTTAGGACAAACCGCCTCGCAAGCATACTGGTTTGAACAGTTTCCAAAACCCGCCGCATCCATCGCCGCCACCATTTTGCGCACCCGCTCGCCACGCTCCGGTTGCCCCTGCGGCAACATTCCCAAATGCGATACTTTCGCCGCCACAAAGAGCATCGCTGACCCATTCCGACACGCCGCTACACATGCTCCACATCCAATACAGTGCGCCGCATCAAACGCCTTTTCCGCATCCTCTTTTCCAATCGGCATCGCATTCGCATCCGGAGCTTGACCCGTGTTCACCGAAACAAAACCCCCCGCCTGAATCACCTTGTCGAATGCAGACCGATCGGTCACCAGATCTTTCAACACAGGAAAAGCCCTCGCCCGCCAAGGCTCCACCGTGAGTGTCTCTCCGTCCTGAAACGAGCGGAGATAAACTTGGCAGGTGGTGGCACCCTTGTTGGGCCCATGCGGCTCCCCATTGATCACCATGGCACATGACCCGCAAATTCCCTCCCGACAATCGTGCTCAAAAGCTACCGGCTCCTTACCCTCTTTAGTTAACTCATCGTTCACCACATCCATCATCTCTAAAAAGGACATATTCGGATTTAATCCCTTCGCCTCATAGGTTTCAAATTGGCCCTCTGCCTCTCTCCCTTTCTGCCTCCACACCCGTAAATGTAATTTCATTTGTAGCTCCTCGTGGCCAACTGCACTTCCTCGAAGGACAAAGGCTCAGCATGTCGAACCTCCGCCTTGCCCTCCCCTTGAAATTCCCAAGCCGAAACATGCGAAAATTTCTCATCCCGCCTTTCACACTCCCCCTCCGCTGTCTGGTGATCCTCGCGGAAATGGCATCCGCACGACTCATCCCTCTCTAACGCATCCCGGCACATCAACTCTCCTAACTCCAGAAAATCAGACACCCGCCCCGCCTTTTCCAAGGACTGATTCAAATCCTCGCCCGACCCCGGCACATTCACATTCTCCCAAAACTCCTGCCTCAATCCCCGAATCTCCTCCACCCCTTGCTCAAGCCCCTTTTTTGTTCGACTCATTCCACACTGATCCCAAAGGATTTTCCCCAGGCGGCGATGAAAATCACTCACCGGCTTTGTCCCCCGTATTCCGAGTAATTTCTTAGTACGCGCCTGCACCGTTTCCGTAGCCTGCCAAAACGCCTCCGCCTGTCGGTTCGTCTTCTTCCCTCCAGGCTTCTGTTTGGATAAATAGTCGCCAATCGTATAAGGCAAAACAAAATACCCATCCGCCAGACCCTGCATCAATGCACTCGCTCCCAAGCGATTCGCCCCGTGATCCGAAAAATTTGCCTCTCCCAAAACAAACAACCCAGGAATGTTACTCATCAAATGGTAATCCACCCAAAGACCACCCATCGTGTAGTGCACTGCGGGGAAAATTCTCATCGGCGACTCATAGGCACTCTCTCCCGTGATCTCGTGGTACATCGAAAACAAGTTCGCGTACCTCTCTTTGACCGTCGACTCCCCTAATCTTCCAATCGCTTCCGAAAAATCCAAGTACACTCCTAAACCCGACGGTCCCACTCCCCGCCCCTCATCGCAAACTCGCTTCGCCGCCCGCGAAGCAATATCCCGCGGAGCCAAATTCCCGTAGCTCGGATAAAGCCTCTCCAAGAAATAGTCCCGCTCCCCCTCCGGAATTTGAGCCGCACTCCTTTTTTCTCCAGCCGACTTTGGTACCCAGCACCGACCATCGTTTCTCAACGACTCGGACATCAAGGTCAACTTGGACTGATACTCGCCTGAAACTGGGATGCAGGTCGGATGAATCTGCGTAAAGCAAGGATTCGAAAAAAGTGCTCCCCTCCGATGTGCCCTCCAGCTTGCCGTCACATTCGAGCCGCGGGCATAGGTCGACAAATAGTACGCGTTTCCATATCCCCCCGTGCAGAGTAACACCGCATCCGCCTCGTGCGCCGTCAGCTCCCCCGTCACTAAATTTCGTGTGATAATCCCCTGCGCCCGTCCCTCGTCTAACACCAGATCCAACATCTCATGCCGTGGAAACATCCTCACTCGGCCCAAACCAATCTGCCGGCTCAACGCCTGGTAAGCGCCCAAAAGTAGCTGCTGGCCCGTCGCCCCTCGTGCATAAAACGTTCGCGAAACCTGGGCTCCACCAAAGGATCGATTCGCTAGCATTCCCCCATACTCCCGCGCAAACGGCACGCCCTGCGCCACACACTGATCGATAATATTTACACTCACTTCCGCCAATCGGTACACATTCGCCTCTCGCGAACGAAAATCTCCGCCCTTAATCGTGTCATGAAATAGCCTCTTCACCGAATCCCCGTCATTCTGATAGTTCTTCGCCGCGTTGATTCCTCCTTGGGCAGCAATCGAGTGCGCTCTCCTGGGGCTATCCTGAAAGCAGAACGACTTCACCCGATACCCCAGCTCCGCCAAACTCGCCGCCGCCGAGGCCCCGGCCAATCCCGTCCCCACCACAATCACTTCGTACTTTCTTTTGTTTGCTGGGGTGACCAAAGGGACATTCGTTTTAAACTTTGTCCACTTGTCTGCCAGCGGGCCCCCAGGAATTCTTGGATCTAATTTCATGGCCGTATCAGACCCAGCATCACCCCCACAGGAATCGAACCAAACCCGACAAACAGAGCCATCGCTAAAATCCATGCCCCCACCTCAATGACCTGAACCAACTGCCTGTCTCGTAAACCAAACGTCTGGAAAACACTCGCCGCTCCATGCCGCAAATGGGAAAAAAGTAGCCCCATCGCGATCAGATAAAACCCGCTGATCCATGGGTTAGAAAAACCTTTAATCACCATCCGATAGACATCGTGCATTGCCACCCCACCCACCGCCGTTTCCATGCTCGCATACGATTTGTCCACTACTTGGGCGGTGAAATGAAGAAGGTGGAACACCACAAAACCTAAAATCACTGTTCCGCTAATCACCATCGTCACACTTGTCCAAGTCACCTGCAGTCGCGACTTTCGACCCGCCACCGCATACTGCAGTGGCTTCGCACGTCGATTTTCTCGAGCCAAAGAGATCGTCCCCCAGATGTGTAAAGCGGTGACTCCAATTAAACCCAAACGAAATGCCCAGAGAATGATTGGGTAGGAGTGCAAAAGATGTGCGTACAAATTAATCTTATCTGGAGTTCCCGCATACATCTGCAAATTCCCCGTCATATGCACCACGACAAACCCAATCATGAGCAACCCCGATATCGCGACGATCCACTTCCTGCCGATGGAGGAGAGGAGCATGGTTTTAATTTGTGAGATCATGGCTGTAGTAGGAAAACTTCTACCCTAGAAAATGCTCTCTCTTGCCCCTCCTGTCAAAATCCCTCCGCCCCTATAAGCGCACAAAAATCATAGCCCTAGCTCCCCTAATGCCTCCCAGAGACCTCGGTATGGCCTCTCCACCAATGCACAACGCCAGCCCGCCCCCTCTGCCCCCGCGCGATCGCTCAAGGGGTCATCTCCCACCAGGGCACACTCCTCCGCTTTCAAGCCCGCCTCCTCCTCCGCCCTTCTAAAAAGAGTTACATGGGGCTTCTCCACCCCGCACTCCTCCGAAATCAAAATCGGATCCAACAGCCCCGCCCAAGAAAATCCCCCCAAGACACGCCTCAATCGGGGATCCCAGTTCGATATCATCCCGACCCGAACACCCTTTTCCCGAACACTCCGAATCACCTCTTCCACTTCAGGAAAATCCTGCCACGCCTCAGGACGAGCAAAATAGTCGTACACTTCGCTGAAATAATCCTCAAAAGGGAAATCTGCCGGCATTCCCAATCCCATCGCACTCTCTTTCACAATCCTCTTCCAGCCCTCTCTTCCCAAAGTTCCATCCGAGCCCACTCCCTCTACCCGCCTCTTTTTCCACGCGGCCCGAAATCCCTTCTCCATCTCCTCCTCCCTTGCCCTCCAGCCTCGCGCCTGCGCCAGGCGAGCGTAAATCCGCCCGACAGGCTCGGCCGGAGTCAGTAGCGTGCCGCCTGCATCAAAAAAAAGCGCTCGGATCACCCAGCTCTCTCCCCAACACCCCGCAAAACTTCCCCCACTAAAACCAGCGATCCTAAAATCAGCGTCCCTCCTTTTAGAGGGTCCCTCTGCTCCTCCTGCAACGCTTCACTCACACAACTCCACAGCCGATCTGGATGCACCCCCCACTCCAGCGGATTCGTGCCCCTCAAATCGTTTAACTCCACTCCCCACAACTCCGCTCCGGTCTTACGAATCTCTCCCAACATCAACTCCGCCGGCTTATCCCGCAAACATCCAAAGATCACCCGCTCGGGATTTTTCCCAAACATATTTCTCCACGTCTCCATCGCCACCTTAACCCCTTCCAGATTGTGCGCCCCATCCACCACCACCCGCCCACGCCCCGGCAACCGTTGAAATCTCCCAGGCCAGAAAGTCCGCTCCAAACCACGCCGCAACATCGACTCAGGCAACCCCAGATACCTCCCAACCGCCACCGCTAAAGCTAAGTTCTGGCGCTGATGCCCCCCCACCAAGGGAAGACACTTTTCGCTTTTTGCCAGTGGCTTCACCACTTGCCAAGGGCATCTCAGTTTTTTTGCCCTCGCCGCCAATATCTTTTCAGCTGCCTTCGGCCAAGGAGCAGAAAAAACCGGCACACCCCTTTTTAAAATTCCCGCCTTTTCCCTTCCCAAATTTGCCCAGCCCTTCCCTAAAATCGTCTCGTGATCCCGCCCCAAAGAGGTCAACACACAGCACTCCGGCATGACCACATTGGTAGCATCTAAGCGCCCCCCCAATCCCGTTTCCCAAACCACAAAATCCACCTTCGCTTCTCGAAAAATCAGCAATGCCACCGCCGTCGTAGCCTCGAAAAAGGTGGGCCGCCCCCGCGACGGCCACTTTCCAATCGCTCGCATCACCGCCTCCACACTTTTGCCAAGCAATTCCTTCTCCACCATGACTCCCCCACAACGAAATCGTTCCCGAAACTCCACCAAATGGGGCGAAGTATAAAGACCGGAAAAAAATCCTGCCTCTCGCAGGATGGAGTCGATCGCCGCCGCCGTGGAACCCTTTCCATTCGTACCCGCCAAGTGAATAAAATTAAGCCCCCGCTCCGGATGACCCAATTGAGCGAGCAACTTCCTCATCCGCCCAAGGCCAGGCTGTATCCCCGCAGCACAAACCCGCTCCAACCGACCAACCGAATCGAACTGCTTCAGAGGTAGTGGAGAAGACGCGCTAACGTCCCCTTCATCTCGTTACGAGAGACGATCATATCGATCAATCCATGCTCATGGAGAAATTCGGAGGTTTGAAACTCCTTGGGTAGCTCCTGCTGGGTCGTTTCCCGAATCACTCTCGCCCCCGCAAAGCCGATCATCGCTTTTGGCTCAGCAATAATAACATCCCCCAACGAGGCGAAACTGGCCATCACCCCGGCCATCGTTGGATTGGTCAGAACCGAAATAAAGGGCAAGCCCGCCCGTCCCAGCTTGGCCAGCGCCCCACTCGTCTTTGCCATCTGCATTAAACTAAACATCCCCTCGTACATTCGTGCACCCCCCGAGGCAGAAAAGATAATCACGGGCATCCGCTTCGCCAACCCACGCTCAATCGTCCGCGTGACCTTCTCTCCCACCACCACTCCCATGCTTCCGCCTAAAAAAGCGAACTCCATCGCCCCTAATGAAACCTCCCTACCCCCAATCTTTCCCATCCCACTCACCATCGCATCGGGCATTCCTGTTTTTTTGCGGTTCGCCTTTAACTTGCTGGCGTAACTTGCCACTCCTTTAAACTGAAGAACATCCACCGCCTCCATCTTGGCATCATGCTCCTGAAATTTTCCCCCATCACAAATTGAAAGAAGCCTCTCCCTTGCCCCAAAAGGAAAATGGTGGTCACACTTTGGACAAACTTGATGGCTCTTCTTGAGAACCTGATTGTAGACAACCTCCCCACACCCCGAACACTTTGTCCACAACCCACTCGGCACACCCCGAGCCCGCGGCTTCGCCTCTTTGCGGGGTTCATATTTTCGTCGCTCAAATACTGCCATAAGGGTGAATTATCCTCGAGCTACGGTCAGAGCCGCCACTTCCTCGGCTCCTGCTTGTTTCAGGACCCGTGCACATGCATCCGCGGTAGCTCCTGTCGTAAACACGTCATCACAGAGTAGCAATCGCCGTCCCCGTGGGTCAAACCCCGGAGCGAGGGCTAAAGCCCCCCGCAAATTTCGCAATCGCTCCACCCGCCGCAACCGGGCCTGAGGCGGAGTCGGCTTAATCCGAACCAGCCCCTCCTCCACTCCAATTCCCACCTTCGCCCCCAACCAACCCGCTATCTCGGCACTCTGATTAAATCCCCTCTCCCTTCTTCGCGCTCCGTGAAGCGGTACCGGCACCAACGCATCCCACTTTTCCTGCGAGTAATATTGCCGAAATCCATCTCGCATCCACCGGCCCAGCCACGGTCGCAAGGAATACTCCCGCTGATACTTGAATCGAAGAATCACCTCACGCACCGTTCCCACCGCTCGATAAGCCGCTCGCACTCTCCCTAAGGACCATCTCCTTCCCGCACAGTTGCTACAAAGAAACTCTCCCGGCGCATGCCTCGCATAAGGCTCTGCACACCGAGAGCAAAACGGCTCCTCAAGACGCACCCACGGACGGGCAGGTCGCCCTACCGGGAAAATGAAGCCACGGATCGTCTCAACCCAAAGACGCACGAATGGGTCGCCCCCAAAGAGCAAGAGTTACGATCAGTAGCAGAAGAAAAGGCAACGGCCCCGCCTCCAAAGATGGACCCCACCATCCCTCCACCGCTTGAGGCACCGGCGGGCAAGCACTCTCCACCCAGCGCAGCCCCCCCACCCAACCTGCATGCAGCCCGATGGCTCCCGCCAACGATTGCTCATTCCAAACCAATCTTGCCAAAATGAGTCCGATCAAAACCAAACCAGCCAATTTCCAAAGGTGCCCCGTCCCGCTCCACAGCTCCAAACTCCCCCACGCCAAAAACCCCGACCCCCATCCGCCTCCTCCATCCCAACCCACCCCCGGCCGAATAAAGTGCGCTCCTGCGAAAATCACTGCGCCAACCAACACCACCAACCCCGCCTTCCGCTCTCCCACCGCTCTCCACCACGCCAAACCCAACACCCCTCGAAAAAAATACTCCTCCAACACCCCCACCAGCAACCCCGTCCCGATCGCCCCCGCCCACTCTCCCACCCCAGGCCAGCCCCCCCATCCCCTCACTCCCAAAACCACCTGCCCCAGTGCCACCAAACCCACCATTGCCAAACCTACCCCTGACCATAGCCCTCCCCTCACCAACTCTCCCTTCCATTTTTTCCCATCCACCCACCGCCGCGGATCCTCCCCCCACCAGCGCAAGAGACCCACCGCCAAAACCAGTGCCACCACCAACTCCACTCTCCCGAAAATCCGTGCGAAGGGAAAAATCCCCGGCGCCACTCCCTCCACCCCCCTCGCGACTGGCCAGGCCAACACCGAGGTCAAAAACATCCACAACCCAAAATATCCCAAAATTCCTATGACTCCTCGGTTCACGCTCTTATTTTGCGCATTTTCCACCACCCACCGCCACCCTTTTCCCACTCCCCCAGCGTTGCCCCCTTCTTTATCATCGTTTATCATCCAACCTCGACATGGCTGAAGCCAAACCCATCGCGCACCTCGACTTCGAAAAGCCTCTGGCTGAGCTAGAAAAACGCATCGAGGAGCTTCGCAAGCTTTCCGGTAAGCAAAAGTTGGGTGCTGAGGCCGAAATCACCTCCCTGCAAAAGAAGTGGGCCTCCGCACGCCAAGAGGTCTATGGAAACCTTACCCCTTGGCAACGCATCCAAATCGTCCGCCATCCCCAACGCCCCTACCTTCTCGACTACCTCCGCCAAGGAGCCACCGAGCTCTTCGAACTAGGGGGGGATCGCGCTTTTGGTGAGGACCGAGCCCTCGTCGGTGGTCTTGCCACCCTCGACGACCAACGCGTGGTCTTTCTCGGGCATCAAAAAGGCCGCGATACCAAAGAAAACCTGATGCGTAATTTTGGCTGTGCTCACCCCGAGGGATATCGCAAAGCTCTTCGCCTCATGCGCCTCGCTGATCGATTCCGGCTCCCCATCGTCACTTTCATCGACACTCCCGGCGCCTTTCCTGGCGTTGCCAGTGAAGAGCGCCACGTCGCCGAAGCCATCGCCGTCAATATTCGTGAAATGTTTAATCTTCGCGTCCCCATCATCGCCGTCGTCATCGGAGAAGGTGGCAGTGGGGGTGCACTCGGAATCGGTGTCGCCAACCGCGTCCTCATTTTGGAAAATGCCTATTACTCCGTCATCTCCCCCGAAGGCTGTGCCAGTATTCTTTGGAAAGATCGCGCCTTTGCCCCTCAAGCCGCCGAGGCTCTCCGCATTTCCTCAAAAGATCTTTTCGAATTGGGCCTCGTAGATGAAGTGATCCCCGAACCCACCGGCGGAGCCCACCGGGATTGGAAGACCACCATCACCAGCACGATGAACCGCATCCGACATCACCTCTCAGAATTAATACAACTCCCCGCTCCTCGCCTCATCGAAACACGCCATGAACGCTTTCGCGCCATTGGCACAATCCAAGAACCGTAATCTATCCCTCTTCGCCGATTTTTCCTAACTCGTCCCGTATTCGAGCCGCCTCCTCAAACTGCTCCTTCCCCACCGCCGTACTTAAATCCTCCTGCAACCGCTTCTTGCTCGGCTTTCGTAAGCCTTTGGGAACCTTTCCCGCATGCCTTGTTCCCTTCTGACAATCATTCAGCACATCCTGCAGGAGAGTCGCAAACACCCCGTAACAATCGCCACAACCCAAACGCCCCGTTTTTCGAACATCCTCAGAAGTAAATCCACACGTCGGACACTTATTGGAAGCGGCAGGGGTCGGCGTTGGAATGAGTAACGATTTGGCAGAAATCTCCTTAATCTCGTTTTCCACAGCCGCAGCAGGATCTTCTTTTCCTTTGCTCGCCGCCAATTTTGAAACCGATCCCCAAATATCAAAATCGACCAGATCTTTTTGCGCCAACTGGGGAATACACTTTTCACACACGTGAACATCGATCGACTTGGCGTTGACCAACTTGCTTAGATGGCAAGTTGCTTGGTTGCCTGGACAGAAGGTGCACTCCATAACTGAAAATTAACCATGCCCACCCCACTAGGCAAACCCCCCGCCCAAGACTCTCTCTGGCTATCCCCGAAAGTTTGGGAACAGATCGTTGCCTCCGGTACCGACACTTTTCTAGCCGCTTACGGCCCTGGAATCCGCGGCGAACGCTGGGGTAATTCTCTGCGCTGGATTCACTCCGCCCCACTGCCAACTCCACCCCCTGCCCCACCTTCCGCCCTTTCGTGGGAGCCCACCCAAATCATCTCTCAAGAAGACTCCTCCTCCACCTCCACCTTTCTTCGCGGTGACCAGTACCAAACGGAAGGAACTGAACTCGGTTTGCGCTATGAAATCGATCTCTCCCCTCGTATCGCCCCTGGCCTCTTTCCCGATCAACGAGAAAATCGTCGCCACCTCGCCTCTCTACGCCCCACCCGTCTTCTCAATCTCTTTGCCCACACTTGCGCTTTTGGCGTCTTAGCCGCCTCCGTTGGCGCGGAAACTCTCAACATCGACTCCTCCGCCCGCTCCCTGGCCCGCGGTAAAAATAACTACGCGCGAAATCAACTCAGCGGATCCTCCCACCGGTTTTGGACGGAGGATGTCCGCAAAGTCCTTCCCCGTTTGGCACGCCGGGGTGAAACCTTCGATGCCATCATTCTCGATCCACCCACCTTCTCTCATGGGGGACGAGGCCGCGCCTTTCGCATCCATCGAGAGCTCGAACCCCTTCTTCTTGCCTGCCTTCCTCTTCTCGCCCCCCAAGGATCCCTTCTTCTATCGATCAATCAGGCGGAAACCACCCCCGCCGATCTCCTTCCCCTGGTTCGTGAAATTCTTCAGCGCGAAGCGGTCCCTTCCCGCATCCTGCCTGGCCTGCGCCCCGAAGATACTCCTGAGGAACGAATGCCCTCCTCCCTTTGGGTCGTTCGGCAGGATTGACACCCTTCCAATCCGATCGAATCCTACCTCCCGTGCACGGCCTTCTCTCCCTCGCCTCAGTCGCTCTCAACCTTTTTCGGGAGTTCATCCCTGGCCATCCTGATGCAGCACGCTTCTGGCTCGAGATCGGCGCGGGCTCTCTCTCTCTTCTCATCGTCCTCGGCTTGCTTCTTCGTTTTTTCGGATCAGAAAACGCTCGTCCAGCGCTCCTCACTCTTGGCGCCACTCTCGGACTTCTTCTCCTCGCCGCCGGACCTGCTGCGGTAGAACTCTACTTCCTTCCCACCCTTTCCCCCTCCTCGCTAGGACACATCGACTCCCTCGCCCAGTGGGTTGGCCAGAAAACGCACCAAACCCCTTGGCCCGCCCGCACCGCCCTCCTCTCCCTCGGCCTCCTCCTCAGCCTTTTTTTGACTGTGGTTCCTCTGACAAAATGGACCTTTCGCGTCCCGACCTTCCTCTCCCTTCTCGCTTGGCTTGCCGCCCTCACCACCGCGAGCACGATCTCCTCTCTCCTCCGGACAAAACTCCCCCCAATCCCAGACGCCCTCGTAGAAAAAGCGAAGCTCCCGGCCCCCTAATCGCCCAGCGCCTGTTCTAACTTCTTTCGAGTCGGCTCGAACGCGGCCGGATCAGGTGAAGCTGGAGGATCTATATTCGGCCCCAGCACCAAACGACAGACCGAACCAGGAATTGGAATTTGGAATCGGTCCCACGAAGGCAGTTCCCACTTCCAGCTATAGTGAAGTGTCGCTGGAATAATCGCCACCCCACTCGCCGCAGAAACTGCCAAAACCCCATCCTGCACCTTCCCGCGCGGTCCCCTCGGTCCATCGGGAGTAATGACAATATCCCGCGCGCCCTTCTGGCCCAATTCCCGAACCATCTCCAGCATCGCACCCACCCCGCCTTTGGAAGAAGATCCCCTCGCCGTATCTAAACCGAACCGGCTCGCCACCCGCGAAATAAACTCCCCATCCCGACTCCGGCTAATCAAAACCAAGCACTTCCTCCGCACACAAAACCGCTCATACACATAGGACATCAAAAGAATTCGATTATGCCAAAATACAAAAATGCGAGGGTCCCTCTCCTCTTGTTGCAAAATTCGATCCGGATCCTCGAGACGAAACCGAATCGTCCAAGCCAGCGCACGAATCAGTGCCGCCACCAAAGGGGGGCTGTATTCCGCTAAAAATCTCTTCATGCGAAAGGCCTCCGATTCCACCACCGCGTGATCGATCTCCAAGGCGTCTCCAAAACAAGCTCTCGCAACAACTCCTCCGTCGTGCTGGCCCTTGCCTCCTCAATCCTGCGCAGCGCAACCATCGCCGGGATCAAAATCAAAGTCATCGTAACGTAAAGAATGACAAATCGGTTCACCTCAACTCCTGTTCCAAACTTCACCGACCGCATCGCGTCGGTGAGTAGCCCCCAGCCCAAAGGAGCCAACCCCGCCACTAAACTCGCTGCCACGCTGAAGAGAGCAAAGAAGTGGCTTCGCCCCATCGCAGGCACCGTTCCCATTAAAAGTCTCATGTGTGCGCTATTGTATAACGCCAGCCCAACTCCCGCCGTTGCCTGTTGGAAAAAGATTATGCCCCACTGAAAAGGTAAAAGGTGCGCCGCCACCGCCCCCCAGCCCAACCAGTGGATTCCAAAAATGAGAGCCGCCAACCCCAGCACAGGCCGACTTCCCACCCGATCCAACATCTTTCCCGTCGCCAAGGAGGTCAGCACAAAGATGCTCCCCCAGATCAAATGCAGAATCATGAACTTCGAATCGGAGCAGCCCAGCTGATCCCGCGCAAAGGGAATAAAGATCAAACCTCCGCCCGAAAGGGCCAACATCATCATCGAGTGAAAAATCACCAGCTTCAGAAAAGGCCCGTGCTGCAGCATCGCCCTCCACGGAACTTCCTCCCCCCCCTCCTTGGCCGCAGGAGAGACCGGAGCATCCGGAATCCTCTTTAAATAAATCAAAGACATCCCCGCTAGAATCAAACTCGCCGCAAACAACGCCCCAAATGCCGAAGCCCGCTCCGCCCACTGCAGGTAGACCGCACTCAACGCCACCGTCAACAGCAGTGCAGACTGGGAGGCCGCTTGATCCATCGACAAAAATCTACCCCGGACCGATTCGGGAACAATCGCACTAATCCATGGCAAATATCCGCTGAGGGAAATCCCCCTCGCAATATTGAAAAGAAATAAAAGAAATAGAACGAGGATCTGACGCGTCGATTCATCCACAGGCAGCGGAAGGCTGACCACCAAGGCCACTCCTCCAATCATGAAGCTACGGCTGATCCACCCCCTCAAGACGAAAGTTCGATATCCGATTTTCTCCACAAATCGGGCTGCTGGGATTTGAAAGATGTTCATCAGCGCTCCCAGAGCCGCGATCACCCCCAAAACCGTCGCCGAAGCGCCCAACTTTTTAAAGTAGAGCATCATGGGCAATCCCATGATGAGATAAAAGGAGCTGGTGTTAAAAACCTGGAAGAGAAACGCGTTGAGCAACGGCCCGCGGGCCAGCCCAAACCCGCTTCCCTTCACGCCGAAATCTCGCGGGGTCGGAGAAGCGGAAAAAAGATCACCTCCCGTATTGAATCGGATCCGGACAAAAGCATCGCCAACCGGTCAACCCCCAAACCCATGCCACCGGCAGGAGGCATCCCACTTTGCAAAGCCTCCAGAAAATCCTCATCCACTTTTTGCGTATGCTCCCCCACCTGCTGGCGGAACCTCTCTGCCTGGAGCAGCGGGTCGTTCAACTCCGAATAGCCTGGAGAAATCTCCTGCCTGCCCAAAATAAGTTCAAACACATCGACCACCGTCGGGTCTTCTCGATTCAGCTTCGCTAAAGGCACCAGCTCGGCCGGCAGATGAGTGATGAAAACAGGGTTGACCGCTTGGCCCTCTACTTTTTTTTCAAATACCTTTTGCGTAATCTCCGCTGCCGCCAGCTTGGGCTCCAACTCCAGACCTAACTCCCTCCCCTTTTTCTCCATCGCATCACGCGAAAGTTGAAACCAGTCCGCCCCCGCCACCTCCATCACCGCATCCCGATACTTTTTTCGCGGCCAAGGCCCACTAAAATCGATCACCGACCCATCACTTTGCGTGACTTGGGCTCCGCCGGTTAACTCCCGCGCCGCCCCCCCAATCATCTCCTCCACCAAACTGGCCATTCCCTCAAAATCAGAGTAAGCCCAGTAAGCTTCCAGCATGGTGAACTCCGGGTTGTGCTTACGGGAAATTCCCTCATTACGAAAATTTCGGTTCATCTCAAACACCTTCTCCATTCCCCCTACCAGCAACCGCTTTAAATAAAGCTCAGGGGCGATTCGTAAAAATAGATTCATCCCCATGGCATGGTGCCGTGTCTGAAAAGGCTCTGCCGCCGCCCCGCCAGCCACTGCCTGCATCATCGGCGTCTCCACCTCCGTAAACCCTTTGCCATGCAGAAATTCCCTTAAGTACCTCACCAGACGAATTCGCAGATCCAGCGCTTTGCGCGACGCCTCATTCGAAATTAAGTCGAGATGTCTTTGACGATGGCGCGTCTCCACATCCACCAACCCGTGCCATTTGTCCGGCAAAGGAACCAACGACTTGGTCAACAGGGTGAAACTTTCTACCCTGACCGATGGCTCCCCTGCCTTCGTGGTAAAAAGTGTCCCCTCAACTCCCACAATATCCCCTAAGTCCAGTAGCTGAAAGACCGCCAACTCTTTTTCCGGCAAGGCAGGCTTTTGCACATAAATCTGCAACCGCCCGACCCGATCTTGAAGATGCAAAAACTGACTTTTCCCCATATCTCGGTGCGATACAACCCGCCCTGCCAACCTCACCCTCCGACCCTCCTCCCACCGCCCGCGAATTTCACCTGTCGTTTCCGTACCAGAAAAAGCTGCCCCAAATGGATCAACCCCTAACTGACGGAGCTGCTCTAATTTTTGGCGTCGTGCAGCCAGTAAGGGGGCAAGATCTTCACTCATCGCACTTCATCTCTAGCGTAATCTGACACTACTTGAAAGAGTTAGCCTTCACCCCCCTCTCCCTGCCCGCTGTGGTTTAGTTTACCAGTTCGGGATAAACTTGCTGGGCCAGCTCAACCAGAATCTTTCGGCTCTCTTCCCCAGAATCCATTCCTAGCATCTTTTCCGCTAAAGCCTGACACTCACTATAATTCAAACTCTGCACGGCTTTCTTCACCCTCGGAATCGCCACCGATCCCATACTCATCTCATCGACCCCCAATCCCAATAAAATCGGTGTCATCGTAACATCACCCGCCATCTCCCCACACACACCGGCCCAAATTCCGTTGGCGTGTGCCGCCTCCACCACCCTTCGAATTAAACCTAAAACCGCGGGATGCGTCGGTTGGTATAAAGAGGCCACCCGCTCATTGGTCCGATCTGCTGCCAGGGTGTACTGGGTCAGATCATTCGTTCCAATACTGAAGAACTGAACCAGCGGGGCCAAACGATCCACAATCAAAGCTGCGGAGGGCACTTCAATCATGGCCCCCGCCTCCACCTCTGCCGCCGCCGGAATATCCGCTGCCTTCAACTCCTCCCTCGCCTCGCCCAACAACCCCAACGCCGCAACCAACTCCTCCCGAGTTGCAATCATCGGAAACATCACCCGCACCTTGCCCCCGGGATTAGATCGGCATATCGCACGCAGTTGGGTCTTAAAAAGATCCGGTTTTTCCAAGCAGTACCGAATCGCTCTCCAGCCTAAAAAGGGGTTTGCCTCTGGGTCAAACCCTTGATGGGAGGGCAACTTATCCCCTCCTAAATCTAAAGTCCGAATAATCGCCAAATGAGGTCGCGAACTCTGCACCACCTGCTGATAAATATTCGTTTGCTCATCCTCGCTGGGGAACTGAACCCGGTTCAGAAAAAGAAACTCTGTCCGATACAGCCCAATCCCCTCGGCACCACTCTCCGCGATCAATGGCAAGTCCTCTGGCAACTCCACATTGGCCGATAAAACTAATCGCCTTCCGTCACGCGTCGTCGCAGGGGTATCCCGCAAAACCTCCAAACTTTGCTCCACCGCCAGGCGCCGCTTCTCTATCTGCCCGTACTCGTACCGCGTCTGCTCCGTCGGATAAACAATCAGAAGTCCCGCATATCCATCCAAAATAATGGGCGCCCCCTGCTCGACCTGTGCTAACACACTGTGCAACCCAACCACCGCAGGGATATTCAGCGAGCGGGCCATGATGGCCGTGTGCGAAGTCGTGCTTCCCACCTCGGTGGCAAATCCCAGCGCTAACTGCCGATTGAGCAGAGCCGTATCTGACGGACTCAAGTCATGCGCCAAAATAATGCTGGGTGCATCCAGCGAGTAGAGATCTGCCAACTTTCGCCCCAGCAAATTGTACACGACTCTCCGCCCCACATCCAAAATGTCTGCTGCTCTTTCCCTCAAATAAGGATCTTCCATCTCCTTCATGCTTTGCGCGTAAGCATGAATGACATGCTGGTAGACGTGCTCCACACAAACTTTGCGTAGCTCCAACTGTCTGCGTACCGCGCCAGCAATTGTACTGTCGGCCGCCACTAAAAGATGTGCCTCAAAAATCTCCGTCTGCCCTTCCCCAAGCGACCGGGCAAGGTGATCTTGAATCCCCTGAATCTGCTCTCGAGTTTTAAGGAGTGCCGCTTCTAATCTTCGCAGCTCATCCGGAATCTGGGACTCCTCGATCGGCGTCGGCCGTACTCGCAACTCCTCGTGCGAAAAAATAGCCAGCCGCCCACTCACCACCCCAGGGGAGGCCGGAATCCCAGCCAAACGGAGTTCCGTGGAAGGGACAGTAGTGCTGCCAGAAGCGCTCACGGGAGAGAACTATCTCCCTTTGCCCTACTCCTCGTCGAACTTTCTTTCTACTAATTCGCGTAACGATTGAATGGCAGTTTCTGCCCCTGGCCCAATGGCCTTCAACTGGATCTTCGACCCCATTCCCGCCGCCAACATCATCAGCCCCATAATGCTTTTCCCATTGATCGTCTCTCCATCCTTCTCCACATGAATCTCACACCGATGCCGATTGGCTTCCCGAACAAACATCGCCGCGGGACGAGCATGGAGTCCTAATCGATTTTTGATCGAAACCTCTTGGGAGGCTTTTTCTGCACCCGCGGCACTCATTTCTAACCGTCCTTTAACTTCAGTCGGCTCATCAACTTTTCGTTAAACTCTAAAGCCGAAAATTGCCCCATCGTCTTCATCTTCTGATCCAGCGCCGCCACCTGCACCAAGCCCGCTAAATCTCGCCCCGGCCGAATCGGAATTCGCACGTGCGGAATCTTCAAGCCCAGAATTTCGTAAAATTGCTGATCCAGACCCGTCCTCTCAATCTCTTCCACTTTGTCCCACTCCTCCAAAGTGACCACCAGATCCAACCGCTTTTCCGTTCGAATCGCCCGCCCCCCAAAGATTGCCGCCACATTGATAATTCCAATTCCCCGTACCTCCATAAAGGTCCGTGTCACCTCAGCCGAAGTCGCCATCAACTCCCGCCCCTCCAAAAGACGAAGTCGGGTAATATCATCCGCCACCAGCGAATACCCTCTTTCGACCAATCCCAAGGCACATTCGCTCTTCCCTACCCCACTCTCGCCCCGAATCAGAACCCCCACCCCCATAATATCCACCATGCTTCCATGTTCGCTGGTCGAGGGAGCAAAATCCTCCTCCAAACATAAGGTAATCAAATTGACCAAACGCGGAGTCGGAATGGGGGAAATGAAAATAGGAACTTTCGCCCTTTGCGCCTCCTTGAGAATCACCGCCGGTGGCCGATTGTCCCGACTGAAAACAATACACGGAATTTTCCGATCCAAGATGGCCCGAATCCTGGCCTGCCGCGTCGGGGCATCCAAAGACTGAAAATAGCTCACCTCACTCTTGCCGATTAACTGAATTCGTCGGAACGCAAAATATTTAATAAATCCAGTCAGCGCCATCCCTAATCGATTTACCGCCCCCTCACGAATCAATCGCCCCATCCCTTCCTCTCCCGCGACCAACTTCAACTGGAGCCTCGCAGCGTGCTGATTGTAAAAATGCTCAACCGATACCGTAAGGGGCTTTTTCATTCGTGACCTCTCCTAGTCCGCATATCCCTGAGGGTGGGCCCGATGCCAATTCCACGCACTTGTTAAAATCTCCTCCAGCCCCGAATGCTTGGGCTTCCACCCTAACTCTCTCTGCAGCTTATGGGATCCCGCCACCAAAGCCGGAGGATCCCCCGCCCGGGCAGGTTGCCCGCGGGTCGGAATGGGCCGCTGAGTCACTTTCTTTGCCGTCTCGATCAACTGTTTTACTGAAAAACCGTTTCCCGTGCCCACATTAAAAAAACCAGGCTTAGTCCGCTCCAGCGCCAAAATGTGGGCCGAAGCCAAATCTTTCACATGAATATAGTCCCGAATACAGGTCCCATCCGGCGTTGCGTGCTGCTCCCCAAACACCTCCACCACCTCCCGCTGCCCCAAGGCCGTGAGTAAAACGTTGGGAATTAAATGGGTTTCAACCCGATGATGCTCTCCCCGACTCTCCGACGCTCCCGACGCGTTAAAATATCGCAAGGCGGTTGGAATCAACCCATGCACCTGCGCATACCAAGTCAAAATCTGCTCAAAAACCAATTTTGAGTGCCCGTAGGGATTAATTGGTTTTTGCGGGGTCTGCTCATCCATCGGCACCTTTTCAGGCAGCCCATACGTTGCACAAGTGGAGGAAAAAATGATTTTCTTACATCCACACGCAACCATCGCATCCAAGAGATTGACCCCTCCCGAAACATTGACCCGATAGTAAAGCGAGGGATCCTTCATGCTTTCAGGAACAAGCGCCTTGCCAGCGAAATGAATTACCGCATCAGGTTGATGCTCCGCCAAAGCCCGATGCAGTAAGTCCCGATCCGCCAGATCTCCCTGCAGAAAGTGAGCCTGCGGATGCACCGCTGCCCGATGCCCTTCACTTAAGTTGTCCCAAACCACGACCGAGTGGCCCGCGGCGAGCAACTCCTCCACGCAAACCGAGCCGATATAGCCCGCCCCGCCAGTGACCAAAACTTTCATGACCGAAAAGAGATCGTCCCTACTCCTTCAAATTCATGGCCAACAGGAATTCCACATTGTTCTTGGTCTTCTTCAGTCGACCCAAGAGCAACTCCATCGCCTCCACCGGCGGCAACGAGGATAGCGCCCTACGCAAAATATGAATTCGGGGCATCTCATCCGCATGATACAGGAGCTCTTCTTTTCGCGTTCCCGATTTGGGTATGTTGATCGCAGGATAGATCCGCTTGTCGACCAAAGCACGATCCAGATGAATCTCCATATTTCCCGTGCCCTTAAACTCTTCAAAGATCACCTCATCCATCTTGCTGCCTGTGTCCACCAGAGCCGTGGCAATGATCGTTAAGCTGCCCCTCTCCTCCAAATTCCGAGCCGCCCCGAAAAATCGTTTGGGTTTGTGTAAGGCATTGGCGTCCACCCCTCCGGAAAGAATCTTTCCACTGTGGGGTTGCATCGTGTTGTAGGCTCGCGCCAGACGAGTGATGCTATCCAAAAGTATCACCACATCCGTTCCCTGCTCCGCCAACCGCTTGGCTCTCTCAATGACCATTTCGGCAATGTGCACGTGCCGATCCGGTGGCTCATCAAAGGTGGAGCTGATCACTTCACCCTGAACCGATCTCGCCATATCCGTTACCTCTTCAGGGCGTTCATCGATCAGGAGCACGATCAAATGTGCCTTGGGATTATTCGCCGTGATGGCGTTGGCAATCTTTTGCATCAAAACCGTTTTTCCCGTCCTCGGCGGCGCAACAATCAAGCCCCGCTGCCCGAATCCGATCGGGCTGATCAGATCAAATGCGCGCATCGCCATATCTTTCAGCTTCTCATTTTCCAACATCAACCTCCGGTTCGGAAATAGAGGCGTCAAATTATCAAAATGAATCGGGGGCTTGCGCTTCACCACGTCCTCCCCACTCACCGTTTCCACCGTCGCTAAGGAAAAGTAGTGCTCCTTCTGCCGAGGAGAACGAATCTCTCCCCCCACTCGATCTCCGCGCCGTAATCCGTATTTACGAATCAGGCCAGGGTTGACGTAGATATCCTCTCGCGTGGCCAAATAGTTATTCGCCTGCAACCGCAAGAAGCCGTACTGGTCAGGCAGAATTTCTAAAATTCCTTCCCCTGCGACCCGGCCATTTTCCATCGCGTGCCGATGCAATATTTCAAAAATCAACTCGTACTTCAACATTCCACCGGCATTTTCCACCCCGACTTCCCCCGCCTTATCCAGGAGCTCCTGAAAAGGCATCTTCTGTAAATCGTCCAGTCGCAATAAGGGCCCCGTGGGCCGAGGCTCCTCCGCCGCAGGAGCATCCCCCCCGCCGTCTTGATGTCCACCCTCCGGCCCCCGCCGATAATTGTCATAGTCGTTCCTCGCATAACCGCGTCCCCCTCCATATCCACGCCCACCTCGTCCGCCCCGCCGCTGAAACCGACGCGGCCCATAGTCATTGCGCGGGCCAAAATCGCCCCCACCCTGCTGCCTTCCGAAATCTTGGTTTCCCTGATCTTGTCCGTCACCATTCATAATTTTACTTTCTCGCTCCGTTCACCAGCGAACCTTGCCCTGCCCCTCGGGGTTCAGGCCAAGCGATCCACCTGATCACGCAGCAAATCCAAACTTCCTTCATTCCACAGAACTTGGTCACATGCTTGGGCTTTTTTTTCAATCGCCCACTGCTTCCCCATCCAAAAGTCGATCGCCTCGGGCGATAGACCCCGTTCCGCCAATCGCCGCCGAGAAACCGATTCCCGACACCCGATTGCAACTTTTCCATCGAAGGACTCCTCCACCCCAGCTTCGAAAAGGAGGGGGATGATGACCGCCACCGAACGGTGGGGTTGGAGGCGCAAGCTTTCGCTAACTTCAGATTTCCAAGTTTTTCGTACTAGAGGATGGATCAGGCGGTTGACAGTGGCGGTGGTAGAGGAATCTCGTATCATCGTCGCGGCCAACAACCCGCGGTCCAAGTTCTTCGAGGAATCTAGAATCCCTTCCCCCAGCGCGTCAACCAGTAATCGGTACCCCTCCGCTCCCCTCTCGTACAGCCGATGAACAATCTCATCCGCCTCGACCACCTTCCACCCCCGCTCTGCCAACATCTTGCCCACCGTACTTTTGCCCGCACCCATCGCCCCCGTGATCCCCACAACCTTCCCATGGCCGAGCTTGGCTACGTCTCCTTCTAGGGTTAACTTGTCTTGTCTCATCAATGGCGGCCGTAGTTCAGTTGGTAGAACTCCAGATTGTGATTCTGGCTGTCGCGGGTTCGAGTCCCGTCGGTCGCCCCTCTTGATTGCCTATTTTCATAACTTTTTCGTCTCATCCTCATCCCGTAAAATAGGTCCCCAACGCGCATCCGGCACGTTGAACTCATACCAATCCAAAAGCTGATTCGCCCTGACCCGCATCTCTCGCCAACTTTGCACCGCCCCATCCGCATCTTGCCAGGCCTTTTCCTGCTCCGCTTTCTGCTCCTCACTGGAACCTGCTTCCACCGCCTGCCGATACCGATAAATCGCCGGCCTTAAAAAGGGGTCGGCCGTCGCTTCCAATCGAATTAACTCCGCCGATAAAGAATTTGAGGTAGGCCCGCCCCGCACCACCGCCCTCGCCCCCTCTTTCGCCAACTCCCGCAGACGCTTTTGCGTCTCCTCTGGAGATTGCAGAGATCTCCCCACTTTCACATCCGCCACCGCCAAACTCCGCCGCCAGGCTCCATCCTCCTCTGGACTGTCCGACCAGAATTTTCCTGGGCATCCCACCGCGACCCACTCCTGAAACTTGATTCTGTGCTCAGCCGAAGTTGCCCTGCCTAAAAGTCGCGCCGCCAACAATCGCCGTAAATCTCGAGTCAGTGAATCCGGCGCTAATTTTCCCTGCTCACTCCAAGATTGAATTTTACCTAAACCCGCCTCCTCTCCTTCGCTCGCCTTCGCCGCTACCCGATCCCTCATCCCCTCATCATCTCCTGCGGCTTTTCCCACACAACCCTCCGCCACCCAGCGGATCGAACCCGTGCCCTCTTTTTTTCCTGCAGCACCTCGAATTCTCGCCTGAATCACCTCCACCACCCAAGCTGCCGCAAAATCCTCCGCTTTCGCATCCCCCTCGATCCACTCTTTCCCATCCTCCTTGACCCACCTCACCCCACCCGAACCCTCCACCAGCTTTCCCTTCAATGTCAGTGGATTAGGCAAACGGCTCGAAGTCAGCTCATCGAATACGTCCGTGGCCGCTACCGCCCCCTGCGCCACTCTCGTGGCCTCCCCAAAATCTTTTCCCTCGACCGAAATCTTTAAGCTTTTTCCCTCCGCTCGACCGACCGCCCCATCAGCTTTTCCTGAAAACAGAAAGAGTGCCAAACCGAGAACCAGCCCCCATGGGCTCACGTGCTTTTTCCAGACTTCCCTTCTCCACCCTTCGCCCCTCCACCCCCATCCGGCTTCTTTTTCTCTGCACTTTTTTCCCCACCCCCTGTCGCCTCCTTCGCCGCTTTTTTATAACCCGCGCTCCGGTAATCGGTGATGTAAAAACCACTTCCCTTAAAAAGAAAGCCCGCACCCGTTCCCATCTGCTTCTCGATCTTTCCTTTTCCCCAAACCTTTTTCGCGCACTTGTCCTTCGGGCAAACCTTCAGCGGCGCATCATTCATCGAATGAAAAATGTCTAGGTGCGCTTTGCACTTTTTACAAACGTACTCGTAGGTCGGCATTGCGTTTCAACCTATCCATTTCACCCCGATTTTTCCAGCCACAAAGCTTAGGCCTGAGCAAATACCAGGCAGCCGTTCTGACCACCAAATCCAAAAGATGGCTTTAAGACAACCTTCACCCCTCTGATTCCCTCCCCTTTGACCGCACGCACAGGACACTCCGGATCCGCCCGCCACTCTTTTCCTAAGGTGGAAGGCAGTAAATCTTCCGCAATCGACTGAACCGCCAAAACCGACTCCACCGCCCCACACGCCATCGACAAGTGCCCAATCCTACTTTTCGGAGCAATTACCCATGGGCTCCTCTGCCCAAACACCTCCCGCAACATTTTCGCCTCTGCTCGATCGTTCGCCACTGTCCCCGTTCCATGCGCCACCACTCCATCCACTTCATCTTCCAAAATCCCCCCGTCATGCAAACATTCCTTAACGCACGCGACCGCCTCCTCTGCGTCCTCCCGCGGATCCGTCGCCCTCCAGGCATCACAACCTACCGCCGCTCCGCGCACCTCAGCCAAAATACTGGCTCCCCGAGCCCTCGCTTTTTCTCTCTCCTCTAAAACCAAAAAGCCCGCTCCTTCTCCCACCACAAATCCCGAACGACCCAAGCCAAACGGTTGGCAAGCCTCCTCTGGCTTTTTCCTAAATCCCCGCGCCAACGCCCCCAACCGGTCGTAGCCCAATACTCCCCCCGGATGAGCTCTCCCATCGGCCCCACCCGCCACCATCTCATCCACCTCCCCTGCCCGAATCATCCAAAACGCCTCCGCAATCGCATGGGTCGAAGCCGCGCACGCCGCCAAACTTTCCACCCTCTCTCCCTCCAACTCAGCCTTCTCCGCCAAAATTTTTAATGGATCTTGTCCCTTTCCCTTCTCGCCCGGTCCCGGCCAGCCGATCGCTCCAGAAATTCCCGCCCCACACCCCACTCCACTCATCTTCATCGCCTCGTGCAAAGCCAATCTCGCCCAATACAAACTTTTCCACTCATCTCTCTTCTCCGGCCTCTCTTCCACAATCTGTGCTGCCACCTGCACAGGCGCACCCTCCCACCCTTCCCAATCCAACGTTTTTACTGCTGATCGCCCCGCCAGCACCCCATCCCATAATTTTTTCCATCCCACTCCATACCCCGTCACCGCCCCCACCCCCGTTACCACCACTCTCCTTCTCATCGTTTTTCTTCCAACATCAACCTCAACCTCTCCGCCAACTCCGCAACCGAAGGATCAGGCTCAGCAAAAAGAATTTTGTCCTCCAACGCTTTTCCTAACGCCTCTTCAAATCGAAAAGTCAGATCGATCCGATCAATACTCTCCGCCCCCAGATCCGCCCCCAACCGCTGCTCATCCAGTATGGGGACTTTTTTCCGCAACGTCTCCCCCACCGCTTTCCTTACCAACTCTTTCAACTCCTCCGCCGTTTTCATTTCCTCCCCTCCCATCCCCAAACCTCCGCCTCCGCCCCCTCCTTCATCAGCCGGACCGACACCACCCACTCCACTCCCCACGCTCCCCACCGCTGAATTCGTCTCTCCACATCCCCCTTGGAACTCCTCCTCTCCCTCACACTTTCCACAGGTCCTCTTGCCCCAATCTCCGCCGCCAACTGCGCCGCCGGTAAATTCGGCAACCTCTCCAATAACCATAGCGGCGATCTCTCTCTCCACCTCTCAACTACTTCCCTCGAACTCACCCCCTCGACCCACTCCGGCCAACTTCCCCCCTCCCCCACCCCAATCACCCCCACTTTCCTGCCCTCCTCCTTCCCCACTTTTCTCAATCCCCACGCCCGTAACCCCGCCCTCACCATCCACCCACCCTTCTCCCCCAGCCACCTGCCCGCCTTGCCCCCCTCCCAAGGATCTAATCCCTCCTCCCCACTCCTCCACTTCGCACGCCTGAAAACCAAGAGCTTGCCCGCCCCGCCCCTTCCCTTATGATTTCCCTCTTGTGTCTTCCCACCCGAAGCATTTCGGGGGACATGAGAAACAACCTTTACCATAGAAACATAGCGGTCCGTTGACCGCCCTCAAAATGGAGCCACTTCATCGGCTCCCACTCTAACCCAAGAAACTTAAACATATGACCAATTTCGAAACTCTTTTATCCCAGTCGATGCAGAACTTTAAGGAAGGAACCATTGTCAAAGGCCGGATTATCGAACGCCGCCCCCGGGAAGTCATGGTCGATATCGGCTATAAATCCGAAGGCGCCATCGACCTAAACGAATTTAGCTCCGCAGACGATCTCGCCATCGGCCAAGAGATCGAGGTCCTTCTCGAACGGCTTGAGAACGAAGACGGCCAAGTCATCCTCTCCCGCCAAAAAGCCGCCCACAAACAAAATTGGGACAAGATTCTCAAACTCAGCCAAGGGGGCAAAACCGTCCAAGGCATCGTCAGAGGCATCGTCAAAGGCGGCCTCATGCTCGACGTCGGAGTCGAAGCCTTTCTTCCCTCCTCCCAGATCGATATCAACCCCCCGAAAAACCTTCGGGAATTCCTCGGCCAGACTCTCGAGTGCCGCATCGTGAAGCTGAATGAAGATCGCAAAAACGTTGTTCTCTCACGCCGCGAGTTGATCGAAGAAGAGCGTAATGAAAAACGCTCCAAGCTCCTGTCTCACCTCGACAAGGGCGCCAAGGTCAAAGGCCGTGTCAAAAATCTCACCGAATTCGGTGCCTTCGTCGACCTCGACGGACTCGACGGTCTCCTCCACGTCACCGATATGACTTGGGGTCGCCTCGGTCACCCTTCCGAAATGCTCCAGACCGGTCAAGAGATCGAAGTTCTCGTTCTCGAGATCGATAAAGAGCGCCTCCGCGTCTCCCTCGGCCTCAAACAGATGTCGGAAAACCCATGGGACAAAATCGCTGAGAAATATCCGGTGAATCTCAAGGTCCGTGGCAAAATTACTAGCCTCGTTCCCTACGGCGCCTTCATTCAACTGGAACCCGGTGTCGAGGGACTCGTTCACGTCAGTGAACTCTCTTGGACACGCCGAATCAACCGCCCGAGTGATATTCTTCAGGACGGTCAGGAGATCGACGCCATCGTGATCAGCGTCAGCAAGGAAGAACAGAAACTTTCCCTCTCCGTTCGTCATCTCGAAGCAAATCCTTGGGAAGAGATTCATCTGCGCTATCCCGTGGGTCGCCCCGTCAAAGGAATCGTTCGCAACACCACTGCCTACGGAGCCTTCGTCGAACTAGAAGAAGGAATCGACGGAATGATCCACGTTTCCGATATGTCGTGGACGCGTAAACCTGCCCACGCCTCCGAAATGCTCAAAAAGGGGGACACGGTGGAAGCCCAAGTCCTCGGAATCGATAAAGCTAACCAGAGAATCTCTCTCGGACTCAAACAGCTTGCCGAAGATCCCTGGAAACAGGTCGAGACTCGATTCAAGATCGGTCAGATGGTCAAAGGAACCGTCAGCAAAGTCGCCAGCTTTGGTGCCTTTATCCAACTCGAAGGAGAGCTCGACGGCCTCGTCCATATTTCCCAGATCTCCGAAGAGCGCGTGGCCAAGGTCAAAGACGTTCTCAAGCCCGGCCAAGAGATCGAAGCTCGCGTCATTCGCCTCAATAAAGCGGAACGGCGCATCGGTCTCTCGATCAAAGCCGCCGCTTACTCCGACGATGCGTTCGAAAAAGAGCGCAACGCTTTGGAAGATACCTCCAAGTCGACCGACTTCTTGGGTGGCATGGAAGCCGCTTTCGAAAAGGCGGAAGAAGAGTACCGCCCGGGCGAAGGCTCCAAAAGCTAAGCGACCCTCACGGGCCGCTCCTCCCTTATGGCCTCCGACGACATCCTCCTCGAAACCGAGGAGAAAATGGAAAAAACCCTTCGCAAGGTGGAGGAGGACTTCCAAGGAGTTCGCACCGGCAAGGCCTCTGCCTCTTTGGTCGAGAACATCCGCGTCGAAGCTTACGGTTCAACCATGCGCCTCAAAGAGCTCGCGGGCATCACTGCTCCCGAACCTCGCCTCCTTGTTGTCCAACCTTGGGATGCCACCACCGTCGATCCCGTGCGAAAAGCGTTGGAGGAGTCTCAGCTGGGCATTACCCCCCAAGTCGATGGCAAAATCATTCGCCTCCCTATTCCCCAACTCTCAGAGGAGCGACGCAGAGATCTAATTAAACTCATCGGAAAACTGGCTGAGGATGGTCGGGTCGCACTGCGTCACGAACGTCGCCACGGCCTTGAGGCACTGAAAAAAGAGCAAAAGGACGGAAAGATTACCGAGGATGAATTAAGCCTAGGCGAAAAAGAGGTCCAAAAACTTACCGATCAATATACAGGAAAAATCGAAGCCCTTGTCACCGGCAAGGAAACCGAACTCCTCAAGGTCTAACCAGAAGCCTGAAGTTACTTGGCCGGGGCGGGCTGATACGCCTCCAATTCCTTGGCCGTCTTGGGATCCAGAGTGGAAAGTTTCTCAAGAACCTTCGCATAGCGGCTCTTGTCCCCTTTGCTTTTTGAGGTCACGCCGAGATTGGCCAACACCTCCACGACATCTGGTTTCAATTCGAGCGACTTTTCAAAACTCTGAATCGCTTCGTCCAGTTTCTGAGCTACAAAAAGCGCCTTCCCTAACCGATCCCAACTATCCGCATCCTTTGGATCCATCGCCACCAGCTTTCGCAAGGCCCCAATCTCGCCCGACTCATCGGTTCGTGCAGAAGGCTCAGCCGAAGCCCCTCCTCCTTGGCCTCCGGTGACGGGGGGGCCAATCTTCTCCGGCGAGAACTCCATCAAATCTCGGGCTAATTTTGGGTCCACCAGGGCAAGGCTCTGAACAATTTTTTCGTACTCTGTCATCTCTCCAGTTGTTTTGAGCGTTACCCCCAGGTTCGTCAAAACCTCCGCCACCCCTGGCTTGATCTCAAGCGCTCGCTGAAAAGCACGAACCGCTTCAGCATTCTGACCTGAGGTGTAGAGACTTTTACCCAGCCGATTCCAACTATCAGAATCATTTGGCTCCATCGCCACCAATTTGCGCATCGCTTCCACCTCCCCCTTACCCTCGGCTCCCACTTGTGATCCTTGGGGGATCTCCTTTTTCATGCTTTCCGCATTTCGCCAATCCTTGACCGCATTCGTTGCCTTCACTCGGGTTGGCTCTCCTGGAACCGGCTTCGAATCCGGAGCCACCAAAGGTAAAAGGACCGTGGGCTCCTGAATCAGTGCGATTCCTCCCGCCACAGCCAAAACAATCCCCACCACGCTGAATAAAATAATCTGAATTCGCACTCCCATGGTCAATCCACGAAACCACTCTGCCAGCCAATTCTCCCTAGGATCTTCTCCTAACATAGTACCAACCCTACCCCGCCCTCTCTCCTTAATCCAGACAGAGTCTCAAAACCCCTTCCTCCAACGCGCGAATCCGATCCCCACCTGAGACCAGCTCGATCTGCAACTCATGCAACCGATACAAAGCTCTTCGTAAACCCGAAGCAGGCCGATGAGCGCAAAGCCCTGTAACTTTTCCCAACCGCCATAGGTTCGGCTTCTCCCCTTTGGCATTTCGCGGCAAAAATGGGTCCGCTGCTGAGTCCAGAGCCGGTTGCCCATACCCACCTGGGGCAGGGAGTCGCAACATCCTCGCCTCCTGCAGTGCCTTGCCCAACGCCGCCAAACGTAAACTTCCCGCCAAGATCATCACTAAACCCACATCGCTTTCTCCTTGGTCTAACAACCGGCGCAACCCCGCCCTCGCAGGGCCCAACTTTCCCGCCACCACCGCATCACACCAATCCCAAACCTCCAACTCTCTTCGCCCCGCCCCCACCTCCCGCACCGCCTGCTCGGTGACTTTGGTCTCAGGCTTCAAATACAACCTTAGCTTCTCCAGCTCCTTTTCTAAAGCCCGCCCGTCCCACCCAACAATCTCCACCAGCAGCTCCACCACCCCCGGCCCAGCGGTTAAACCCACTTTTCGCAACCGGTCACTAATCTCATCCATCCAATCCCCACGATCCCGCCCCTTGCGTAAATCGGGCGGATCGAAAACCTCAACCTGACCCAGCTTTTCAAACTGACGAAAAAAAGATCTTCTCTTATCCACCCCAGGAGCCGAAACCAAAAGCTGCGCCTCCCCAGGCGGCAAAGTGGCCAACAACTCATGCAACGAAGCCATCGAATCGAGCACATCCTTATTTCGCCCCGCAACGTTATCTCCTAGAAAAGTGCAGTCTGCTAACCAAACCAACTTTCGCCCTCCTAAAAAGGGTAGAGTCTCCAACCCCTCCCTCGTTTTTGCGATCGCCTGCAGCGCCCCTTCCACCGTCTCGACCCGCCCATCCACCTTCTCCGCATTCAGCGGATCCTCTGGAGCCCACTGCGCAAAAAGCTCCCGCGCCCGTCGAGAAACCTCAGGCTCATCCCCCCCTCCAACCATCAGGTGTTGAGGTTTGCCCTGCTCTTGAGTCGTTGCCATTCTTACACGATGGAACACCTCTGGGCCCCTTGGCGCAATCGCTATGTCACCGGAGCTGAAAAACCTAGTGAAGATCTTTTTCGAAAAATCGCCCAATCCTCCGACGATGCCGCCCACTTCGTCCTCGCCCGCACCAAAGCCTCCTTCGCCGTCCTCAACCGCTACCCCTACAACCTCGGCCACCTCATGGTCTGCCCGTACAGGGAGGTCAGTGACCTCGCCGCTCTCTCTGCTCAAGAGTCCGCAGACCTCTGGACACTCGTGAATCGAATGGTCGCAGCATTAAAAAAAGCCATGAACCCAGAGGGCTTCAACCTCGGCATCAACCTCGGTTCCGCCGCCGGTGCAGGTGTTCCTCTTCACCTCCATGTTCATGTAGTTCCCCGTTGGCCCAACGATGCCAACTTCCTCACCACCACCGGCACCACCCGAATTCATCCAGGCGATCTGCCCTCAGTGTACGCCAAACTACTCGAAGCCCTCACCTAACGATGCAACCCCTCGCTCTTCTTTTTTCCGGCCAAGGCGCCCAACGCGTAGGTATGGGATCCGATCTCGCCTCCGCCTCCCCCGCGGCTCGCAAGATTCTCGAACTTGGCGCTGACATCCTCCCGCAAGACTTCTCCACAGTTCTTCAATCCGGCCCCGAAGAAACTCTTACCCGTACCTCCTACTGCCAACCTGCTCTTTATCTTCACGGTTTGGCTCTCCTAGCTGCACTCCGTGAAAAAAACCCAAACTTCTCATTCTCCGCCACCGCTGGCCTCTCCCTCGGCGAATTCACCGCTCACGCCGCCGCCGGAACCTTCTCGCCCCTTGACGGTCTTCGCCTCGTGGCCCGCCGCGGAACTCTCATGGAGGAGGCATGCACCCAAACGCAAGGCGCCATGCTCGCACTCTTGGGTACAGACGAGTCTGTTGCCTCACGCATCGCAAAAGAGTCGGGATGGGAAGTCGCGAACCTCAATGGGGGCGGCCAAGTTGTTCTCTCCGGCCCTGCCGCAAAACTTGCCGATGCCCAAGCCGCCGCCAAAGCAGCCGGAGTGAAGCGCTCCATTCCCCTCAAAGTAGCCGGCGCCTACCACTCCTCTCTCATGAACTCCGCGCGCCAAGGCCTCGCCGATTCGATCGCCAATACCCCCTTCGCCCCTCCCTCCGTCCCCGTTAGCTCCAATGTTCTCGGAAAACCTGCCCAAGGAGTCGACGCCATCCGTCTCAGCCTCCTCGAACAAGTCACCGGCACCGTTCGATGGGAAGCTTGCCTCAAACAGCTCGCAGAATCTGGAATTCGTCACTTTCTTGAGCTTGGTCCGGGAGGGGTGCTCGCGGGACTATCAAAAAAGATTCTCCCCGATCTTCCTTGCACCAGCGCCGGAACTCTGGCGGAACTAGAGAAGGCCATTCATGAACTCCCCCGTTAACTCCCGTATCGCCCTCGTCACCGGAGCCAGCCGTGGCCTCGGTCGCGCCATCGCCCAGCGTCTCGCTCAGGACGGTTGGACGCTCGCCCTCGTCGCCCGCCAAGCCGACAAGCTCCAAGAAGTGCGCACCGCCATTGAAGCAGCGGGCGGAAAAGCCTCCGTCTACCCAGCCGATATCTCCGATCCCAAAGCCGCCGACCAAGTCATCGCCAATGTGGAAAAAGATCTCGGCCCGCTTGGCGCTCTCATTAACAACGCTGGCATCACCAAGGATGGCCTCATCATGCGAATGGAAGATTCCGACTGGAGCTCTGTCATCGATACAAATCTCACCGGCGCCTTTCGCTGGATCCGCGCCGTCTCTCGCGGAATGCTCAAAGCCCGTTCCGGTCGGATCATCAATATCGGCTCCGTCGTCGGCCTCGTGGGCAACGCCGGCCAAGCTAACTACGCAGCCGCCAAAGCTGGCCTGATCGGCCTCACCCAATCGGTCGCCCGCGAGTTTGCCTCCCGTGGCGTTACCTGTAACTGCGTCTGCCCCGGCTTTTTTGATACCGATATGACCTCAGTTTTGAAAGATGATCTTAAGTCTAAGGCGCTGACTACCATACCTTTAAATCGATTTGGAAAGCCGGAAGAGGTCGCAGGACTCGTCTCTTTTCTCTGCGGTCCTGACGCCGGATATGTCACGGGTCAGGCTTGGGCCATCGATGGCGGCATGACGATGTGAAAAATTAAATAGCCCCCCCTAAATTTTCTTATTGCCTTAATGCCTCCGAGAATCCTTACTGCGCTCCTCACAAACACAGGAGCAATACCACTATGAGCGAAAAATCGATCGAACAAAAAGTCAAAGACATCATCGTTGAGCAACTCAGCGTCAACGCAGAGCAAGTCACACCCGAAGCCAAGTTTATCGAGGACTTGGGCGCCGACTCACTCGACATCGTCGAGCTCGTCATGGCGTTTGAAGAAGAGTTTGGTGTGGAAGTTCCCGATAGCGATGCCGAGAAGCTCCTCACCGTCGGCGATGTCGTCAAGTACATCGAGGACAAGCAGTCCAAATAACGCTGGTCCTGATGTGCGCTGACCGGAAAACCTTTCCGCTCAGCCTCGTCATCCCTCGTCTTTCATGAGCACGCGCCGCGTCGTCGTTACAGGTTTAGGTACACTCACCCCACTGGCGAACGACTTCCCCAAAACTTGGGATCGCCTGATCCGTGGAGAAAGTGGCATCGCCCCCGTCACCGCTTTCGATACCACTGGGTACGATTGCCGCATCGCAGGCGAAGTTCGTAACTTCGATCCCGCCACCGCCTTTAAAAACCCTAAAGACGTCCGCCGCACGGATCGATATACCCACCTCGCCATGGCTGCCGCAGGAGAGGCCTGGAGAGACGCCGGCCTTGAACAAGCCTCGATCGACCTCGATCGTAGCGGCGTTCTCGTCGGCTCAGGAATTGGAGGCCTCAGAACCCTTGAGGAGCAACACACCATCCTCAAAGATCGGGGCCCGAAAAAAGTTTCCCCCTTCATGATTCCCATGATGATTAACAATATCGCCTCGGGCCATATCTCGATGCACTTCGGCCTTCGCGGCCCCAACTTTGCCATCGTCTCCGCTTGCGCCACCGCCACCCACTCCATCGGCGAGGGGTGGCGTCTCATTCGCGAGTCGGAGGCAGACTTAATTATCGCGGGAGGAAGTGAAGCTGCTGTTGTCGGTCTCGGCCTCAGCGGCTTCGGCGCCATGAAAGCTCTCTCCACCCGCAACGACGAACCCACACGTGCCTCTCGCCCTTTTGATAAAGGCCGAGACGGCTTTGTCCTCAGCGAAGGAGCCGGAGTCATTGTTTTGGAAGAGTACAATCACGCAAAAAAACGCAACGCCCGCATCTATGGAGAAATCCTTGGCTACGGTGCAACTGCCGACGCCTACCACCTCACCGCCCCCGCTCCCGAGGGAGCTGGAGCCGCTCGCGCCATGCGAATCGCACTTCAACACGCCAAGATCAACCCCGAGCAGGTTGACTACATCAACGCCCACGGCACCTCCACCCCTCAAGGCGACATCTGTGAAACCCAAGCCATCAAAGCCGTTCTCGGTGCCCATGCCAAAAAAGTTGCCGTTAGCTCCACAAAATCCAGCCTAGGGCACCTTCTCGGTGCCGCCGGCTCTGTCGAAATGGCCATCTGCCTCAAGGCCCTCGAAACCAATCTCCTTCCCGCCACCATCAATCTGGAAGATCCTGATCCAGAATGTGATTTGGACTACATCCCGCAAAAACCCAGAGAGCAAAAAGCAAACATTGTCATGAACAACTCCTTCGGCTTCGGGGGGCACAACGCTTGCATCGTGGCCTCACGTCTGGTTTAATTTTCATCTATGAAAGCGGAGATCCATCCCAAGTTTGAAGCCTGTATTATGACCTGCGCCTGCGGTGCGGTTTACCATACTCGCTCCACAAAAGCTCAAGTCCGCTTGGGAATTTGTGCCTCTTGCCACCCTTTTTTCACCGGAACCCAAAAGCTCGTCGACACCGCCGGCCGAGTAGAAAAATTCCGCCGCCGCTTCGACGCCACCACCGCCGCCCCCAAGGCGAAAAAGCGCTCGTAGGCGCTCTCGCGGATCGACCGTCCCAGCGCCCCATGGCGTTGGCTCGGTTCCGCCCCTCCCTCTGTGGACCCCACTGCACAACTCGCTCGGCTCGAATCCCGCCTGCAAGAGTTGGATCGCGACATGGCCGATCCGGATCTTTATCGCCAAGGAACACGCGCGCGTGACCTTGCCCGAGAACACGCCCGCATCCGCTCCGGCACCGAAGCCGCCCGTCGCCTCGTTTCTCTCACCGCTCAACTCCAGGAAAACGCCACCCTTCGCACCTCCACCACCGACCCCGAGATGCGCCAAATGGCAGAGGAAGAGGCCACCGAACTCACTCGAGACGAGGCTGCCGCCAAAGCTCAGGTCCTGCGCTCCATCCTTCCCCCCGATCCGGACGAACATCGCGATACGATCGTCGAAATCCGTGCTGGGGCGGGCGGAACCGAGGCCGCCATGTTTGCCGGAGATCTCTTTCGCATGTACAGCCGCTACGCGGAAACCCGTGGATGGAAACTCGACCCCCTCTCCTCCAGCCCCTCCGAGCTGGGTGGGTTAAAAGAAATCGTATTTGAACTGACCGGCCCAGCTGTATTTGCCGCCATGCGTCACGAAAGTGGCGTCCATCGCGTCCAACGAGTCCCCGCCACCGAAGCCCAAGGCAGAATTCACACCTCCACCGCAACCGTGGCCGTTCTTCCTGTCGCCGAGGAAGTGGAACTCCAAATCCGCCCCGATGAAGTTCGAGTCGAAGTCTGTCGCTCGGGCGGACCCGGCGGCCAAGGAGTCAATACCACCGATTCCGCAGTCCAAGTCCTCCACATTCCCACAGGCTTAATCGTCCGTTGCCAAGACAGCCGTTCCCAAATCAAAAATCGGGCGACCGCCATGCGCATCTTAGCTTCCCGACTGCTTGAGAAAAAACGAGAGGAGGAACGCGGCAAAGTCGAGGCCGCACGGCGCCAACAGGTCGGCTCAGGTGAACGAAATGAAAAAATTCGTACCTACAACTTTCCCCAAAACCGCCTCACCGATCACCGCATCGGTTTCACCTCCCACGATCTCAGCCTTGTTATGGAGGGGAGAATCGAGCCCTTGGTCGAGGCTCTTGCCGCCGATGATCTTCGCCGCCGATTAGAGGAGTCCGGTCTGGGCGCATGAAACTCCTCTCCGTCCTCGAAGCCACTACCACCCATTTCACCAAACACGCTCTCCCCTCCCCTCGCCTCCAAGCAGAGCTCCTCATCGCCCACGCCCTCTCCCTTCCCCGCCTCTCCCTCTATTTGCAGTTCGAACGTGAACTGACCGCACCCGAATTAGAAATCCTTCGCCCCCTCGTACGACGGCGTGCCGCTCGCGAACCCATCCAACACATTACAGGCACCACCTCCTTCTCTGGTCTAACGCTCCACTGCTCCCCAGCCGCTCTCATCCCTCGTCCAGAAACCGAGCTCCTCATCGAACTCGCCAATCAGATGCTACAAAATCAACCCCCCTCCCTTGTCATCGACGTCGGCACCGGCACTGGAGCCATTCCACTCGCACTCGCCCGCCGAAAACCCCAGCACCGTTACCTCGGTATCGATATCTCCCCCGAAGCACTTCTCCTCGCAAAGGAAAATTCCACTCAACCCCTATCCGCGCCTCCCGAGGGCACAGAGGTAGACTGGAAAGAAAACGATCTGCTTCAAAATTTGGCGGAACCCGCTCTGCTCCTCACCGCCAACCTTCCCTATTTAACGCTCGAAGAAATAGCCTCGGCCGAACCCGAGGTCCGCCACGATCCAACTCTTGCCCTCGATGGCGGAAAGGACGGCCTCGATCTTTTTCGCCGCCTGCTACCGCAAGCTGCACTCATCGCCCCCGCTCTCCTCCTCGAATGCTCTCCCCACCAAACCGCCCCCCTCGCCCTACTCGCCCAGCAGTCCGGCTACTCGCAAACCGCCATCCACCCTGATCTCACCTCTCGCCCCCGCTTTGTCGAAGCCCGCCGCGATGGACGCCCTTGCCTCCTTTCCCACTTTGCGTGAAAATCCCCCACATGAGACGCGCTATTTATCCGGGTACATTTGACCCCGTTACCTTGGGCCACCTTGACGTTCTCGCTCGCGCCGCTCGCCTTTTCGATGAGGTGATTGTTGCCGTTGCCGAAGACAGCTCCAAAGACGCCACCTTCCCCACCGCTCTGCGGGTCCAACTATTACAGGATAGTATCCGCCATGAGCCTTGGGCCTCCCAAGTTCAGGTCACCTCTTTCCGCGGACTGCTGGTCGCCTTTGCCAAAGAAAAAAAGGCGGTCGCAGTCATTCGCGGACTCCGCGCCGTTTCCGATTTCGAATACGAATTCCAGCTCGCCCTCACAAATCGTCGCCTCCACCCCGATCTCGAATCGGTATTCCTTATGCCCCGAGAAACCCTCTCTTTTATCAGCTCCCATCTCGTTCGGGAATTAGCCCGCCTCGGCGCTCCCTTGGAAGATTTCGTACCCCCTTCAGCCGCGACCACCCTTCGCCAACACTACTCAAAAAAGTGAAGATCGACCCCCGCCAGATCCCTGAGGAGGGACTGGAACTTACAGGTTCCATTCCTCTTTCCGATTACGATATTCCCATCGGCGAAATTCGAGGTTGGGACAAAATTCACTATCACTTTCAACTCAACAAAGTCGGCGCAGAAGTCACCATCACAGGAACCCTTGTCTCCAACTTCGATACCCCCTGCGCCCGTTGCCTCGATTTCATCCCTTGGGAGCTCAAAATCAACGACTTCTGTCAGGTTTTAGCCGCCCCTGACGAGGCTTTGCTCGACTTGACGCCACTCATCCGAGAGGACATCATTCTAGCCCTTCCGCTTGCAGCCCGCTGTGAGTTGGACGGTGCAGGTCGGTGCCCGCGTTCGGGGAGAGTCTATGCTCCCCCCAGCCAGGACGACTTCGCCGAAAAAAGACGAGCCACGGTCTGGCGGGATTTGGACCAACTCAAAACGGAGAATTGACACCATGGGAGTCCCGAAACGCAAAACATCTAAGATGCGCCTGCGCATGCGCCGCGCAGCTCACCGTCGCGATCTGCCTCAACTCCGTCGCGACAAAAACGGAAACCTGCACCTTTCTCACGTGGTCGACCCGGCCACCGGTCGATACCGCGACCGTCAGGTTCTCACGATCGAGACTCCAGCCGCCTGATCCCTACCCCGTGATTTCACGGGTTATCTGATGAAGATTGCGCTCGATGCAATGGGAGGAGATCACGCTCCCGAACGTCCTGTGGCCGCGGCCCTTGAAGCTTTGGCTCTCTACCCCCAGATCGAAAAACTCCTTCTTTTTGGCCAAAAGGATCGAATTCAAGAAGAGCTACAAAAACTCGGCCACTCCCAACCTCCCGCCCGCCTCGAAATTCACCACTGTAAGGATGTGATCGAGATGGGGGACTCTCCCGTCGAGTCTCTCCGCCGTAAAAGAGACAACTCCATTCTCCGCAGCATTGAAGCCGTTCGAGATAATCTGGCCGATGCCGCCGTCTCCGCCGGTCATACGGGGGCGATGGTCGCCGCCGCAACCATTCGCCTCCGCACTCTTCCCGGCATCAACCGCCCAGGCATCGCCACCGTCATGCCAACGGAAACCAACCTTTTCATCCTGCTCGATGCCGGAGCCAACTTGGATGCCCGCCCCGAACACCTTCTCGACTACGCCCTGATGGGCTCCATCTACTCAGAAGAAATCCTCGGCTACAAAAAACCCCGCGTCGGTCTTCTTTCCATCGGTTCAGAGGACGCCAAGGGCAACTCCCTGACCAAAGAGGGTTTTAAACTTCTCTCCGCAGCTCCAATTCACTTTGTCGGCAATGTCGAGGGCAGAGATCTTTTCGAGCGACCAGTCGAAGTCGTTGTCTGTGACGGATTCGTTGGAAATGTTGTCTTGAAGACCAGCGAAAGTATCGCATCCGCAATCTTCTCCTGGCTCAAACACGAAATTCAAAAAACTCCCCTTCGCATGGCCGGAGCTTGGCTGGCCCGTGCCGCCTTCAAAGCCATTAAGAAAAAAACCAGCTATGAAGAGTACGGGGGCTCCCTCCTTCTCGGTGTGAACGGCATCTGCGTCATCGCCCACGGTAGCTCCAGCGTCAAAGCCATCCGCAACGCCGTCCGCGTTTCTGTCGAAGCCATCGAACACGGAGTCAACGATCGTATCATTCGCGCTGCGGAAATAGCCGGAGCCCATAAGGAGTCCCAAGCGGATGCCGTCCCAGCCTGAATCCGGCATGCAGATTGCCGGAACCGGCATCTATCTCCCAAGCCGTATTGTCACGAATCACGAATTGGAAAAACTGGTCGAAACAACCGATGAGTGGATCCTGACACGAACAGGAATTAAAGAGCGCCGCATCTCCTCCAAAACCGAAACCTCTACATTCATGGGAGTGGCTGCCGCCAAACAAGCATTGGCTCAGGCAAAGCTCGCTCCGTCCGATCTCGATCTCATCCTCGTCGCCACCGTAACTCCCGACTCTTTTTTTCCCTCCTCCGCCTGCCGAATCTCAGCGGAACTCGGGGCCACTGGTTGCCCCGCTTTTGATCTCCAGGCCGCATGCTCTGGTTTCGTTTACGGGATGATTGTGGCGGATCAATTCCTACGCTCTGGTGCTGCTCGAAATATTCTCATGGTGGGAACTGAGCGCCTCTCCTCCGTCGTCGATTGGCGAGACCGCAACACCTGCGTACTTTTTGGAGACGGTGCCGGTGCTGTCATCGTCCGCCAAACCGTAGGCTCGAAAGGCATTATCTCCTTTGATTGGGGGGCCGATGGCGCCAGTGCCGATCTACTTCACCTTCACAATCCTCAATCCCGCGGATTAGCCACCCAGCCTCCCGCTCCCCTTGCCCCCGACTGCATCGTCATGGCGGGAAAAGAAATTTTCAAGCAGGCTGTCAACGCAATGGCCGATTCCGCAAAACGCACCCTAAAAAAAGCTGGGGTGAAACTCGACGACGTAAAATGCGTTATCTCCCATCAGGCGAACATCCGCATCATCGATGCCCTTGTTGATAAGCTCAAATTCCCGCGGGAACGCTGCTTCGCCAATGTCCACCGTTACGGAAATATGTCCGCCGCTTGTATCCCCGTCGCACTCCATGAGGCAGGTTCCGAGATGAAACTGCAAAAGGGGGACAAAGTACTCCTCGTCGCTTTCGGTGGTGGCCTGACTTGGGCAAGTGCCCTTCTCGAGTGGTAAATCGCACCTCAGATATCGCGACACCTGCACGAGTCGTCTCCGACTTCGAACGTGCGCTGCATGTCGAAGGTCGCCGCCACCTCGGCCTCTTTGCGCTCGAAGGATTTCGCCTGATCGAGCGCGCTCTTGCTACTTCGACGCCACTCACCCAAGTCCTAGTCAGCGATCATGCCTCGCAAGATCCGTCTACCCGCCTGCACAAGCTTCTTGCCGAACTGGGCGAACAAAAACACCCCGTAGTTTCGATTCCTCATTCAACGATGGAACGTTTACTGGAAGGCCGAACACTCGGACCTGTCCTCGCCCTCGCCAAGATTCCCCCTTCACCCAACCTCACCACCCTCGTTACAGAACTGTCCTCTAACCCCCAGGCGAAAATACTCGTTCTCGATGAAATGATGGACCCCGGAAATGTTGGCGCACTCCTTCGCACATCCCACGCCATGGGGGTTGCCGCCGTGATTGCCCTGGGCGGCACCGACCCCTTTCACCCACGAGCCGCACGCACCTCTATGGGCAGCATATTTCGTGTCCCCGTCCTCCGATTGCCTTCTGCAGATGAGCTGATTCCTGCCCTACGCTCCCAACAATACTTTACCATCGGTGCCACCTCCGATGCCCCAACTCTCCTCCCCCATGCTCCCATTCCCAAAAAACCGATCGCTCTGTTCGTCGGAAATGAGGGCAAAGGACTTTCCCCATCGATCCGCGCCGCTCTCGACCTTCTTGTCGCGATTCCCATGAGCAGCACGATTGACTCTTTTTCAATCAACGCCGCAACTGCCGTCGTCCTCTACGCCATCACCCATCCAAACTCTTAAACCCAAGCCTCGACTTAGCAATTTCTGCTATCAAAACCTCCGCACATCTTTTTCCTGCACCCAAATGCTGCCTGAAACAGTCCGCCCCTCGCCGACCTAATCCATCTCGCTCCTTCTTGTCCGATAACAGCTCGTCCACCACCCTTCCTAATTCCTCAACGGATCCAGTCACCCGAATTCCTTTAGCCTCCTCAAACTCCCGCCTCAAAGACATGAAGTTCTCCATGTGCGGCCCCGCGACAATCGCTCTCCCATGACGCGCTGCTTCCAGAAAATTTTGCCCTCCCGTACCCGTCAGTGTCTTGCCGATAAAAACCACCTCTGCTGCTGGGTAAAGATCCCGCAACTCTCCCGTTGTATCGACCAAGACAATTTCCGGATCGCTCCTGCCTTCACGAACTAAATCCGACCGCTTCACCACCCGCAACCCCGTCCCCGCCAACTCACCTAAGATCGATCCCGTTCTCTCCACATGCCTCGGCACCAACATCAACCGTAACTCCGGATGCTTCCCTTTCAACCCCTTGACCATCTCCGCCAATAATCTCTCCTCACCAGGATGTGTGCTGCCCCCCAAAAGAACAATCTGCCCTTCTCCCCAACCCGCCGCCTCTCTCACCTCCACCCCCTTTCCTGGATGATCCGCCACCAAGGCGGCGACATCATATTTCATACTGCCCATCAGATGCAGCCGCTCCTGGGGAAACCCTGCGATTGCAAATCGCCCCATATCCTCCTGGCTCTGCACCCCAATCCAATCGAACAGCTGAAGCACAGGCCGCACAAAAGTCCTGCCCATCCGAAACAGACGCCGGTTCCTCCGAGATAAGCGAGAATTCACAAGATATACCTTCACTCCCATTTTCCGTGCCCGCCATAACATGTTTGGCCAAATCTCATTCTCCACCAAAATCAGCGCAGCCGGTTGAATCCGCCGAAAGGCCCGCAACATCGAGTAGTAAAAATCGGTCGGCACATACACCATTCTTGTTTGAGAATCCAAGAGAGGCTCACCTACTCTTCGCCCCGTAGGTGTCCCTGTCGTAATTAAAATTCTTAGGTCAGGTTTTAAAACCCTCATCTCCCGAACCAGTACTCTTGCCAACAACATCTCCCCCACACTCACCGCGTGAATCCAAACAGGACGCTGGGGGTGCTTCAGCCACTCCTTCAACTCTTGGGGATAGTGCCCCAGCCGTTCCCCCAACCTTTCCCAAAACGGCTGCCTCCGCCAAATCAGATACGTCAAATAGGGCCATGTCAGAGCAAACCCCACGGTAAACAGCAGATTGTAACCGATCTTTAGCCAACTCTCTGGAATTGCTCTCATGCTCTCGGATGTGCCTTTCCGTAAGCCCCACGCAATCGCTCCGTCGTCACCCGCGTATAAATTTCCGTACTCGTCAATCTTGCGTGACCCAACAACTCCTGCACCGCCCGCAAATCTGCGCCGCGTGCCAACAAGTGGGTCGCGAAACTATGTCGTAACTTATGGGGGGTTAGAGAGGGATCTAACTCCGCCTCCGCCAAATATTCTTTCAGATTTCGCTGGAACACACGTGCACACATCCGATGCCCCCGCGGACCGAGAAAAGCTGGGCCTGCCTCTCTCCTCCAAGCCGCAGGTAGCTTTTCGAAATATTTTGCCATGCCCTCTCGCACTGCATCTCCCAAAACCACCAGCCGCTCCTTTCCACCCTTTCCCCTGACTTTCAATGTCCTCTTTCCCTCCTCATGAAATGCCCTCCAAGAAAGACTCAAAGCCTCCCCCAAACGCAAGCCGGTTCCATACAGCAGCTCCAATAAAGCGGCATCCCGCCATCTCGCCCAAGCTGGTTCCTTACGACCGGCCGACTTCCTCGGTTTTTTCTCTAAAATACGGCACGGCGAAGAGAGAAGATTGACCATCTGCTCCTCGCTCAAAAAACGAGGCAAACTTTTTCTTGGCCTTGGCAATCGTAGACCTGAGGCAGGGTTATCCGCCCTCTCCCCACGGGACTGCATCCATTGGAAAAAAGTTCTTAATGCAGAGAAGCGAAGCCGCACCGAAGCTGGCCCATGGCGCCCCTCCCCCGCCAAACCATGAAGATACGCTCGGCAATCCGACTCTTGAATCTCTGCCCACTCCCCCGGCCGTTTTTTTTGAAACTCTCCCAACACCTGCGCATAGTTTCGCACGGTATGCGCCGATAAACCTCTCTCCTCCTCCAAATGTTTCAGAAAGGCAACCGTCCTTGGATCGGTTGACTCGATGAGCGTGGCTTTCAGGTGGCCGCGCTGGCCCGGGCTTTCGCCGTCTTGGCGCTCTTGGGCTTGCGCGGTTCCCGCGGGGGAAAGTCAAAGGACACCTTTCCGTCTTTCCACATGAGAACGGCGGAAAAAGGACGACGCGTCTTATTGGAAATAAACTTTTCCAAAAGAGCCGTTTTTTTGTTCTTCAACAAATCCTGAACCTCAGGAACAGTAATATCTCGATTCAAGATTTTCTTGGAAACCTTAAAGGTGCACGTCGAGGGCTTCGACACGCTGTGCTCACAGACATAACGAAGCTGGCTCATAAACATGTTCCCCCCGCAGGCGAGACACTGCCCCAATGGCTCCTGCCCCGTAAAATCCAACGTTCCCTCCTCTTCCCCCACCACTAACTCGATCTTTCGGCCCTCACCTAGCTTCAGACCAGCCGAAAAAGGGCGACCTAAGCGACTGCGGAAACCATCCACCAAACCCATTGTTCCTTTTTCCAGTAACTCGAGAAATTCATGCGCCTCAATTCTGCGACCTGCCAGCACCTTGCGCACCGCATAGGCCTGATCCAAAGTCCGATACTCCCGCAACGTCTCCTCAAACTCCTGCCCTGTTTGCGGATCCTTAAAATCCAGCTTTCGCAAAACATGATCCTTATCCTGAAACACCCGTGCTTTCTCGACAATGTCCCGAGCCACTTTCTGAATTTCTAGCATGAACTCATCCCTCTTCATCCGCCCATGCTCGATCTCTTTCAACTTGTGTTCCCACTCCCCGGTCATTTCGGGGGATTGCAAAATCTCAATCCCTAACGCATCCAAAGTCTCAAAAAGCCCAAAGGCCTTCGCCGTTGGCACCAGCTCCCGACCAATCCGTCGTACATACTCCTCCGAAATCAAAGTTTCAATTGTGGCCGCCCGCGTCGCTGGGGTGCCCAACCCCCGCTCCCCCATCGCTTCCCGCAACGTATCATCCTCGATCAATTTCCCTGCCCCCTCCATGGCGCTGAGCAACGTCGCTTCGGTCATCCGAGCCGGCGGCTTAGTCTGTAATCCCTCCGCCAAAATCGCCACCGTCTTCACTTTTTCCCCATCTAACACCGGGACCAACAGCTTGCCCTCCTCACCACCTTCCTCTGCCGCCTCTTTCCCATACACCGCTAACCAACCCGCCTCTTTCAGAATTTTCCCGTCAGTCCGAAATGCATGCACCCCCACCCGCGTGATTCGGTTCGTCACCTCGTAGACCGCCTCTGGATAAAACACCGCAATAAATCTGCGAACAATCGCCGCATAAACCTTCATCTCAATCTCATCCAGTTTGGCGGGAATCTGCTGCGTTGGGATAATCGCAAAGTGGTCGCTGACTTTGGCCGAGTTAAACACCCTTTTTGTCGGCTTTAACCAACCCTTCTTCAAGACCGTTTTGGAAAATTCCCCAAATTCACTTCCCTCAAAGTTCTCTAAAGTCGATTGGGCCACCGCCAGATAATCCTCAGGCAAATACCGAGAATCGGTTCGAGGATAGGTAATCGCCTTGTGCTTCTCATAGAGCGCTTGGGCAATTTGCAGTGTCCGACGCGCCGATAGCCCAAACCGGCTGTTTCCCTCTCTTTGCAAACTCGTCAAATCATAAAGAAGCGGGGACAACTGGCGGGCAGGTTTTTTCTCATCATGCACCTCACCCGTTTTTCCCCGACACTCTCCCACAATCTGCTCTGCACGCTCCTGGGTCCAAAGCCGCTCCGGCCTTTGCTCCGCCCCCCGCTCAGCCACTTTTTGATCGGCCAACGTTTCGTCGAACCATTTTCCTTCATACTCCCCTGCCTTCGCCCCAAAGGTGGCATGCACCTCCCAATATCCTTTCGGCACAAACGCTCGAATCTGCAGCTCTCTTTCCACTAAAATACTCAACGTAGGAGTCTGGACTCTTCCCGCCGTCGTCAGAAAAAATCCTCCGCCCTTCGAATTCAAGGCTGTTAGAGCCCGGGTTGTATTAATTCCCACAAGCCAGTCACTTTCGGAGCGGGACTTAGCCGCCGCCAAAAGAGGCTCCATCTCTTCCTCTTTCCGCAATTTCGTAAAACCATCCCGAATCGAACCCGGCGTCATCGACTGCAACCACAGTCTCTGAACTTTTTTCTTACACTCCGCTGCCTCCATCACGTACCGAAAGATCAGCTCCCCCTCTCGTCCCGCGTCGCATGCATTGATGACTCCCGTAACATCTTTTCTCTTCAACAGCTTTTTTAAAACTTCAAAGCGTGGAGCCGTCCGCTCGATCACCTTTAACTTAAACTCCTCCGGAAGTAAGGGCAGGCTTTCAAAGCTCCACTTCCCTTTTCCTTTTCCGTACTCCGTCGGTTTACACAACTCAATCAAATGCCCAATCGCCGAACTTAAGACAAAATCCTCCGATTCCCAATACTCCCCCTCCTTCTTAAACCCAGTCAATACCCTGGCCAAATCGTTGGCCACACTCGGCTTTTCCGCGATAATCAGTTTTTTTGGCATATGTTAATCAATGCGGGTGAAGTACTTACCGGGCATTTGTCGCACCCGATGCTTGAGTTCAAGCTTGAGAAGGGTGGCCGACACCACCGGGGATGGCAACCCGCATTTTCGCGTCAAAACGTCCACATGCATCTCCTCTCGACCCAAACCCTCCAACACTTTTTTTTCCTCCTCCCCTAAATTTCCTGTCGGGGCCACTGGGACCGGCATCTCCGATCTCGGAATTAAAAATTCAAACTCCGCCAGTACATCCTCCACCGACTCTACCAACCGAGCCCCATCCTTTAAAAGCTGATGACACCCCCCCGACTGCGGATGATCGATTCGACCTGGGACGGCAAACACCTGCCTCCCCTGCTCCAACGCCTGCTTGGCCGTAATCATCGCTCCACTCGCCCTCGCCGCCTCGATCACGAGAACTCCCTTACTCAACCCGCTGACAATTCTGTTCCGCATCGGAAAGGTTTGTCGGTCGGGTGCTGTCCCTAAGCAAAACTCACTCATCACACACCCACCCTCCTCAACTATCTTCTCCGCAAGAGATCGATTCTCGGCTGGATACATCTGATCCATCGAACAACCCAGCACCCCCGCCGTTCGCCCTTTCGCGGCCAGTGCACCTTGGTGAGCCGCCGTATCGATTCCCCGGGCCAACCCACTTACCACCCCCACCCCCGCGTAAGATAGCTGGTAGCCCAATTTTTTTGCTAACTCGATCCCGTAACCCGTCGCCTCTCTCGTTCCCACAATCCCGATGCACGCTCCCCGCACCGCCTCTATTTTTCCGCGGTAGTACAAGACCATCGGCGGATCATGGATTTCGCGCAAAAGGGGCGGATATAAGGGATCCTCACAATCCACTACTTGGAGTTTCAGCTCGGCCATTCGTTTGAGTTCAGCCGCCAGATCAAAACTTTTTTCCCACCCACGAATCGATTCTGCGACCGCTTGCCCAACCCCCTCCACTCCCGCCATTTTGGCTGTCGGCAATCCCAGAATATCCTCCACCCGACCAAACACCTCCCGCAACTTTCTCACCCTCACCGGCCCCACCAACCGCAGGGCGTTGAAAATGAGATAGGACTCCGTCCGTGTCATCCCTTGGGGAGTTTTCCCTCCCGCACTTCCTCCAGAGACAGCTGAATTTTTTTCTCCGTAACACCCTCCACCAGATCCGCTTTGCCAATCTTCCGTAAGAGCACCCATCGAATTCCTTGCGTGGTGGCCTTTTTATCCCTCGCCATCAATGGGGACAAACGATCCCATCGCAACTCTGGATGAGTCACAGGTAACCCGTGAGCCCGAATGGCCGCTTTTAACTTTTCCGCTGCCCTCTTCTTAAATCGCCGTGCCTTTACTGATAAGTGTGCCGCCACCACCATCCCAATGGCCACCGCCTCCCCATGCCGGAGCCCCTCATATCCCACCAACCCCTCCAGCCCGTGAGCTACCGTGTGACCAAAATTTAAAAGAGCACGTTTCCCTTTCAAATCTCTTTCATCCTCCCCCGCTAGCTTGGCTTTAATCTCCACACATCGCTTGACCACTTTTTTCATCGAGCGGGGTGGCCCTTTGGCTAGCGAACCGAAAAGTTTCGAGTCCGCAATCGCTCCATACTTTAGAACCTCCGCCATTCCCGCCCGCTTTTCCGCCACAGGCAAGGACTCCAGCCACCGTAAATCTGCCAAGACCGCTTTGGGCGGGTGAAACGCCCCAACTAAATTTTTCCCCTCAGGTAGATCGACTCCAGTTTTTCCTCCCACACTGCTGTCCACCATCGCCACCACGGTGGTGGGAATCTGAATGATCGGTAACCCGCGCAAATAAGTAGCCGCGACAAAACCCGCCAAATCCCCCGTCACTCCACCCCCCACCGCCACAATCCACCCGTCCCGAGTCAGTCCCGCCCCCGCGAGTTGGCGAACCACCCTTCCATACTCCTCAACCGATTTCGACCGCTCCCCCGCCGGAATCCTCACGCGCACCACCCGAGATGCACGTTTTTCTAACCACGCAAAAATTGCTAAAGTAAGAGGAAGCGCTGCGATCCCCTCATCCACCAACATCGCAACCGGCACTTTGGCGGGCAGATGCGTTTGTAATCCTTGAGGAAGGATCTTGTCCCCCACATAAACCGAGTACATCCCTGTAGCCGACTTGACTCGAACCCTCTGGGCGCTCATCCAAACCTTTCTATGCCAACTCTAGGGCGGGACAAGTCGCCCATTTCACCCCTCTTTTCGACCCAAACCGGCACCTTGTCCGCTTCATAGAGGATTAAACTGCTCAATCATCAAAAGGGTTCGCTTTTTCTTCTTCCCCCATACAAAAAAGGCCTCGCCCCAACTCATCTTTAAAAACATGCCCCGCAAACCCTTGATCTTCAATAATTTATGTGGGGTCAGAGGTCTTGCAATCTGTTGATTGTCAATGGCTTAGGGTGCGGTTTTTCATTTTTGGGGTCAGAGGTCCAACTTTGTGCGCCTAGCCTTTGCCCGCACTCTGGATTCAGTTAATCTACTTACGCTTTGAAAAATAGCCCGATTCAAACTACTCCCCTCCACGATACTCAAGCCTCCCCCGATACCCGCAATCTGCGAATCGATAAGGTCGGAGTAAAAGGACTTCGTTACCCCATTCTCGTGCGCGACCGCGCTCACGCTACCCAAAATACGGTCGCGACCGTCTCCCTCGCCGTCGATCTGCCCCACCAGTTTAAAGGCACCCACATGAGCCGCTTTCTCGAGGTTCTCCAAGAACACGGCAGCCTCATCCATGTCGAAAGCATTCCCGCCATCCTGCGCGCCCTCCAACAACGCCTCCAAGCCAACTCCGCCCACCTCGAGCTCGACTTCCCTTACTTCATCGAAAAAAAAGCCCCCGTCACCGCCTCCCCCGGCCTAGTGGATTACCAAATCCACTTCGACGCTACCCTTCATGGAAAAGATCTCCGCTTTAAAGTCGCCGTCACCGTTCCCGTCACCACGCTTTGCCCCTGCAGCAAAGCCATTAGTGAGCGCGGCGCTCACAATCAACGCGGCCTCGTTCGACTTGAAGTCACCTTCGGCAAAACAGTATGGATCGAAGACCTCGTCGCCCTGGTTGAATCCTGTGCCAGCTCGGAAATTTTCTCTCTGCTGAAACGACCCGACGAAAAACATGTCACCGAACGCGCCTACGATAATCCCGTTTTCGTAGAAGACCTCGTCCGCGCCGTCTCTCTCCAGTGCGAGGCCCACCCCGATATCAACTGGTACCGCGTCGAGGCCGAAAATTTTGAGAGCATCCACAATCACAGCGCCTACGCCATGATCGAACGCGGCTAACCTTGGTCGCGTCATACCCCTTTTTTCCCTTCGGCACATAGCCACCCTTCCCCTAACGTCCCAACATGTCTCCCGCCTTCTTCATCGCCATCCTCGTGGGCCTCGCAGGCCAAATTGTCGACGGCACACTCGGCATGGCCTACGGCGTAACCTGCTCCTCGTTCCTCCTCGCGCTCGGCACCGCACCTGCCTTGGTCAGCTATAGCGTCAAAGTTTCGGAAATCTTCACCACCGGAGTCAGCGGCATAAGCCACATCTTCCACCAAAACGTAAATAAAACCCTTTTCCTCGAGCTGTGCATTCCCGGAGTCGTCGGAGGCGTCACGGGAGCCTACATCCTCTCCAACTTCCCTGGCGAAAAATTCAAACCTTGGATCAGCGCCTACCTCATCCTGATGGGGGCCTACATCCTTTACCGCGCAAACCACAAGCCGATCTCCATTACCCCCGAGCCCGCCAAAGCCATCCCCCTCGCGCTCACCGGCGGTTTCCTCGACGCCGTTGGCGGAGGTGGTTGGGGCCCCGTCGTCACCTCCACACTCCTCGCCAAAGGCCATCAACCCCGCTTCGTCATCGGCTCGGTCAACATGGCCGAATTTTTTGTCACCCTCAGCCAAGCCCTCACCTTCTTCTTTTTTCTGAAACTAGAAAATCTACCCCTCATTGCCGGCCTGATCCTCGGTGGAGTCATCGCCGCCCCCTTTGCCGCTAAACTTTGCAAAATCCTTCCCGCAAAAACCATGATGCGCCTCGTCGGCATCCTCCTCATCCTCGTCAGCACACGCACTCTGCTTCTAGCCCTCAAGCTCATCTGATCACCCGCCCAATCCGCTCCCCATGCTCACCCTTTCCCAAATCAGTAAATCGTTCGCAGGCCGCACTCTCTTTAGCGACGTTTCACTCCAAATTAATCGTGAAGACCGGATCGGCCTCGTTGGCCCAAACGGCGCAGGAAAATCCACTCTCTTCTCACTCATCTTAGGCGAAGCCACCCCCGACGAAGGTCGCGTCGCCCTCGAGAAAAATATCACCCTCGGCTTTCTTCCTCAGGAGTCCGCCCCCGCAGGGGACGAGACGATTCTTGAACTCGCTTGCGCCACCTCCCCCGAAATGTCGCGCGTTCAACAAGCGATCAAACGACATGAAGCCGCCGGCACTCTCGAAGACCCCGAGTACCACGAAGCCATCGACACCTTCACCGAACTAGGGGGCTGGCAGCTCGAGCCCCGCGCCAAACAGATCCTCAGCGGCCTCGCCTTCCGCGACTCCGACTTCCACCGCAAAGCCAAAGCCCTCAGCGGAGGCTGGATCATGCGAGCCCACCTTGCCCGCCTTCTCGTCCAAGAGCCCGATCTCCTTCTTTTGGACGAACCCACAAACCATCTCGATCTCGAATCTCTCGTTTGGTTTCAGGAATATCTCCGTAACTATCCTGGCGCCATCCTCATGATCTCCCACGATCGAGAATTCCTCAACCAGCTTGTCGGGTCGATCGTGGAAATTTCCCAATCCAAACTCCACCGATATCGCGGCAACTACGATAAGTACGTTGTGGAAAAAGCCGCTCGCGAGGAGCAGCACCTCGCCGCCTTTAAAAATCAGCAAAAGGAGATCGCCTCCCTGCAACAGTTCGCCGATCGCTTTCGCGCCAAGGCCAGCAAAGCCTCCCAAGCCCAAAGCAAACTCAAGCAGATCGATCGTATGGAAAAGATCGAAGCCCCTGTCTCGGCCACCCGCTCGATTAAATTCACCTTTCCCCAACCCGTCCGAAGCGGGCTGCGAGTCATCAACCTAAAAGAGGTGGATCATACCTACTCCAATACCGACGGGTCCGGAGATCTGCCCGTATATCGGGGGCTGAACTTCGAAGCCGAGCGCGGCCAACGCACCGTCCTTGTAGGCCCCAACGGAGCAGGTAAATCCACTCTTCTTAAACTTCTTGGAGGGGCCCTTTCGATTCAAAAAGGAGAACGAATCCTCGGCCACAATGTCCGCGTCGGCTACTTCTCCCAACATCGGGGGGACACGCTGAATATGAGCCATCAGGTCCTCGAATCGGTTCTCCACTCCCCCAATCCCGTCAGCGAGCAGACCGCGCGCACCGTCCTTGGTTCATTCCTTTTCCGCGGAGATGACGTCTTTAAAACCGTGGGCATCTTGAGCGGAGGAGAAAAATCCCGCCTCGCCCTCGTCAAGCTCCTCCTTGATCCGCCCAACCTTCTCCTGATGGATGAACCCACCACCCATCTCGATATTGGGTCGATCGATGCCTTAATTACCGCTCTTCGGCAGTACGAGGGAACCCTCATCTTTATCAGCCACGATGTTCACTTCATCCGCGCCATGGCCACCACCGTTCTTCATATCAGCGCGGGCCGACTCACTCCTTACGCCGGCGATTACCAGTACTACCTGGATAAATCGTGCGCCACGTCCGAACGCGCCGCTTTGACCGCAGGCGAGCAGCTCTCCAACGCCCAGCCCACCGCCCCCCAACCTCCCGCCCACGCCCCCACGCCCGAAAAAGCCCCCACCCCACGCAAAAGCAAAGAGCAAAAAAGAGCCGAAGCCCAAGCTCGTCAGGCAAAAAGCCAAAATAAAAAACAGCACGCCACCCAAGTTGCCGAACTGGAACAACGAATTCTCGCCCTCGAAAATCGCCTCGCCCAAATCACCGCCGAACTAGAAAAGCCGGAAACCTACCAAGCCAACGGAGCCGCCGTCACTCTCAGCCGTGAATCCGCCACCGTCAGCGCCACTCTCGAACAGCTCATGGCCGAGGGGCTCCACCTCTCCTCCCAATCCACCGAAGATTAACTTCTCTTCGCCCCAGATTTTCCCAACCCCACCACCGGCAACTGACTCCAGGAAGTCGTATACGCGGGCGAGCGATGCCCGCTCTTCATTCTCCACGCACCCCCCAGCCTTCGGTTCCCCATACTCCCACGCGTAATCACCGGGTTCTTTCTGTCCCCAAGCTTCCGGTTAATCTCATCCACGATTTTATCAATATCCACCTTTGGCTCCTCTCTCACCCCTTCAAACGCCAAGACTGGCTGATACGCCCCCGCCCCCACCAATCCCCCTAACATCACCCCCACCTTCTTGTACTTGTATCCCGGTCGATAAATCTTTTTGAGCAACTTGGCCGCAATCCCCATCAGCGCCGCTGTTCCATTTGTCGCCTGAGTCAGATTCACCCCCGCTCCTGGACAGTACTGCGGCTCTCCCTTTTGAAAACGGTTGGTCTGCAAAAAAACATCCACCCGCGTCGCCCAAAGATGAAACCGCCTCACCTTCTCACCCGCCCTCGCGACATGATGAGCCAGCGCCTCCTCCAACTCCTCCAACTTTTCCAGCGGAGCCCCAAACGATCGACTCGCCATCACCCCTTTTCGATCCGGTGGCATCTCCTCCAACTGCAAACACCTCGTCCCGTTCACCTCCCTCAACATCCGCTCTCCCACCACCCCCAGACTCTTCCTGATCTGAACTGGATCCGCCTTCTTAAACTCCAATACCGTCGTAATCCCCAACCCCGCCAGTCGCCGAGAAAGATTCTTCCCCACTCCCCACAGCGCATCACACGCCACCCCTGCCATCAGCTCCTCCGCCTCCGCTCCCTCCCCCATCTCAAACACTCCCCCACTCTTTTCCCGGTTCTTCTTGGCGTGACGATTCGCCAGCTTGGCCAACATCTTCGTCTCCCCCATTCCGATACACACCGGAATCCCCGTCCAACGCAAAACTTTCGCCCGCAGTGCTCTAGCCTCCTGAAAACCAAAATTTTCTGGTAACTCCAAAAAAGCTTCGTCGATCGAGTACACCTCCATCCCCGTGGCCGCTTCCCGGAGAATCGTCATCACTCGAGCCGACATATCCCCGTACAACGTATAGTTCGAACTCATCACCTTTACCCCGTTCCTCCGAATCACCTCCTGCTGCTCATGCAGCGGTGCCCCCATCGGAATCCCCAGTGCCTTCGACTCCTCACTCCGCGAAATAATACACCCATCATTATTCGATAAAACCACCACAGGCTTTCCCATCAGCGATGGATCAAAAACCCTCTCGCATGAGCAGAAGAAATTATTGCAATCGACCAAAGCCAAGCGGGACTTCATCTCTTACCTCGCAGGGTGAATGACAAACGAAACCACTCCCCAAACCACCAGCTCCTGATCTCCCGAAATCTCCATCGCGGGAAACTGTTCATTCGCTGCCTCTAAAAAAATTCTCCCCTCCTGATTCCGGAACCGCTTGACCGTGAACTCCCCATCAATCATCGCCACGACAATCTTCCGATCCGTCGGCGTCAACGATCGATCCACCACCAAAATATCTCCGCTCTGGATTCCCGCATCCATCATCGACTCCCCCTTCACTCGCACAAAGAAGGTCGCCGCAGGATGCCGCACCAACTCCTCATTTAAATCGATCGACCGCTCTAAGTGATCGTCCGCCGGAGAAGGAAACCCCGCCTGCACCCGAGCCGAAAAAAGCGGTAGGCTCAAATCTTTCTTACGTGCAAACGGGGTTGGGGCATCCACTTTCATTCTTCCTATGCTGGCTCCCTCTTACCTACTTCGTCCAGCGACGAAACACTCCTGCCGCCCCCTCCCCACCGAAAAAACGTAAAAAACTAATCGCCCCGCGCCAAGAGTGCAAAATGCCTGCCCGTTTTACCCTTCTCCGCACGATACGAATAAAAACGCTTCATATCCTGCGCCGTGCAAAGTCCGCTATCCACAACCTGACCCACCCCCTCCCGCTCGAGTTGCCGAATAATCTCCGCCGCAAAATTCACCTCATAGTGCGGAGGTCGCACACAAGGCCCCAAAAGCGCCACCATATCCCTCACCTCCGCCCCATACTCATCCCTCATTTTACGAATCGCAACCTGCACTACGCCCGCTTCCGTTCCCTTCCTTCCACTATGCACCAACCCAATCGCACCCGTCTTCTTGCACCGAATCCATATCGGCCCACAATCAGCCACCCGTATCACCAGCGATAAATTTTTCTCCATAGTCACCAACCCGTCCACCCCCGGAACGACTCTCCCTCTATCCCCCAACCCCACCACCGCCACCCCCGCTCCATGCGTCTGCTCCCCCATCACATAGTTTTCAGGCAAACCCGCTTCTTGCAAAATTTGCGGAATATCTGCCGTCCCCATGGGTGGATTCGACCGGAGAGTAAATCCGTGCAGGCAGCCTCGCCCGTCCCCGTCGAACTCCGCGAAGCGTAGGAAATTCACTGCCCAGGCTGAAGGTCCATCCGAGTCGATGCCTGCATATTCACTCGTGGCTTGGGGGAGAGCCCAGCCTCGGCGGGTAGGGCAGGCGGATTTTTCGGTCCAAACGGACTCGCAGTTGCCCTCTCCAAAAGCGCCACCGCCACATTATAATCAAATCTCCCTTGCAGCTCATTGAACTGTGCCTGCGTCAGATTCGACTGGGCATTGATAATATCGAGCTGAATCCCCGCTCCGACATTAAACCTGGCCTCAGCTAGGCGCAGACTTTCGCGCGACTGCTCCACATTTCGCTGCTGCGATGTCACCAACTGCTGCGCCTCCTCCATCTTCACAAATGCATCCCGCACATCACTCTCCACAAATCTTCGCTTCTCCTCATACGCCACCTCCGCTTTTCGAATCTGCGCTTTCAACTGCATGAATCGACCCGTGCTCAACATCCCGTCAAACAGCGTCCACGTCCCATTGATCGATGCCGCAGGCCCATTGAAACTGTCTGTAAACGAGGAGCTTCCAGGATTCTGAATGACATCATATCCCCCCGAACCCACAATCTTAGGAATAAAGGCCTCTTTTTTTGCTGCTTCAAATAGTTTGCCCTGAATTTCGATCTCTTTTTTTACTGCCCGCAAATCGTTTCGATTCCGCACCGCATTTTGCAGCGAGGCGGTTAACTCGACCTTCACGGGTTGGTAAGGCAGATCTCCCTCCACGTAAACCGGTGGAGTCCAATCCTCTGCCGACTCCATCGGGTAATCCAACGCCATCACTTTTGCCAGTTGCACCTCCGCGACTCTCTTGTTGTTTCGCGCTCGGATCAACTGCGGCATGTTGTTGGCCAACTCCACATCCGCCCTCAACACATTAAATTTCGTCACCGTGCCCGCTTGAAAACGCTTCTGCTGCGAAGTCAGCTGCGCTTTCTTTAAGTTGACCGCTTCCGTCTGAACATCAATCAGGGCGCGATTCAGCAACACCGCATAAACATTTTTTCGCACCTCTAAAATCACTCGATCAATCGTGTCCCGCAGGAGGAGCATGGATTGGCTCTCCGACATACGTGCCGCCCGTGTTCGCGAAAGCGCCGCCCCTCCGTCAAACAAGAGCTGGCTCACTCGGATACCCGCATTCCAGTTCAACTCATCCGCCGAAATAAACCCTGAGTTGACCAGCAAACCATTCAGCTCTTTGGCTTGGTAATCAAAGTTTCCCGTGGCTGTGACTTTCGGCAGTAACGCGCTCCTGACCTCCACCGCGACTCCCTCTTTTCGGTGAACCTCCTCTTTCGCCTGACGAATCTCCGTGTTCTGCTCCAACGCCAAAGCCACGCATTGTGCTAAATCTAGCCTCTTACTTGAAAATTCAGGAACGGCCGACCGACTCGCCAAAGGCAAAGTGACCTCCACCTCCTCTTTTTTCTCCTCCGCCTGCAGCCCGCAGACTCCCAGAGCTAATAAAATGAAGATCTTAATTGCGCGGTAGGTCACGACAGTAGTTCTCCATCACCCGATAAATCCGTACCCAGGCATCCTGATCCCCCAGATCCAACTGCCCCAAAATTGCACTTAAATGCTGCCGCAACTCACCCTGCAACCTCCCCATCAGCTCTTTCCCTTTCGCCGTGATCTCCACCAGCTTCTGTCGGCGATCCCCCTTCAACGCCTGCCGGCGAACTAAACCCACTCCCTCCAAACGGTCCACTAATCCCGTGGTAGCCGATGTCGCATGCCCCATTCGCTTCGCCAACACCCCCATCGGAACCCCCGACTCCACCGCCAAAAAACCTAATAAGGTGAACTGCGGTATCGAAAGCCGCTTGGCCGAGGTTTGCCGAAAGAGATCGATCAAAAATCGCCTCTGGAGAAGGGTAGCAATCCTCTCCAGCTCGGGAACCCGAGGATCCATTCCCCTGATGGCTCCATTTTGCAGATATTTAGTCATGTGAAATATATACTCGATGAAATGTCCAGTGCGCACAAGTACTGAAAAGTACGTAAAATCAACCCGAAAAACGTTGCTCGCCCTACCCCCAAGTCTACTTTTCAACAACTTACCATGACCTCATTTATTCTCGAACAAGCACTCCCTTTAAGTCTCTTTTCTGGTCTAGTCGGGTTAGCCGCCGCATGGGGTCTTATCGTTTGGATTAAAGGGCAACCCGATGGCAACGATCGCATGCGGGAGGTCGCCGCCGCGATCCAAGAAGGTGCCGCCGCTTACCTCAATCGTCAGCTGCAAGCCGTTTCTGGCATCGCCCTCCTTCTTTTTGCCGCAATCTGCTACTTCAAAAATCTTCCGACAGGCATCGGCTTTCTTGTCGGGGCTGCCTGTAGTCTCATCGCCGGATTCGCCGGAATGCGTATCGCCGTCATGGCCAATGTCCGCACCGCCCAAGCCGCCACCATCGGCCGCACCGCCGCCCTACGAAACGCTTTCAACGGAGGCGCGGTCACAGGTCTTCTCGTCGTTGCCCTAGCCCTCCTCTCCATCGGCTCCTTTTACATGATCGCCTCAAAATACCTCGGGCTCCGTGCCGCAATCGATAGCCTCACCGGCCTCGCTCTCGGTGCCTCCCTCGTCAGTGTCTTTGCCCGCCTCGGAGGCGGAATCTATACCAAAGCCGCCGATGTGGGAGCCGACCTCGTGGGCAAAATCGAATCAAAGCTCGAAGAAGATGACCCCCGCAATCCCGCCACCATCGCCGATAACGTCGGCGACAATGTTGGCGACTGCGCCGGAATGGCTGCGGATGTTTTTGAAACCTACGCCGTCAGTCTGATCGGTTGCGTCCTTGTCGCCTACCTCACCGTACTGGGTGGAAACGGCCAGCCCGAGCCTGCCGCCCTGAGTTATCCCTTCATCGTCGGTGGAGTTTCCATTCTCTCCGCCATCCTCGGAATCCTCACTGTGAATTTCGGGCGCGGCAACCCTACCCGTCTCCTCAGCCTCGGCGTTCTTCTCAGCGCACTCGCCTCCGCCGCCGCCCTCTGGCCACTCACTCATATTTTCTTTCCCAACGGCCTCTCCCACGATGGCCAAATCGCCTCCACCACTGGGATCTACCTCGCCTCCCTCGTGGGCCTCTTGATGACTTTTGTCGTTCTCCTCATTACCAACTACTACACCTCCACTCACTACTCTCCCGTACGTAACATCGCCAAAGCGTCCGAAACCGGACACGCCACCAACATCATCGCCGGTCTTGCCATCGGTTCCCACGCCACCGCTCTCCCCGTTGGCTTCATCGGCATCGCCATCCTCCTCAGCTACCACTTCGCAGGCCTCTACGGAATCGCCATCGCCGTCATGGCCATGCTCTCCATGGCTGGCATCGTTATCTCGCTCGATGCCTTTGGTCCCATCACCGATAACGCCGGCGGTATCGCCGTCATGTCGGGCATGCCAAAATCAATTCGCGAACGTACCGACGAGCTCGATGCCGTGGGCAACACCATGAAAGCCGTTACCAAAGGTTACGCCATCGCCTCCGCCGGCCTCGCCTCCCTCGTCCTCTTTGGAACCTACGTCCAAGAGCTGAAAGTTCATTTTCATGCCCTCGGTACAGCCATGCCCAGTCTCGAGTTCTCCCTCACTGAACCCAAAGTCATCATCGGTCTCTTTATCGGCGGACTTCTTCCCTTCGTCTTCACCGCCCGCTCCATGGATGCCGTCGGAGTCGCCGCCGGCGCCGTTGTCCGCGAAGTTCGCCGTCAGCTCGCCGCCAAACCCGGGATTCTCCTCGGCACCGAAAAGCCCGACTACGGAACCTGCGTCGATATCGTCACCAAAGCTGCTCTTCGCCAAATGATCATCCCCGCCCTCCTTCCAGTTGTCTTCGTTGTCGCCGTCGCCGCTATTCCTGGCTTGGGACCCGTCGTCCTTGGCGGTGTTCTCGTCGGCACAATCGTTACCGGTCTCTTTGTTGCTATCGCGATGACCTCCTCCGGCGGGGCTTGGGATAATGCCAAAAAATATATCGAGGAAGGTAACTGCGGTGGGAAAGGTTCACTCGCCCATGCCGCCGCAGTCACTGGCGACACTGTGGGCGATCCCTACAAAGACACCGCTGGCCCTGCCATCAATCCTATGATCAAGGTCGTCAATATCGTGGCGATCTTGATTATCCCGATTTTCTTTTAAGCCACTCTCGGTTCTCCCTCCTCACGCACCGGCGGCACGAGCTCGCCCCGAAGACTTCTCCAGCAAATTCTTCCGCAAGCTGCCACAATCAGGACGACTAAAAGAAGAAAGAATCCCGTCACCCCCACATTCGTAGCTTGGGCCAAGGCCAATTTTCCCTCACCCGCCTGTACCGCCTGCTCCCATGCCGCCAGAAAACCCAAGCGCGGATCAGGACTGAAAATCTTCATCCAACCTGCCGTAAAGGTCACCACTACCAGCCAAGCCAGCGGCACGAGAGTCACCCAAGCATACCGCCCCCTCCCCATCTTAATCAGAACCGTCGTAGCCAAACTCAAGGCCATCACCGCCAGAAGCTGATTCGCCACCCCAAAAATAGGCCAAAGGCTATTGATCCCACCCTGTGGATCCATCACCCCTTGATACAAAAACCAGCCCCACCCTCCCACGAAGAGCAGACTCCCCAACGTACTTCCCAAAACGGATCGCACCTCACCCAACGGCTTCCAAATCCACCCCAAAACCTCCTGCACAAAAAACCGCCCAATTCGCGTCCCCGCATCGATCGTCGTCAAAATAAAGAGCGCCTCAAACATAATGGCAAAGTGATACCACAGCGCCATCGCTCCCTCCCCCGCACCCCCCAATGACCGCGCGAAAATCTTCGCCATGCCCACCGCAAAGGTTGGCGCTCCCCCCGTCCTGCCAATCATCGTCTTTTCTCCGACCGACTTGGCCAAATCCTCCATCTCCCGCTCCGTCACGGGAAATCCTAATGCGGAAATCTTCTCCACGACCGCCGCTGGCTCCCCCCGCAGATTGATTGCGAAATATTCTCCCGCTGGCATTGAACAAGCCGCCACCAAAGCCAACACCCCCACACACATTTCAGTAATCATCGCCCCATAGCCCACCAATCGAATATCCGCCTCGCTCGCCAATAGTTTCGGCGTCGTCCCCGACGCCACCAGACAGTGAAATCCGCTGACCGCACCGCAGGCGATCGTAATAAAACAGAAAGGGAAAATCGGCCCGGCAAAAACCGGCCCACTTCCGTCAATAAACCGAGTCAGCGCAGGCATCTGCAACTGCGGCGCTAAAATCACCACCAGTACCCCCAGCACCGCCACCGTTCCGATTTTTAAAAATGAACTGAGGTAATCTCGCGGGGCCAAGAGCAGCCAGATCGGCAGGATGCTCGCGGTCAGACCATATCCCATGATCGACCAAGCCAACGTCGGTGCCTCCCACGTAAACATCTGGGCCAAGATCGGCACTCCCGCCGCCCATTTACCCGCCCAAACACAACCCACCAAACCCAACACCCCGAAAACCGTCACCCAAAATGTTCTCACCCCACCTGCCCCTCGCATCCCTAGCCCCATTCCCAATGCCAAAGGCATCGTCAGCACAATCGTAAACAATCCCCACGGACTCTCCGCCAAAGCTCGCACCACCACCAAAGCCAGTACCGCCATCAAAATTGTAATAATTCCCAGTAAACCCACCAGGCACAGTGTCCCTGCCGCCGGCCCCACCTCCTCCCGCATCATCTGTCCAACCGATTTCCCACCCCTCCTGACACTCAGCCACAAAATAATACTGTCATGCACCGCCCCACCCATCACCGCACCAATTAAAATCCATAAAACCCCCGGAAGGTAGCCAAACTGCGCCGCTAAAACAGGCCCCACCAGTGGACCCGGCCCAGCGATCGCAGCAAAGTGGTGCCCGAAAACAACCCACCGGTTCGTCTTCACAAAATCTCGCCCATCCGCCTTCCTCTCCGCAGGAGTCACTCGACCCGGTTCAATCGCCAGCACACTCGCCATCAACCACGCACTGTGAAACCGATAGCCGATCGCATAGACACACCCCGTCGCCACCACCAACCACAGCGCATTCACCGGCTCTCCCCGCTGCCACGCCACTACCCCCAACGCACCCGCCCCCACCAACCCCACCACTCCCCAAACTACTTTAGCGCAAAGGCTCATCGAACTTCTCATTCTCTTTGAATTAGCAGAACAGTTGTTCACGACCAGCCCTTCATCCCTCTTGCTCCCGCCCACTCTTTTGTTAATGAAGAGTAATGAAAAAACTGCTTTCTCTGATTGCCCTACTTCTCTCTTTGACCTTAGTCCTGCCGGACTCCTTTGCCCAAACCTCCTCCCGTACCTCCACCTCGCAAAAGAAATCAAGCCGTACCAGTTCCGATTCCAGTCCTTGGACCAACGTCACTCTTCTTCTCGATCGCCCTGAAAAACCTTACGAAGTCATCGGCCTAGTCAGTGCCCCCCAAATCTTTTTGTGGGACGACGAGGAATCGATGAAAGAATCTCTCCAGAAACAAGCTTGGAAGATGAAAGCCGATGCCGTCATTCTCGACCGCGTTGACACCAGCTTCCGTTTCACCGGACCCGCTGGTGGAGCCAACGGTCGCGCCATCCGCTACAAATAACTTTCTCTCGCTAGGCCACCAACTCGGGTGCAGCGATCTCGACCAGCTCGTACTCGTTGTTTCTCTGCCTCGGCTCATATCCAGCCTCTTGAATCAACCGACGCATCTCCTTCACATCTAAACGAAAACTCGTTCCTGCGCTCGAAACCACATTTTCCTCCATCATCAAACTCCCAAAGTCATTCGCCCCAAACTTAAGAGCCACCTGCCCCATCGCCGGACCCTGCGTCACCCAACTGGACTGCACATTGGGAATATTATCCAAAAAGATTCGGGACAACGCCTGCAT